>JAYVRN010000520.1:0-16692 GCA_043776275.1 Myxococcales bacterium | reverse complement strand
CGAGTTCAAGAAGGACACCGGCATCGACGTCAGCAAGGACAAGATGGTCCTCCAGCGCCTCAAGGAGGCCTCGGAGAAGGCGAAGATCGAGCTGTCGTCCGTGCAGGAGACGGAGGTCAACCTCCCGTACCTCACCGCCGACGGCACCGGCCCCAAGCACCTCCTGAAGAAGCTCGCGCGCAGCAAGTTCGAGCAGATGATCGAGGACATCGTCGCTCGCGCGATGGAGCCCTGCAAGAAGGCGCTCGCGGACGCCGGCAAGAAGATCAGCGACATCCACGAGGTCGTGCTCGTCGGCGGCTCGACCCGCATCCCGATGGTGCAGGCGAGGGTCAAAGAATTCTTCGGCAGGGAGCCGAACCGCTCGGTGAACCCGGATGAGGTCGTCGCGCTCGGTGCGGCGGTCCAGGGCGGCGTCCTCTCGGGCGACGTCAAGGACATCCTCCTCCTCGACGTCACGCCGCTGTCGCTCGCGATCGAGACGCTCGGCGGTGTCGCCACCGTGCTGATCCCGCGCAACACCACGATCCCCACGCGCAAGAGCGAGACGTTCTCGACGGCGGCCGACAATCAGACGTCGGTCGAGGTCCATGTCTCGCAGGGCGAGCGCCCGATGGCGAAGGACAACAAGACCCTCGGCAAGTTCCAGCTCACCGGCATCCCCCCGGCGCCGCGCGGCGTGCCGCAGATCGAGGTGACCTTCGACATCGACGCGAACGGCATCCTCAACGTCGCCGCGAAGGACAAGGCGACGAACGCGGAGCGCACGATCCGGATCGAGGCCTCGAGTGGTCTGTCGGATGCGGACATCAAGCGCGCTGTCGAAGACGCCGAGAAGCACGAGGAAGAGGACAAGCAGCGCAAGGATTCGATCGAGGCCCGCAACCAGCTCGACACGCTGGTCTACGGCACCCAGAAGCTGGTCAAGGAGAACGAGGCCAAGCTCGAGGGCACGGACAAGATGATGATCGAGGAGGCGTTGAAGGACGCCGAGGCGGTGCTCGAGAAGAACCGTGACGGTGGCTCGCCGGACGAGCTGCGCGCGGCGTTCGAGAAGCTCCAGGCCGCGGCGCACAAGGTCGCCGAGGCGATGTACAAGCAGGCCGGTGCCGGTGACGCGGCGCAGGGTGGCGGCAGTGGCGGTGGCGAGGGGGGCCCGGCGGCGGGCGGCGGCGCTCCCAAGGAGTCCGACGTGATCGACGCCGAGTTCGAGGACAAGACCTAGGTCCAGCGCTTTTGACGACCAGGACACCCGCTTCGGCGGGTGTTCGCGTTTTCGGGCGCGCCATGCATACTGGAGCGGTGCGCTCGCTCTGCGCTGTGATGGTGCTGCTGGCTGGTTGTGCCGAGCTCGGTCTCGTCACGGACGGGACGAGTGTGTCCGTTGGCAGGCCGAGCAATGGCTACCTGGTCGATGCCCATCGGCTCGCCGATAGCGGTGAGGGCTACAAGACCCAGGCGATCTGGCGGACGCGCGGCAACAGGTACGGCACCGACGAGCTGCTCGATCTGATCACCGGCGTGGGGCGGCGGATGTCTCGGCAGGTCAAGGACGTGAAGCTCGTGGTCGCGGACCTGTCCTCTCAGGGCGGCGGCGCGGCGCGGGCGTGGCACCGCTCCCACCAGAGCGGCCGCGATGCCGACCTCGTCTATTACATGCGTGGCCCCGACGGGAAGCCGTGGGAGGCCGATGCGATGCGGGTGTTCGACACCACCGCGACGGCCAAGGATGGCAGCGGGATCACCGTGGACATCCCGCGGACCTGGCTCCTGGTGAAAGACCTCGTGACCGCACCGGAGGCGCGCGTGCAATGGGTATTCATGTACGAGCCGATCGCCGCGAAGCTCCTCGCGCACGCGACGCAGATCGGTGAGCCGGAGGCGCTGATCGCTCGCGCCCGCAAGACGCTGAAGCAGCCCGGCGATAGCGCGCGGCACGACGATCACCTGCACGTGCGCGTGTACTGCGCCGATCGCGATCGGACGTTCGGGTGCGTCGACATCGGGCCGATGGAGCTCTACGCCGAGCGCGCCGCAGAGGACGCCCGCGGGGGTGTGCTCCCCGAGGCGATCGCGGCCCTGATCGGCGACGCCGCGCATGTCGGCGCGGGGGCGGCGGTGGCGGTGACGACGGGCAGGGCCGCGACCAGCAGGGCCGCGACGGCGACCGAGCTCGGATCGCTGGGCCGCCGGCTCCGGGTCGACGCGTCTCTGCGGATCTGGCGCTGACACCGACGGGGCGGGTCCGATCGGCGCGGCGCCTACGGGCAGGGCCCGACCGGTGCTTCGCGCGGTGCCGGAGCGGACTCGAAGGCGGCGGCGGGCCCCGCATCGCGGGTGATCGGCTCGCCGGCGGCGCCCCCATCGGCGATCGGGCCGTCGAGCGGTACCACCCCGGCGTCGATCGTTGACGTCGCGGCCACCTCCTCGGCGCTGATCGTGCGGAGCGTGCGGAGGGCCTGCTCGAACGCGCGGACGTGGGCGGCGCGCGCTTCATTGGACGGCGCGGACAGCACCAGGCTGACGGCGCGATCGGAGGCTCCGAGGGCGACGGCCTGGCGCAGGAACTTCTTGCCGTCGTCGTACTCGAACCACACCGACGGTAGTCCCGAGGCCTCATTGTCCTTGGGGCCGGCCTGGACCGGACCCACGCGCATCCGCTGTGCGGTGAGCTTGCCGCGGAGGGCACAGGCGTACTTTGAGGCCGTGGTCTCGTGGCTGCTCCGGCAGGCGATCGGCCACGAGCAGTACAGCTCGCGCGTGAACGCCTCCGACGTCAGCACGATCTGACCGGCCGGCTGGCTGCGCATCATCCACAGGGCGAGGCCCGGGTAGCTCGGCTGATCGGTCGCGCGCCAGCCGCGAGGCACCACGAGCCGGATCCGATCCGTGCGCGACGTGAACACCTGATTCTCGAGCTCGGCCGCCGATTCTCCGACGAGGAATCGTGAAGTACCGAGACTGGCGACGACGAGCACGGCGACGCCGGCGATCACCTTGGGCACGCGCCGCATCGACGCGAACGTACGCGTGCACGGCGACGAAGGCGAGGTGCGGAGGTCAATCCGGACCTGAACACGCACCCAGGTAAAAACTTGCCTATTGTCGTAGCGGTCTTGTTGACCGAATCCATTCACACGAATATTGTGACGATACCTCGTCGGACTATGGACGCTCCAACGTCCCTCGAAGGTAGATAACGACCGCAGGGGGTCTCGCACACGGAACGGCTAACGCGCTGCTCGAGGGAGCAGGGCGTCGGCGGTGCGAACACCACGCGTGCGTCCTGTTCATCAGCCGTTGGGGGAACTCTGTTGTCTTCGCGCTTTCAAGAGTGGGCACCGCACGCGACTCCGACGGGGAACGTCGTGCCGTTCCGCGCGCATCGGCGGCCGGTCCTCGCGGACGTCGCGCAGCGCAAGGACGACGAGTCGCCAGGCGCGACCGCTGGCGCGCCGCTGTCGCGGCACCAGCTCCTGAAGGACGAGGAGCTCCGCGCGATCGAAGGCACCTACGTCGAGGGCATCACTGCCGTCCAGATCGTGGACGTGTTCACGAGCCGGGGGATCAAGTTCTCCGAGGCGAGCTTCCGTAAGTACGTCCAGCAGGGCCTCCTGCCGCGTAGTCGCCGGGTCGGCCGCAAGGGCAAGCACCGCGGCTCGCTGGGGGTGTACCCGGCCAAGACGATCCGCCGGATCAACAGCGTCAAGGCGCTGATGGCCGATGGCTACACCATCGAGGAGATCCAGGGGCAGTTCCTGCTCTACACGGATCTCGTCGAGGGCGTCGCCGAACACCTCGCCGAGCTCGGCACCCGCCTCACCGCGGACGTCGCCCACCTCGAGTCCAAGCCACGTAAGGAGCTCGACCGCGAGCTCTCCGAGATCCGGCGCGACGGTGACGACCTCGTCAAGCGTCTCGAGGACCTCACGCGCCGGATCGCGGCGCCACGCACGAACAGCCTCCGTCTTGCCGGCGCCGCGGGGGGCGCCGAGGACCTTCTCTAACCGCCAGCAAGGAGACTTCTATGAGCGACGACAACACGAACGACGAGGATCTCCACGAGGAGCTCGCCACCGAGGGTGACGAGAGCGAGGGCGAGGGCGGCGAGGGCGAGCTGGCGGATGCTGGCGACGAGGTGAGCGTGGACGGCGAGGCTCCGGAGGTCAGCCGGAAGATCCGGCGTCGCCGCCGGCGCACGCGTCCGCGGAGCAAGACGATCGCGATGAAGCGGCTGACCCGCGAGGAGCTGCGCGTCGGGGCGCTGATGTACCCGCCGGTGGACATCGCGCGTCCGACGAATCGCTCCGAGTGCAAGGAGGAGATGCGCCCGTGCCCGTGGGTCGCGTGCAAGCACCACCTCTATCTCGACATCAACCCGGAGACCGGGTCGATCAAGATCAACTTCCCCGACCTCGAGCCGTGGGAGCTCAAGCACACCTGCGCGCTCGATGTCGCCGAGCGCGGCGGGATCACGCTCGAGGAGGTCGGTGAGATCATGAACCTGACGCGGGAGCGGATCCGCCAGGTCGAGGTTCGCGGCCTGCTCAAGCTGAAGATGGGTTCGCCGTCTCCGGACGAGCTGGGTGCGGAGCTGCTCGCGGCCAAGGCCGCGAACCAGAACTGAGCGGCCGCTCCGCGGTCGCCAACACGAGAGCTGCGACGAGGGCCCCGCTCCTGTCGCGGATGTTCTGCTCGTGGTAAACGCGGCCCATGATCCGACGCGCGTTGATCTCGGTCTCGGACAAGCAGGGTGTCGTCGAGCTGGCCAAGGCCCTCGCGGGCAAAGGTGTCGAGATCCTGTCGACCGGCGGTACCGCCGCGGCGCTCGCGGCCGCGGGCGTCCCGGTGAAGCAAGTGTCGGAGCACACGGGCGCTCCAGAGATCCTCGATGGTCGCGTGAAGACGCTGCATCCGCGGATCCACGGCGGCCTCCTCGGTCGCGACACCGGTCCACATCAGCAGGAGATGGCGGCCAACGGCATCCCGCCGATCGATCTCGTGGTGGTCAACCTCTACCCGTTCGAGGCGACGATCGCAAAGAGCACCACCACGCTCGAGGAGGCGGTCGAGAACATCGACATCGGTGGGCCTTCGATGCTGCGCTCCGCGGCCAAGAACCACGAGCGCGTGACCGTCGTCGTCGAGCCGAGCGACTACCCGATCATCCTCGCCGCGCTGCAGAGCGGGGGCGAGCTGACGGCCGGTCAGCGGTTCGCGCTCGCGCGCAAGGCGTTCGCGCACACGGCGGCCTATGACGCCGCGATCGCGGCGTACCTGTCCTCGATCGAGGACGCGGCGGCCGACGCCCGCGCTCAGGTCCCACCGCGCCGGGAGCTGCCCGACGTGCTGTCGCTCCAGTGGCGACGGCTGTACGAGCTGCGGTACGGCGAGAACCCGCACCAGAGCGCCGCGTTCTACGCCGACGCGCGCTCGCCGCTGTCGCGCACCTCGAGCCTGCGCCCGACGACCGCGACCGCCGAGGTCCTCGGCGGCAAGCAGCTCTCGTACAACAACATCCTCGATCTCGATGCCGCCCTCGGGCTCTGCCTCGAGTTCTCTGCGCCCGCCGCGATCGTGGTCAAGCACAACAACCCGTGCGGCGTCGCGACCGATGGTGACATCGCCACCGCCTACAAGCGGGCCCGCGAGGCGGATGCGACCTCGGCGTTCGGCGGGATCGTGGCGGTCAACCGGGAGGTCGACGCGCCGCTCGCCAACCTCCTCGTCGAGACCTTCCTCGAGTGCGTGGTCGCGCCCGGGTACTCGGCCGCGGCGCGCGACATCCTCGCGAGCAAGAAGAACCTTCGCCTCGTCGCGGCCGGCGGCGACTGGCGAGCGCCGACGGGTGAGGTCGCATGGTCCGTGCGGACGATCGCCGGTGGCGCCCTCGTGCAGAGCGTCGACCACGGGATGGTCGATCTCGACGGCGCCAAGGTCGCCACCACGCGTGGGCCCACGGACGCCGAGCGCGCCGACCTCGCCTTCGCGTGGCGGGTGGCCAAGCACGTCAAGTCCAACGCGATCGTGTTCGCCAAGGGCGGCGTCACCGTGGCGATCGGCGCGGGTCAGATGAGCCGGGTCGATTCGGTGCGGATCTGCGAGCGCAAGGCCGGCGAGGCGCTGAAGGGCGCCGTCGTGGCGTCCGATGCCTTCTTCCCTTTCCGCGACGGTGTGGACGTCCTCGCCGCCGCAGGGGCCGTGGCCGTCGTGCAACCCGGCGGCTCGGTCCGAGATGAAGAGGTCGTGGGCGCGGCAAACGAGCACGGGCTCGCGATGCTGTTCACGGGCATGCGCCACTTCCGGCATTAGGCGGCATTAGGGGACGGTTTCAACTTGCCCAACTTGCGATCCGCAAGTTGCCGTTCTCCCGGGGGCGTTCGGGGGCGTTCGGGGACGGCGTTCGGGGACGGACGGCGTTCGGGGACGGTTTCAACTTGCGCAACGTGCGATCGGCAAGTTCCTGTAGTCCCGTCGAGGCAGCTCAACGTTCGCTGACTTGTCCGGCTTCCGGACAGGTTGGGGCCGCAGTCCACGTGGATTCAAGAGGTTGCGAACCGCAAGTTGCTCAAGTTGAAACCGTCCCCAACTCAGGGCCAACTCAGGGCACGAGGTAGACCGGGAAGTCGAAGCCGTCATCGATGTGGAGCCACAGGGTCAGCGACCAGTCCTTGGTCGTCAGGAGCTCGCGGATCCGGAGGGCTTGCGACGGTTTGATGGTGAGCGGCAGCTTCACGGTGACCCGCTCCGTGGCGCCGGGCAGGACGCGGACGCGTGGGAGCTGGGTCTCGGCGACCAGCTGACCGTGCTGCTTGATCTCGAGGCGGTTGTCCTCGATCTCGAGCGCGATGTCGGTCGGGTTTCGGATCTCGACATCGAAGTGAACGCCCACGGTGATCGAGTTCGAGCGGATCGCGGTGGCGAGCTCGAAGGCGCTGGGGACATCGGCGGAGAAGCTCGCCCACGCGACTTTGTACTCGCACTTCAGGACCTGGCTCTTGTGGTGGAGCGAGCGGCCGATCATCCCGAACCGGTAGCCGTTCCACGCGAGGAGGCCGACGAGGAGGACCCAGATGCCGATCCGGGCGGCGAGGTGACTGCGCGTCCGCGTCTTCGCATCGGCGAGGAGCGGGGCGCCCGCCACGGTGCCGCCGATCGCCGCGAACGCGATGCCGATGACCTGAGCGCCGAACGAGAAGGCGAGCTGCGTGCCCGCGCTCCAGGCTGTGTGGTTGGCGACCACGCGCGCCGTGACGATCGCGGGGAGCGCGAACAGGGCGCCGAACCCGAGCGTCAGGATCGCGTTCGCCGCGAACGACTTCATCATGATCGAATAGCGCTGGCGGTGGCGCTGCAGCACGGGCGACAGGAAGTCGAGCCCGACCGAGGCGAACAGCACCAGGTAACTCAGCACCAGCGCGAGGTTCCGCCGCGCAGGATCGTTCGAGTACCCGATCCAGAAGATCGTGCCCTGCGCGGCGAGCATCCCGAGGAACAGCTTGATCTCCTCCCACGCCTCGAACCACAGCGGGTGCTCGTCGAACGGTTCGTCGAGGAGCTTGGCGTCCTCCTCGAGGGTCGCCGAGACCTTCTCCTTGAGTGGGAACAGCGTGATCGTCACGATCATGAGGCTCATCGAGAGCGCCGCATTGGTGATCACCGCTTGTTCCTGCGCAGCGAACACCTTCTTGACGAGGAACTTCGCGGCGACCTTCCAGTCGGCCGGCAGCACGTACGCGAGCACCGAATCGACCATGCGATCCTGGTTCGAGATCACGAGGTACGCGACGATCCCGAGGATCCCGGCGGCGGCGGCGAGATACGCGACCAGCCATGCGGCGCTCCGCAGCTTCAGGTGACGCGCCGCGAGCGGGGCCGCGATCCCCGCCAGCCCGAGCTGCCGCCGCACCGGTAGCACGCCCGGAGCGTAGTGCGGTGGCGCTGACACGCAACCCTTCGCGCACGGATCCGCTGCCGCGCCACACGCTCCGCGGGCTTGGAAGGCCTGGACAACGCGGCTAGATTCGTCCGATGAAGATCCTCGTCGTCGGTGGTGGTGGCCGCGAGCACGCGCTGGTCTATCGCCTGGCGCAGGGTGGGCACGAGGTGATCGCGGCCCCGGGGAACCCCGGGATTGCGGCCCACGCGCGCTGCCTGCCGGTGTCGATCGATGCCCACACGCGCCTCGTCGAGGTCGCGGTGAGCGAGGTCGTCGATCTCGTGGTCGTGGGCCCCGAGGCGCCGCTGGTGGCAGGGCTCGCTGACGACCTCCGCGCGCAGGGGATCCCGACGTTCGGGCCCGGTGCCGCCGGCGCACAGCTCGAGGGCAGCAAGGCGTTCAGCAAGGAGTTCTTCGCCCGACACAAGATCCCCACCGCGCCGTTCGCCGTGGTCACCACCGTCGCCGAGGCGGATGCGGCGATCGAACGGATCGGGCACGTCGTGGTCAAGGTCGACGGCCTCGCCGCAGGGAAGGGTGTGGTGGTGGCGAGCGATGCGGCGGAGGCCCGCGCCGCGGCGCGCGACATGCTCGAGGCGCGGCGGTTCGGCGATGCCGGGACCCGCGTGATCATCGAGAAGCGGATCATCGGCCGCGAGGTCAGCGTGCTGGCGCTGACCGATGGCACCCGGCTCGAGGTGCTACCCGCCACCGAGGATCACAAGACGATCTTCGACGGCGATACCGGCCCCAACACCGGCGGGATGGGGACGGTCTCGCCGTCGTGGGCGAGCGATGCTCTGGTCGCGCGGATCCGCGCCGAGATCCTCCAGCCCACGGTGGCCGGGCTCGCCGCCGACGGGATCCCGTATCGCGGCGTGCTCTACGCCGGGGTCATGGTCGACGAGGCCGGCACGCCGTGGCTACTGGAGTACAATTGCCGGTTCGGCGATCCGGAGACCCAGCCGATCATGGCCCGGCTCAAGGGCGACCTCGGCGCGGTGCTGCTCGGCGCGGCGCGTGGCGAGATGCCCGTGGGCGCCCTCGCCTGGGATCCGCGGGTGGCCGTGTGCGTGGTGGTGGCCGCCGCCGGGTATCCGGGCGCGGTCCGCACCGGCGATCCGATCCGCGGCCTCGAGGTCACCACGCCGGACGTGGTGGTGTTTCACGCCGGCACGGCACGCAAGGGCGCCGACGTGGTCTCCGCGGGTGGGCGCGTCCTCGGCGTCACGGCGCTCGGGATCTCCGTCGAGCAGGCGCGCGGCAAGGCGTACGCCGTGGTCGACCAGATCGAGCTCGCGGGCAAGCAGGTGCGGCGGGACATCGGTGTGCGCACCCGGCTCGATGGGGTGGGACTGTAGTAGGTTCGTTCCATGCCGCACATCGCAGGTCTCCGTGGGGTGCTTCCCGAGGCGTCGAAGGTCGGGGAGACGATCGGAAAGCCCGTCGAGCTCGCGAAGGGGCTCACCGCAGGGAGTCTGATCCGCGATCCCGGGCGCGCGGTGTACCGCTATCACACGACGTTCGCGGGGCCGGGCCGCACGTTGACCCGCAAGTCGTTCGTGTGCGCCGTCCGGCTCGCGCCATGGTCCGAGGGCATGATCCGTCCCCACGAGACGGTCAGCGACGCGGCTCGCACCGCGGCACTCGAGCTGATCAAGGCGAACCAGGCGCACACCCGGTTCGTGCTCGCCGGGGTCCGGGACTCCGCAGGCGAGGTCGAGCGTCTGTTCCGCCGGATCGATGGGCTCGCGCCGACGCTCCAGACCACCACCGCCGATGGCGCGCAGCACTCGCTGTGGCGCGTGCAGGACGCGGAGGTCATCGGCAAGCTCCGCAACTACTTCACGCCGAAGAAGCTGCACGTGCTCGATGGCCACGACACCTACGAGGGCATGCTCGCCTACCAGGCCGAGCTCGCCGCGAAGCAAGAGCCCTCGAACTACTCGTCGGCGAACTACGGCCTGTTCTGCATCGTGCCGTTCGAGGATCAGGCGCTGGTCGCCGCCGCGCGGCACAAGGTCGTCCGCGGCGTGACCGCGAAGAGCGATGAGGTCCTCGCGGCCGCGAAGAAGCACTTCATCGTGGAGAAGC
This sequence comes from Myxococcales bacterium, assembly GCA_043776275.1. GTDB lineage: Bacteria > Myxococcota_A > Polyangia > Haliangiales > Haliangiaceae > JABFXX01. The sequence goes on along the minus strand of JAYVRN010000520.1, from coordinate 6,659 downwards.
TCGCGGGCGCCGCAGCCGATGTCGGCAAGCTGCTCGGTGCGATCAGTGATTCGGTCGCCCATCAGCCCGCGTTCGTCGCCGTGTTCGCGGGCGAGCCGGATGCGTGGAAGCTCACGCTGTCTCCCGAGGTCAGCCCGGTCCACGAGGGCGTGACCGTGCACCGATCGATGGCCAAGCTCGATCCGGTGGTGGTCGAGCACATGTTCCTGCAGCGCCTGTTGCCCGGCGCTCAGGTCACGACTGACACCGATGCGAAGCGCGCGCTCGCCGCGGGAGGTCAGCTGACGCTGATCGTGCGGGCGATGTCGATCGAGCAGATCGCCCACGTCGACGAGCTCGGGCAGACGCTGCCGTCGCACTCCACGGCGATCTTCCCGCCGCTGGCGAACGGCCTCGTCAGCTTCATCATCGACCCTGACGAAGATCTCGTGTGAACCGCCGGACCTCGACGGGCCGATCCGCGTAGCCGGAGTCCGCGATCGCCTGCGCCTTCGGCGAATCGAACAGCGTGTGCATCATCACGTCCTGATCGTCGAGTACGCCCTTGGTGCCCCGATCCTCGGAGAGCACGCCGACGTGACGCGGGAACAGCACCAGATCGCCCACCCGCGTGAACGGCAGCGGTGCACCCTTGGCATCGCGGTAGATGCCATCGGCCGCGCGCTCGCCGCTCGCGAGGAGCTTGGTCACGCTGGGTAGGGCACCCGTCCAGGAGTACGGGATCGTCGCGCCCATGCGACGCGCGCCATAGACCACGAAGTCAGCGCAGTCCGAGCCCTCGAGCCGCTCGCTCTCATGGGTCTTGTCGGAGGTCCCGGCCGAGCCCCAGATGTAGGGCTGGCCGTACATCTCCGTGAGGTAGCCGAGGTACGTGTCGTCGCGGCGGATCGAGATCCGCATCACCGCATCGGTCACGCCGCCGGATGCGCGGCCACGCCGGGCCTCGGGACCTGCACTCGCGAGCGTGCGCGGCCCCTGGATCGCCACCGCCTGAAATCGCATCGTGCCGACACCGTCGCCATGATCGGGCGTCAACGTGGGACGCACGTCCGGCGTGATCGCGGGGCTCCCGGCGCTGCCGTCGATCGCGGTCGCGCGATAGTCGATCGGTTCGTAGTGGAAGGTCTGTGCGTCGCCGTTCGAGATGTTCGCGAGCGCGGGCTCGATCCGGTTCCAGCGCAGCTCGTGCACGGGCGCCTTGGCGAGCGGCTGTGCGGGGACCCGCTTGCCCGCGAGCTGCAGTACCGGCGCGTCCGAGAACCAGGCCTTGCCATCGACCTCGACCGCCGCGTACAGCGTCACCGCCTGGTCGGCGCGTGCGTAGGCCGGGCGCTCACTCGCGATCGCGTCACCGACCGCGGCGACCACCACGACCTTGGTGATCGTCCCGGTCGCCGCCGGATCACCGACCCGGCCGGTGCGCGGCGCCACCGTCGCGGCGGCCACACGGGTCCGTACTGCACCTGAGCTCGGCGCAGCGGCAGGGCCTGGCGAGGCGGCCGGGGGCGGCGCGCTCGCCGCGGACGAGCAGGCGGTCGCGAGGGCCACGGCCACGGGAGCAAGGCGCATGTCCTATAGACGCACGACCCCCCTCCCATGTTTCATCGGGTGAACTGGCCTCGGAAATACCATTGTCGATCCAGGGGTTGTCATGGCAAGTTGGCCCAGTCGTCACGTGGGTGTGGGCCGCCCGCTACGGGCAACGGTGAGGGTTACGGTATGTGGAACTTTGCAGATCGAGTCGTGAAGGCAGTGTCGGACGTGACGTTCGGAACGGTGATCGTGCTCGTGCATGTGGTCCTCGCGGATCGCTCGAGGCGCCTCCCGATCCGCCCCATCCCGCAGCGCCTTCCGTCCTGAGATCCCCGGGCTGGGCGTGCCGGGCAGTCAAGTGATCGCCTACGATGGCGGCGACCGATGGCGTCGAGCCGCACCCCCAAGCAGGCGAAGCGGACGACGGGCGAGGCCCGCAAGAAGCCGCAGAAGCCGACGCGTGCGGACGCCGAGCTCGTGAAGATGTCGGAGCTGTCAAAGCGCTCCGGCGTCCCGGCGCCCACGATCAAGCACTACATCCGCGAGGGCCTGCTCCCAGGACCTGCGGTGCGGACGAGCCGGAACATGGCGTACTACGACGGCAGGCTGTCCTCGCGGATCATCGTCATCAAGGCGCTGCAGGCCGAGCGGTTCCTCCCGCTGCGCGTGATCGGCGATCTCCTCGAGCCGGCCCCGAGCGATCGGATCCGGCCCGAGCGTGATGCGGCACAGCGTCGCGCGCTGACCCAGCTGGTGCCCGCGCTGACCACCGAGTCCGATCGGCCCACCGTGTCGCGGCGCAAGCGCAGCGAGGTGATGAAGACGTTCGGCGTGTCTCGCGCCGAGCTCGAGAGCCTCGAGAAGGCCGGCGTGCTCGAGCTCCGCGGCGAAGGCGAGACCGCCGGCTACTCCGGGCTCGATCTGAAGCTGCTCGACCTCCTCGCGGAGGTGCGCCGCCAGGGCCTCGGCACGGTGTTCCCGATCTCGGTCGCCGAGCCGTATCTGGCGGCCGTCCGGAAGCTCGTGGAGTTCGAGATCGATCTGTTCCGCCACCGCGCGCTGTCTCACGCACTGCCGGTCTCGCTCGCGGAGGCTGCGAAGGCGTCGGTCGAGCTCGGGGACCGCCTGGTCAGCGTGCTGCGCGCGAAGCTCCTGCCCGGGCTGCTCGAGCGCCTCGCGCGCTGAGGTCCGCTGAGGTCCGCTGAGGTCTGGCTACAGCGGCAGGTGCCCGTCGCTGGTGTGCCACAGCTCCGCGGTCCCGGTGATGATCGGGACGCGGAGGTGCGGGATCGGGTGGCTGCGCTCGAACCCGAACAGCAGATCCGCGGCGGTCACGGGGTGGCGCCGGTTGAACGCAGCGATCACGAGCAGCGCGCCGTCCTCGGTCCAGGTGTAGCCGCGGCGCGCGCGACCCGCGGCGAGGACGTTCTTGACGCCGGCGACATCGGCCGCGAGCTCGCTGGTCTGGTTGAACAGCGGCACGGAGTCCGCGGCGATCTGGCCCACCTCCTCGACCAAGCCGCCCTCGCTGTTGCAGGCGAGGTGGCCGAGGTAGTGGTGCGCGAGCTCGTGTGCGAGGACGAACGCGATCTGTTCGTCGAACAGCTCGTGCTGGCGGAGGACCTTGCGACGATCGGTCTGGTAGGCCGTCGCATAGAACGCCGGGGGCATCGGGGCGATCGAGTGCTGCTCCAGCCAATCGAGGTACTGGGGCTCGAGCTGCGTGGCGAAGAACTCGTCCGTGGCGGTGGTCATCGCGAGGTTGGCGGTGACCATCAGCATGCCGTCGCTGATCGCGACGAATGGGCCGCCGTCGTCGCAGGTGGCATACGCGTTGACGTCGCCCAGGGCATTGTCACTGACCAGCGCGACCGAGCCCACGCGTGCACGCTGGTCCGGGGGCAGGGCGGAGATCAGCTCGGCCAGCACGCGCCGAGCGTTGGTCCGCAGCGACGGGAGGTGGATCTGGTTGATCGGATCCGTCGCCAGGGTCGGATCGCGGCGGGGGACCGGGATCGTCTCGCCTGGCGGTGGCGTGCACGCCGCCACACCGAGGGTGAACACGACGACGCCGCGGAGTGACGAAGGGCCCACGATCAGGTTCTAGCGCGGGGATCACCTCCGGGAACTGGCAACGCGCGGCAGAGTGTCGGAGGCTTCTGGTACCGATCTGCACGTGGATAACCTAGCCATCTCGGTTCGCCTCGCGACCTCTGACGACGCCGCAGCGCTCGCAGACCTCGTCAACGAGGCGTATGCGGTCGAGAAGTCGTTCGTCGATGGGGAGCGGACCACCGAGGACGAGATCGCCGAGATGACCTCGAACGGGGTGTTCCTCGTCCTCGAGCAGGCCGGGGGGCTGGCCGCGGCCGTCTATCTCGAGCGCCGGGGCTCGATGGCGTACTTCGGGATGCTGAGCGTGCGTCCGGAGCTGCAGGGGATGGGCCTCGGCAAGCGCCTGGTCCGGATCGCCGAGGCGCTGGCCGAGGCCAATGGCGCCAGCACGATGACCCTGCGGATCGTGAACCTCCGGGAGGAGCTCGGCCGGTGGTACCGGAGCCTGGGCTATCGGGAGGTCGGGACGTCCCCGTTCCACCACCGGCGGGTCAATCAGCCCTGTCACTTCGTCGACATGCACAAGGATCTCGCGGTGGCAGCTGCGCTCGAGGCCGGCCTCGGCGCGGTGTGACCCGCACCGCGTTCGCTGCCGTCGTTCGGCGTGGTCGTTCGCCATCCTCGGGCGTGCCGGGCCCGACCCGGGGTAGTATGTCCTGCATGTCTTTCGTTCGTGGAGTCCTGAGCGCCGCCCTGCTGGCCGGCTGTGGCGGCGGGGGTGGCTTTCCGGATGCGCCTCCCATCGACGTGCCGCCGCCCCCCGGCTCGTTCGACCTCGCGTGGTCGGTGACGGACGCCGGTGGCACCGTGATCCCGTGCGATACGATCGGCGCGCAGACGGTGACGGTCCTGACCCGCAACCGCGGCGTCCAGGGCGGCTCGACCGAGGTGTTCACGTGCGGGACGGGCAGCGGCACCTCGCAGGGCCTGGTCGCAGGCACCTACGACATGAACTTCGAGCTGTCCGGAGTTGGCGGTGCGTCGGGCACGGGCCTGATCGGCACGGCTCCGGAGCAGAGGGGCATCGTCATCAAGCCCGGCGAGAAGGCGACGCTCGCCCCGTTGACGTTCGCGGTCGACGCCGCCGGCGGGATCAAGCTCAACCTCGCGACCAACAAGGCCGGCGGCAACTGCGGAACGGTGGCCAACAACGGCGCCGGGATCACGGGGACCACGCTCACGCTCCAGCACTCCGGGACCGGCGCGTGTGAGCCGGTGACGTTCACGTTCCCCGCGAACGCGACTCGCCCCGCCGGCACGTACACCGTCAACTGCACCACGCCGACCGTGGCACCCTGCATCGAGGCGGATCAGCAGCTGTCCGCGACGGGCGTCCCGTCGGGCGCCTATCAGCTCCACATCCGCGGCAAGATCGCCACGGCCGATTGCTTCAGCAACGACGACGCCATCCCCGTCCCCCCGATCGGACGTGACGTGGTCCGGATCCTGAACCTGGGCGCTGCGGCCGCGGGCACGCCGGGCTGCTGACGGCGGCATTCGCGGGTAAGCTCCGCCCGTGACGACCGTCGACCATTACAAGCCCAACCTCCGCGACATCTTCTTCCAGCTGTTCGAGGTCCTCGAGATCCAGGCGACGAGCCTCGGCAAAGGGCCTTTTGCCTCGATGGATGAGGACACGGCGCGCGCGTCGCTCGAGGGCTTCCTCGAGGTGATGCAGAGCTCGTGGGCGACGTCGTTCGCCGAGGGCGATCGCGTGGGCGCCACGTTCGATGGCAAGGGCAACGTGACCTTGCCCCCCGGCTACAAGAAGGGCCTCGACGCCTACTACGCCGGCGGCTGGAACAAGCTCGAGCTGCCGGAGAACCTCGGGGGCTACGGCGCGCCGCCGACGGTGCAGTGGTCCGCGTTCGAGATGATGTCGGGCGCCAACCCGAGCATCTGCTTCTACGTGCTGGGCAACATGATGGCGCGGATCGTCGACGAGTTCGGCACGGCGTCACAGAAGAGCCGCTACGTGCAGAACATGCTCGACCACCACTGGGGCGCCACGATGGTGCTGACCGAGCCGGGCGCGGGTTCGGATGTCGGCGCCGGGACCACCAAGGCGACCCACGTCGCGGGTGACGAGTACCTGCTCGAGGGCGTGAAGCGGTTCATCACCAACGGAGACTTCGATCACCCCGCGAACATCGTCCACATGGTGCTGGCGCGGCCCGAAGGCGCGGGTCCTGGTACCAAGGGGCTGTCGCTGTTCATCGTGCCCAAGGTCTGGGTCGAGGCCGATGGCTCGCTCGGCGCACGCAACGGCGCCGTGGTCACGCAGGTCGAGCACAAGATGGGGATCCGGGGCTCGGCCACCTGCGAGCTCACGCTCGGAGATGGCGCGCCGTGCCGCGGCCTGTTACTCGGCGAGGTCCATCAGGGCATCGCGCAGATGTTCCACGTCATCGAGTACGCGCGCATGGGCGTGGGCACCAAGTCGATGGCCACGCTCTCGACGGCGTACCTCAATGCGCTCGCGTACACGCGGGTCCGCAAGCAGGGCGCCGATCTCGCGAAGGCGACGGACAAGGCTGCTCCCCGCATCGAGATCATCGCGCACCCCGACGTGCGTCGCATGCTGATGCTGCAGAAGGCGTTCGCCGAGGGGCTGCGTGCCGTGGTGCTGTGGACCGCGAGCCTCCAGGATCAGATCGCGCTCGCCGGCGGTCACGGCAACGACGGCTCCAAGGGGCTCGATGCGCTGAACGATCTGATGCTCCCGCTGATCAAGGGCTATGGCTCGGAGAAGGTCTACGAGCTGCTCGCGGTGTCCCTGCAGTGCTTCGGTGGGTCCGGCTACTGCCAGGACTATCCGATCGAGCAGTACATCCGCGACCAGAAGATCGATTCGCTCTACGAGGGCACCACGCACATCCAGGCGCTCGATCTGTTCTTCCGCAAGATCGGGCGTGACCGCGGCGCCACGCTGACCGCGCTGCTCGGGCAGGTGGCCAAGACCTGTGCGGCGCTGCCCGCGGATCTCGGTGTGGAGAAGGCCGCCCTCGAGG
>JAYVRN010000519.1:0-4592 GCA_043776275.1 Myxococcales bacterium | reverse complement strand
GCGCCGGTGATCCGCGAGGCCTCGGCGGCCGCCGCGGAGGCGATCGTCGCGCAAGCCGCGGCACAGCCCGAGGCGCGCGCCGCACTCCCCGCACCGCATCGGCTCCCCACGGGAAGTATGCTCCCCACGATCCGCGAGACCCCGGGGCTGCGCGCGCTCGTCGGCGTACGCGAGCCGCGAGATCCTGCCGTCGTGGTGATCAGCTGGGCGCACGCCCTCGGACGAACCGTGGATGCGACGACCGGCGCCGAGCTGGTGTCGTGGGCCGAGCCCGCCGGCCGGCTGGTGGCTCCGACCGCGCTCGCCCTGCCCGGCGATCTCCTGGTGTTCGACCACGCCACCAGCGATTCCGAGGCGGACCTGCTGGCGATCGTGATCGCGCGCGACGACCGCGGCGTCACCGAGTATCTCTACGTCGGCAACGGCGTGGTCCGGCGCGGCTTCGTCGATCCGGCGCGCCCCACTGCGCGACGCGATGCGCAGGCCAAGGTCGTCAACACGTACCTGCGCCATGGCAAGCGCTGGCCTGCGAAGGGCTCGCACTACCTCGCCGGCGAGCTGCTCGCACACGTCGTCCATACCCAGTAGCTGTCCGGGCGTCGGACGTCGAGGTGGAGGCAGGAGCGTCAGACCGCTCGAATACAACTAGCCCGTGAGCCGGCTACCGCAATGGACTGACGAGCTGCTTCGCCACGCGGTGGAAGAAGCACGCACGTGGAGTGAGGTCAAGCGGCGTCTTGGACTGTCCCCGTTCGGGGCGAACCACTACGCGTTGCGTGCGCGCGTGGCCGGGCTCGGCCTGGACACTTCGCACTTCACGCGGGACTCCCGGCGTGGGGCGCGGACGTGGAATGACCAGGAGCTACGGCTTGCCGTAGCGAGTTCACGAACGTACTCAGAGGCCCTCGCCACACTTGGCGTTGTGCGGGGTTCCGGGATGTATGAGTTGTTGCGCCGCGAGATCCGAAGGCTTGCGGTGCCAATCGATCATCTCGTCCGTGCATCGGTGCAGCGAGGGCATCGCTGGTCGGAGGATCAGCTTCGTGAGGCTGTTGCACAGGAGAGTAGCTACGCAGCGGTGCTGCGGCGGCTGGGGCTGGTCCCTGCAGGCGGGAACTACGGCCAGGTCAAGAGAGGCATCGAGGTGCTCGGGCTCGATGCGTCGCACTTCACCGGGCGTGGCCGGCCCAGCCCTGGCCAGATGCGGATCCGGACGTCGCGGGCATTGGAGGAGGTGCTCGTCGCTGGCCGGTGGACGTCAACACACAAGCTGAAGCTGCGGCTGTTCCGCGCCGGGATCAAGCCCGCACACTGCGAACTCTGTGGCTGGGCGCGTCGCTCTCCCGATGGCCGGCTCCCACTTGAGCTCGATCACATCAACGGCGACAACACCGACAACCGAGTCGAGAACCTTCGGATCCTGTGCCCGAACTGCCACGCACTACACCCAACACATCGAGGGCTCAACCGAGGCAAGCGACGAATCCAGGCGGTAGCCCCCGTCGGATTCGAACCGACACTGAAACGAGCTTAAAACGTTTGTCTCTACCAGTTGGACTAGGGGGCCAGGGTCTAGACCCTAGCACGCGCTTCGGCGCGCTCTGCATGGCGGCCGATCGCGGCCACCAGCACGGGCCACATCGGCGCCGGTAAGTCGTGACCCATCCCGGTGATCGGGAGCCAGGTCGCGTGCGGCATCATGTTCACGAGATCACGCCCTGCGCGGAGCGGGAACATCGGATCGCGGCTGCCGTGGATCACGAGCGTCGGGACCCGGGTGGCGCGCAGCTTCGGCCGTCGATCGGCGGTGCCGACCACCGCGGCGAAGTGGCGGAGAAACCCGCGCGGAGACAGCCCGCGCGCGTGCGCGAGCTCGCCGATCTTGCGGAGCCGCGCGCCGTCGGGCTCCCATGCGGTGCTGCCGATCGCGCGGAACATGGACTCGACGGAGCGCCCGGCCTCCTCGGCGGTCTTCGGCGGCGGCATGAACAGCGCCTTCAGCGCGTGCGGCTGCGGGAGGTAGCGCCGGCCACCGGGCGTGGACATGATCGAGGTCATCGAGCGCACCAGCTCCGGGTGCTCGATCGCGAGGTGCTGCGCCACCATCCCGCCGAGCGAGGCACCGACGACGTGCGCACTCCCAAAGCCGAGCTCGACGATCAGGTTCGCGACATCGCTGGCCATGTCGGAGAGCGTGTACGGAGGCGTCGGCACCACGCCGAGCATGCGCAGCGCGAGCGCCCTCCCCGGCCGCGGGACCGGCGCATCGAGCCGCGTCGATTCGCCGATGTCGCGGTGATCGAACCGCACCACGTGGAACCCCGCTTCGACGAACTGCTGGCACAGCGCATCGTCCCAGAACACGCGCTGGGCACCGATGCCCATGATCAACACCAGCGGCCGACCGCGATCGCCGAACACGTCGTAGGCGAGCTCGATCGCTGGGCCCGGTGCCCGGCCGACGCTCGCGCGTCCGCTCCGGGGCGCCACGTGCACGGTCATCCGCCGGAGCCGCTACCCGCAGCGCCGCCCTCGCGCAGGCCCGGGATGATCTTCTTCGGCGCGCACGGCAGCTCCGGGCAATCGTCTTCGTCGGGCGGCTTGGTGTGATCGGGCGGCTTGGTCGCCGATCCCGCACTGCCGGTGTCGGGCGGTGGCTTGGTCGCCGAGCCCGTGCTGCCGGTGTCGGGCCTGGTGACCGCACCGTTCGATCCCGTGTTCTTGCCTGGCACCGTCTGCCGGACCGCGGTGCTCGCGCCCTTCACGAGCTTCGCCGTGAACGTCCCATCCTCGTCCGGCGTGAGGTCGAAGATCACGTCGCCGTACCCGGGCTTGTGCAGCTGGAACGTCAGCGTGTCGTGGGAGCCCTTGATGTTCAGGGTGATGGGCGTGGAACCGTACTTCTTCCCGGTCGTCACGTTGGTGACGTCGGCGCCACGTGGGGCGGAGTCGAACGTGAACGTGATGTTCGCCGGGGGCGGCGGAAGCACGATCGCTGCATCGGGTGCAGCTGGCGGGGTGACAACCGCGGCGTCGGGTGGTGGCGCTGTCGCCGAGCCCGCGGTCCCGAGGCCAACGCCGGAGGTCGTACCCGTGCCATTGCTCGCGATGTCACTGCCCGAGCCCGCACCGCCACCGCCTCCGCCCTTCATCGCGAAGAACGCGGCGGCGCCACCGCCACCGAGGACGATCACCGCGCCGAGGATCAGCGGGAGCTTCGACTTCTGGCGCGGCTTGTCGTCCTCTTGCGGGACCGACAGGCTCCCCGTCCACTGCGTGCGCTGGCGAGACTGCGTGGTGTTCGTGGGTGCCTGAACGCCGGCGTGGACCCCGGTCAACGGCGCGGCGGCCGGCATCCCGGAGGTCGCGCTCGTCACCGGATCTCCGCACACGCGGCGCACGGCGTTCGCGAGCTCTTCGATCGTGCTCCAGCGCTGGTTCCGATCCTTCAGCAGCGCGCGGTCGATCACCCCGGCGAGATCGCGCGGCGCACCGATCCGATCGAACACGTCGGGCGGGATCGCGGGCGGCGGCTCGGTGAGGTGGAGGCTGAGCACGCCCATGAAGTTGTCGGCCTCGAACGGCACGCGCCCGGTCACCAGCTGGAACAGGATGCAGCCCATCGCATAGACATCGACGCGGTGATCGACGTTCTCGCCGCGCGCCTGCTCCGGCGACATGTACTCGGGCGTCCCGAACAGCATGCCGGTCTTGGTCAGCTTGCGACCACCCTCATCGACCTCGGTGAGCTTCGCGATGCCGAAATCGAGGAGCTTCACGAAGTCTGGCTCGCCGAGGAACTCGACCAGGTACACGTTCTCGGGCTTCAGATCGCGATGGATGATGCCGTGGGCATGGGCGGCCTGCAGCGCGGCGCAGATCTGGAGGAAGATCCTCTTGCTCCGCGCCCACGGTAGGAGCTGCCCGGCGAGCCGCGCGCGCGCGATCTCCTCGTGCAGATCGTGGCCCTTCAAGAGCTCCATCGCGAAGAACACGAGGCCCTCGTCGGTGGTGCCGAAGTCGCTGATGTCGATCACGTTCTCGTGCCGGATGCGCGAGGCAGACTTCGCTTCCTGCATGAACCGCTCGACGAGGTCCGCCTTGCGCGCGAACTCACCGTGCAGGACCTTGAGCGCGACCTGCTTCTCGAGCAGGTTGTGCGTGGCGAGATAGACGGCTCCCATGCCGCCCTCGCCGAGCTTCTTGATGATGTGGTAGCGACCGGCCATCGTCGCGCCGATCAACGGATCGACCTGATTTGGCAGGTACGAGGTCGACATCCCCGCGCCTGCACCGTGATCCGGAAGGATCGACGTCGGCAGCGAACCCTGTGACTGCGGCGCGGGCGTCGGATTCGCCGTGGTCGGCGCGGGCGTCGGGTTCGACGTGATCGGCGCCGGGGTTGGATTGGAGGTCTGCGCCGGCGTACTGCTGGTCGCGCGCACGGGCCCCGTCTGCCCCATCTTGGTCCGCTTGTCGTCTGCCACCGCGGCTTCATCATACCAGGGAAGCCGCCGGAATCACTAAGGCTCGTCGATCCACTCCGAGGCCCGGATCATCGCGGAGCAGACGTGCTGGACGAAGTCGATCCG
>JAYVRN010000518.1:0-4612 GCA_043776275.1 Myxococcales bacterium | reverse complement strand
GCCAGCTCGACGGCGTGGTGCAGGCGATGGACTACCTCACCGAGCAGAACCAGGTGGTCAGCGGCGAGCGGCCCGCGAGCAACCTCGATGTCCGCGGCAAGCGCGTGGTGATCCTCGGAGGCGGCGACACCGGATCCGATTGCCTCGGCACGGCGCTTCGCCAGGGTGCCGCCCATGTCACGCAGATCGAGCTGCTGCCGACGCCACCCGACGAGCGCGGCGCGACCAACCCGTGGCCTGCGTGGCCACTCGTGTTCCGGACCTCGAGCTCGCAGGAAGAAGGTGGCGAGCGCACGTTCGCGTTCCGCACCACGCGGCTCGAGGGTGAGGCCGGCAAGCTGACCGCGCTGGTCGGCGAGCGCGTCGATGCGCCGGGCACCGAGGTCCGGATCCCGGTCGAGGCGCTGATCCTCGCGCTCGGCTTCGCAGGCCCGGCGACTGACACCCTGGTCGCGCAGCTCGGCGTGGCGCTCGATGCGCGCGGCAACGTGGAGATCGATGCGGCGTATGCGACCTCCGTCCCCGGCATGTTCGCGGCCGGCGATGCCCACCGGGGCGCGTCCCTGATCGTGTGGGCGATCGCGGAGGGCCGCGAGCTCGCGCGCTGCGTCGATCTCCAGCTTCGCGGGACCGCGTCGGTGCTGCCCATGCGCGGGCAGGACCAGCCGTTCCGCTGAGCCGTGGGATTCTCGACGGAGAACTCGCCCACCGGGCGGCGACCAACGGTGGTACCCTGGGCAGGTGCATCGGCTCGCACTGCTGCTGGTCGTGGTCACGGGTTGCTACAGCCCGTCGATCGGCGTTGGCGGCGCCTGCAGCGAGCTTGGCGAGTGCCCCGCCGGGCAGCACTGCTATGGCGGCCGGTGCCTGACCGCGCCGCCGATCGATGACGCGGACATCCTGGCCGATGTCTCCGAGCTGGATGTGCCCGATGGCCCCAAGATCGACGCAGGTGCAGACGCGGCGATCGACGCGCCCGCGGATGCATTCGTCTCGCCGACCTGGCTGACCCCGACCCCGATCCCGGGCGTGAACACGGGGGCCTCCGAGAGCGATCCGTGCATGAGCCCGAGCAAGCTGACGATCGTGTTCCAGCGCGGCGCCGACCTGTTCATCGGGACCCGCGCGAGCACGGCGGCCGCGTTCACGGTCACGCCGCTGACGGCGCTCAACTCCACCTCCGCAGACGGCTCACCCGAGCTCACCGCGAACGGCACGGTGATCTACTTCAGCTCGGATCGGGACACGCCCAACCTCGGCGAGATCTTCAAGTCGACGCTGTCCGCCGGCACGTGGTCCGCGCCGACGCTCGTCGCGGCCCTGAGCGATCCCGCGGCGGATGACGGAGACCTCGCGATCTCACCCGACGGCCTGACCGCGTTCGTCGTCCGCAACAACGTCCTCTTGAAGTCGACCCGGCCGACCACCGGCAGCGCGTGGGGGACGCCCGCGTCGACCGGCACCGCGTGGGGCGGCGGTGCGGCCGCTCCGTCGATCAACTCCGCGGGCGATGTCTACCTGCACGCGAACACCCCGCGCGACCTGTTCGTCAGCCGCAAGGCCGGGAACAACTACCCCACGCCGACGGCGATCAGCGAGCTCAACACCGCGTTGACCCGGGATGCCGCACCGTTCGTGTCGAGCGACGACCTGTTCCTGTGGTTCGAGAAGGACGGGGATCTGTTCGAGACCCACCGCTGACCTCGCGCCGACGCCGGCGCGACGGGCCCACTGCCCCACTTGGTGGTTGACCCCACCTGTGGGTCTGCTAGAACCGCCGGCCCTCATGACATCCCCGGCTTACGTCACGATCTCGGCGATCTCGGCGATCTCGGCGGCCCTCAGCGGCTGCCTCGCGCAGGCCGGCGGCGATGACAGCGCGGACCTCGAGCAGGGGGTCGCCACGACCTACGTCGACATCCTCGAGTTCCAGCACACCGATCAGTTCCAGTGGTACGACCTGATCCACTCGCTGAACGATCAGTTCAGGGCGACCTGTGGCGACACGTTCTGCGAGGGCGAGTACGCGAACCTGGTGCCCCTGACGTTCGCCTGCTCGGTCTCGAGCAAGGCCGGCAACGTGCGCGACTGCGTGTGGACGTTCGCCGCGGCGCAGGTCGAGATCGATCCCCGCAACGCGGCGATCCTCGTCGATGCGCCGACGTACAAGTGCCACATCGCGATGAAGACCACGGCGGTCAAGCTGACCAAGCTGCTGTCCACGGCGACCGACAAGCTCCACGTGGCCCTGCCCGGCGCGCCCGCGAATGCGAACACGCTCAGCGCGCAGCTCGGCGAGTGCTTCGATCACCCGCTCGGCTCGGTGCCGCCGGAGCTGTCGACCACCGGGAACCTCGCGTACGTCTCCGCGCGCGACTACTACACCAGTGCTGCCGGTCAGGATCGCTGGCGCGCCGCGAATGGGGCCCTGGTCGCGGGCTTCGACAACGTGTGCGGTGACACGTTCTGCGGAAGCGACTTCGGCGACCTGCAGGCGATGGACTTCTCCTGCGCGGTGACGAAGTCGACCGGCAACGTGAAGACCTGCATGTGGACGTTCGGTGGCAGCTATCACGTGACGCCCACGCACGGTGGCCTGCTCGACGTCACCGCCAAGACGTTCGCGTGCCCCGTCGATGTCGATGGATCGCTCGCGAAGCTGCTCGACACGCTGACCGCGCCCGGCAGCGTCGAGGCGATCCGCCGCACGCTGCCCGGCATGACGACGTCCGCGTACGACGCGCTGCTCGGCTGCCTGCCCTGAACCGTTCTACGCGCGCTTCGTGACCTTCACGCGGACGCCGCCCTTCGGCAGCGGGCCGAGGCCACCCGCGCCGGGCGACGAGTCCTGCTGCGGATAGGTCAGGTCGTAGTTGCGCGTGAACCAGCCGAACAGCGCGGGCATCACGAGCTGGATCAGCGTCTCACCCGGGCATCGGTGGCCAGAAGGACCGCCGCCACCCTGCGGAACGAAGGCGTTGGTGGGCAGCGCCTCCAGCTTTGCATCGCCCAGGCGCTCGGCCTGGAACGCCGTGGGATCGGTGAACGTGGTGCCGTCCTGCAGGGTCGCCCAGATCGCGCCGGCGCCCTTCCAGCCCGCGCGGATCGCGTAGCCATCGATCTCGAGATCCTTCTTGGCCACGCCGATGAACGTCGTCGGCGCGATCGGATAGCTGCGCAGCACCTCGCGCGACACGGCGCGGGCCTGATCGAGCGAGCGGACCAGCGCGAGATCGGGCGCAGTGTTCGCCGCGAGCTTGGCGTCGGCCTCGGTGCGTAGCCGGGCCGCGAGCTCGGGGTGCTCGCCGAGCACGGTCAGCATCCATGCGACCGCCGCCGTCAGCCCACCATGCGCGGCGAAGAAGAAGTGCAGGAGCTCGATCTCGAGCTCGGCCGAGGACAGCTGCTCACCACCAGGGCCCCGCGCGCTCTTGAGCACGCCGAGAGCGGTGCCCGCGCCGTCCTGGGCGGCGACCTGGGCCTTGATGTACGCGCGCAGCCGATCGCGCGCCTTGACGGCCTTGCCGTACGCGGTGAACGGGAGGTTCACCGGTGGTGAGAACGAGCCCTTGATCAGGATCGCGAAGTCCTTCGCGCTCGCGACGTTGCTCGTCATCGGATCGCTCCCCGCGAACAAGAAGTCGGCGATGTCGAACCCGAGCTGGGACAGATCGCCGGCGATCGGCTGCTCGCCCGCGGCGGTCCAGCGGTCGACGAACCGACCGAAGATCCGGAACATCCCCGGGAGGTAGGTGTCCATCGCGACGTCGGTGAACGCCGTGAGCAAGAGCCGCCGGCGCGCCTTGTGGCGATCGCCATCGAGGAACGGGACCGCGTCGGGGTGCAACAACTCCTGGAGGAACTTCGGCGAGCCGTTCTGGCGCGTGAAGTTGTCCGGATCCATGAAGAACGAGAACGCCTTGGGACCGGCGAAGAAGACGACCGTGTCGCTCAGGATCCGGGTCTTCCAGATGTTCCCGTGCTGCTGGGTGCGCGACAGCGTGAAGGTGAACGGATCCTTCAGGAACTTCAGGGCTTCGCCGACGAACGGCGCTCCGGTGGACCCCGGCGGTGGCTGACTCATGGCGCCTCATCGTACGACCGAACGCGGCATCAGGATCAAACGTGCCTCCGGATTCGCGTGCTAGAACGCGGCCATGCAAGTCGTCGCCGTGCCGTGCCTCAAGGACAACTACGCGTACCTCGTGATCGAGGGAGATCGCGCCGCGGTCGTCGATCCGAGCGAGGCCGCACCGATCGAGGCGGCCCTCGTGGAGCACAACGTCACGCTCGGTGCGATCTGGGCCACGCATCATCACTGGGATCACACGGGCGGGATCGAGGAGCTGGTCAAGACGCACCCCGGGATCGAGGTCGTGATCGGCGCGGCCGATGCGGACAAGGTCAAGCACATCACCCGCACGGTCGAGGACGGTGACGACGTCTCGTTCGGCGCACTCCGCGTCAAGGTGATCCACAACCCCGGGCATACGCTCGGCGCGGTGACGTTCGTGGTCGAGGGCTGCGCGTTCACGGGCGACACCCTGTTCTGCGGCGGCTGCGGTCGCGTGTTCGAAGGCGATGCCGCGATGATGCACGGCTCGCTGATGCG
>JAYVRN010000517.1:0-16882 GCA_043776275.1 Myxococcales bacterium | reverse complement strand
CAGGCGACAGCTGGACGAGGTGCTGCTCGAGCGCCTGGTCCGAGCCGATTAGTGGCGCGCGCTAGAGCGGAATGTTCCCGTGCTTGCGCGGCAGATTTTCCTGCCGCTTGTCCTTCAACATCTCGAGCGCCCGAATCACCTTGCCGCGGGTCTCTTCGGGGCGAATCACCTCGTCGATGTAGCCGAGCTCGGCCGCCTTGAAGGGGTTGGCGAACTTCTCGCGGTACTCGGCGACGAGCCGGGCCTTCTCGGCGACCGGGTCCTTCGCGCCGTCGAGCTCTTTGCGAAAGACGATGTTGACCGCTCCGTCGGGGCCCATCACTGCGATCTCGGCGGTCGGCCACGCGTAGTTTACGTCGGCGCGGATGTGCTTGCTCGCCATCACGTCGTAGGCGCCGCCGTAGGCCTTGCGGGTGATCACGGTGATCTTGGGGACGGTGGCCTCGGCGAACGCATACAGCAGCTTCGCGCCGTGCTTGATGATCCCGCCGTACTCCTGGGTGGTGCCGGGGAGGAAGCCGGGGACATCCACGAACGTCACGATCGGGATGTTGAACGCATCGCAGAACCGCACGAACCGCGCGGCCTTGACCGAGGCATCGATGTCGAGGCAGCCGGCGAGGTGCATCGGCTGGTTCGCGACGATGCCGGTGGAGCGGCCCTCGAACCGCGCGAAGCCGACGACGATGTTCTTCGCGTAGTCCTTGTGGACCTCGACGAACTTCGCATCGTCGACGACGGCGTGGATGATCTTCTTGATGTCGTACGGTCGGTTCGATTCGGCGGGGACCACCGTATCGAGCGCGACCTCGGTGCGGTCTGGCGGATCCTGGGTGGCGTGGACCGGCGGGTCTTCGGCGTTGTTGCTCGGCATGAACGAGAGCAGCTCGCGCAGCCGCGCGATGCACGACAGCTCGTCGCTCTCCGTGAAGTGCGAGACCCCGGACTTGCTCGCGTGCGTCATCGCGCCGCCGAGCTGCTCCTTGGTGACCTCCTCGTGGGTCACCGTCTTGATCACCTCGGGGCCGGTGATGAACATGTACGAGGTGCGATCGACCATCAGGATGAAGTCGGTGATCGCTGGCGAGTACACCGCACCACCCGCGCACGGCCCCATGATCGCGGACAGCTGCGGGACCACGCCCGAGGACAGGACGTTGCGCAGGAAGATGTCCGCGTAGCCGGCGAGAGACTCCACGCCCTCCTGGATCCGCGCGCCGCCTGAATCATTCAGTCCGACGACGGGGCACCCGATCTTGGTGGCGAGGTCCATCACCTTGCAGATCTTCTGGGCGTAGGCGCCGGAGAGTGAGCCACCGAACACCGTGAAGTCCTGGGCGAACACGCAGACCGGGCGCCCCTCCACGGTGCCGTGGCCGGTGACCACGCCGTCACCCAGAATCTTCTGATCCTGCATGCCGAAGTCCGCGCACCGGTGAGTCACGAACTTGTCGAGCTCCACGAAGCTGCCGTCGTCCAGCAGGGCCTCGATCCGCTCGCGCGCCGTGAGCTTGCCGGCCTCGTGCTGCTTGTCGATGCGCGCCTTGCCACCCGCGAGGGCGGCCTGGGCTTCCATCTCCTCGAGGCGCCGAAGTGGATCTGCTGGATCTTGGCGGGTACTCACAGGAGCGGCGTATACTTTCGATGTGGCGAACGTCAAGGGAAGCGCGCTGTCGTCGCGCGTCCTGTGGGTGCAGTTGAACCATGGGGAGGCGGGGATCAGCCGGCTGTTGCCGCAGTGCTCGGTGGAGCTGCGCGCGATCATCGAGGGCGGCATCCACAAGGCGAAGTGGTACCCGTTCGAGCAGTTCATCGAGCTGATCTCCACGATCGATCGGTTATTCGGCAAGGGCGACCTCGCGCTGGTCGACGAGCTCGCGCGCCACGGCGCGGACGCCAACCTGACGACGATCTATCGGCTGTTCTACAAGGTCGGCACCACGCACTGGATCCTCGGCCGCGCGGTGCGCCTGTGGAGCGCGCACTATGACTCGGGCTACCTCGAGGTGATGACCCGCGGTCCGAAGACGGCCGTCCTGCGGATCCGTGGGTTCGAGACCCCGCACAAGATCCACTGCCGCAGCGTGATGGGCTGGGCGCAGCGCTCGATCGAGCTGTCCGGCGGCAAGCGCGTGAGCTCGGCGGAGACCAAGTGCCGGATCGACGGCGACGAGTTCTGCCAGCTCGAATCGACCTGGGACTGAGCCGCTACTCCGGGCCGAGGTGCATCCGGCGCTGCGCCGCCTCGAACCCGGCCTGGGCCTCGGGCTCCGGCTTCGTCAGCGACACCACGATCGCGACGAGGAAGGACAGCGGGACGGTGATCACGCCCGGGTTCTTGAGCGGCACGATCGCCTCGGCGTGGTGCAGGAGATCTTTCCACACGGTGGGCGAGAGCGTGATCAGGACCAGCGAGCTGACGGTGCCGGTGATCATGCTCGCCACGGCGCCGCGGGTGGTCAGCCCTTTCCACATCATCGAGAGCAGGAGCGCTGGGAAGTTCGCGCTCGCGGCGATCGAGAAGGCGAGGCCCACCATGAACGCGACGTTCTGCCCGCGGAACACCAGGCCGAGCAGGATCGCGATCACCGCGAGCCCGACGGTGGCCCACCGCGCCACGGTCATCTGCTCGCGCTCGTCGACCTTGCCCTTGCGCACCACGTGGCCCCACAGATCGTGGGCGAGCGCGGCCGCGCCAGATAGCGTGAGCCCTGCCACCACGGCGAGGATCGTCGCGAAGGCGACCGCCGAGATGAAGCCGAGAAAGCCGGTGCCGCCCAGGACCTCGGCGAGCAGCGGCGCGGCCATGTTGCCGCCGGCATCGACCGCGATGATCGCCTTGCGACCGACGAGCACCGACGCGCCGAAGCCGAGGATGAACGTCACCAGGTAGAAGAAGCCGATCAGCGAGGTCGCGTACGCCACGGAGCGGCGAGCGGTCCGCGCATCGGGCACCGTGTAGAACCGCATCAGGATGTGCGGGAGCCCCGCGCAGCCGAACATCAGCGCGATCCCGAGGGAGATCGCTTCGAGCGGGTTGGCGACCAGCTTGCCGGGGGCGAGCACGCCGGTGCCGTACTGGTCCCGGGCGGCGGCGAACAGGGCGAGTGGGTTCATGCCGAACTCACGCAGCACGAGCACCGCGAGCAAGGTGGCGCCGAGGAGGAGCAGGACCGCCTTGATGATCTGGACCCAGGTGGTGGCGATCATCCCGCCGAACAGGACGTACGCGAGCATGACGCTGCCGACGATCAGCAGCGCCACTTCGTACGAGAGGCCGAACATCAGCTTGATCAGATTCCCGGCGCCCACCATCTGCGCGATCAGATAGAACGTGACCACCGTCAGCGTGCTGATCGCCGCGGCGATCCGGACCGGGCGCTGGCGGAGCCGGTACGCCACGACGTCCGCGAACGTGTACTTGCCGAGGTTGCGCAGCGGCTCGGCGATCAGGAACGTGATCACGGGCCAGCCGACGAGCCAGCCGACCGAGTAGATCAGGCCGTCGAACCCGGAGGTCGCGACGAGGCCAGCGATCCCGAGGAAGCTCGCCGCGCTCATGTAGTCGCCGGCGAGGGCGAACCCGTTCTGCAGCGCGGAGATCGATCCGCCGGCGGCGAAGTACTCGCGCGTGGTGCGCGTCCGCCGCGCGGCCCAGGCGGTGATGCCGAGCGTGATCACGACGAACCCGAGGAACCACGCGATCGCGACGCTGTTGGACTCGCCGATCACGGCGCCGGCTTCCGCAGCGCGGCGATCGCCGGATCGTGGTGCCGGTTCGCCCACCGCACGTAGATCGCGGTAAGCACGGGCGCGATCACGATCACCGCCGCGCCGAGGAGGATCCCGACGCTGATCCGATCATCGGAGAGCAGCGTGCCGGCCGTGTCCTTGCCGAACGCGACGAGGAGGATGAAGCCGAAGTACGCGGCTATCATCACCGCCGTCAGCACCGCCCCCACCCGCCAGCGGCGGCGGATCAGCGCGGCGAGCGCCTGGTCGTCCCGACCTTCCATCGGGGCGGACCATAGCGCGTTCGCTACTGAGCCACGAACACGAACGGGACGGCGAACGCGGTGCGATTGCCGGTCGCCGGGAATCGCAGGCGGCGGAGGTTCGCGTTCACGCACGCGCTGGTCTGATCCATTCCACCGGTGCCTCGGATCGAGACGCCGCTGACCGAACCATCGCCTTCGAGGGTGAGCTGCGCGACCAGCTTGCCCTGGGCGGACGGGTTGCGGTTCAGCTCCTGCTGGTAGCAGGCGCGGAACAGGCCCGCGCGGGCCCTGACCACGCGGTCCACGGCGGCGTCGCTCGAGGTCCCGATCTGGACCCGTGGGTTCAGGCGCACGGGCACCAGCCCATCATCCTGGAACACCTGCTCGAGCCGCTCCTCCAGCGAGATCGCCAGACGGCCGACGACGGCGCGCGAGCCGAGCAGCTCGAACGGCAGCGTCTTCTTGGTGCCGAGGACGGTGATGTCCACGGTGCCGCGGATCGGGCCCGTCGAGCTCCCGCCGCGCGTGATCTCCACGAGGTAGTTGCCGCGCTTGATCGATTTCAGCGCGAGCTGCTCCTTCTCGCTGCTCGCCGCATCGCCGACGGTGACATCCGGCCGTCCACCCATCCACGACACGCGCTCGCCCGCGGGCGTCACGATCGAGAGATCGAGGTCTGCGTTGGCCTCCCAGTGGGCGCTGACCAGCAGGTCGCCGGTGAGCTTCGGGGCGATCGCCGGCACGGTGGCGGCCTTCTCCGCGGCGGCGCGGGTGCTGTCATCGGGGAGCGCCTTCGCGACGATCTCTGCGTCCTGGTCGCGGCCGATCGAGCGGAGGCAGCGCAGCGTGGCTCCCGCGATCGCGGCGTCCTTCGGCGCCAGTGCCGTGAGGGCGATCCGGTGCGCACACGCCTGCGACAGGCGGCCTGCCATCTCGTACGCACGGACCATGCGCTCGTGGAGCGCCGCGCGATCCGCGTCGAGATCGACGAGGCCCGCGAGCGTGCGCAGCGCGAGCTCGCGCTGACCATCCCGGCCGAGCAGATCGGCCTGGTACCCGAGGGCCTGCGGATCGAGCTTGTCGCGATCGAGCCACTTGCCGGCGACCTCACGCGCGCGGTCGATCTCGCCGGCGTAAGCGAGCGCCTGCACGAGCGCGCGGTGCTTCTCGCGGCTATCGGGGTTACTCGCGAGGGCGGCCTCGCTGTTCGCGATCGCCTTCTTGATCCCCTCGGTGACCCCATCGTACGCGCTCACCGAAGGCACGCGGACCCAGGTCCGGCGCATCGCGACGAGGTTGCGGCTCCGGCCCCAGCCCGGGTCGATCATGCCACCACCGCTCGCGCCCTTGCCGACCTTGGTGTCCGCCCCGGTCTCCACGCCATCGGAGTCCTTCTTCTGCGCCGGCCGCTCCATGGCCGGCTTCTTCATCGGGGCCGGGGGAGGCGTCGTGATCGTGGTCGGGGCCGCGGCCTTCGCCTTGTCGGCGGAGGGCTCCGCCGACGCCTCGGCCTTGCCCTGCGCGGCGCCCGCGCCGGGCGGCGTCACCGGGATGGCGCCCGCGGCGACCACCTCGTCGAGTTGCTCCTCGCCGGTCCACTTCGCCGTGGGAGAGCTGCGATCGACGCCGAAGGCATCGAACATCGCCTGAGACTCGAGCACGAGCAGCGAGGTCTCACGCGACATCACGCCATAGCCCTGCGAGAGCGCGACGATCTTGGTCCGCGTGTCGCTCTCGCCACGGCGCTCGAGCTGCTCGATGGCGAGCGTGGCCCACAGGCGTGGGACAAAGCCGTTGCCAGCCGCCGTCGAGACCTTGAGGTCGAGCGGGTAGCGCTGCTCGAACGGCTTGCCGCCGACGATGCCTCGCACCACGACGTCACCCTTGACGTCTGCGCCCATGCGGGCCGCGAGGAGCACCTCCTCGCCGTTGCGGATCGTCGGCAACACCGTCGGCGCCACGTCCGCGAGGCCCGCGGGGAGCTCGACGGTTGCGTCGCGCAGCGACGCGCCGTTCGAGGACTCGAGCGCCGCGAGAGCCGCGATGCCGACCGATTGGCCGGGGAGCCACGCCAGGTAGCTGCCACCACCACCGCGCGCGGCGGCGGCGAGCAGCGCGAGATCCGCGTCGCCACCGATGCCGATCGTGCTGACGTGTACGCCGGCCGTCGCCACGCTGCCGAGCGCCTTCTCGACATCGCCGACCTTCCGGAAGCCGGTCGAGGCGAAGCCGTCACCGATATAGAGGACCCACTTCTCGCGGTCCTCGCCATGCGGAAACTCGGCGGCGCTGCGGATCGAAGCGACCACATCGCTGGCGCCCGCCGGCGTCTGCGCCGCGAGCCAGCGCTTGACGTCGGTCACCGCGGCCGCGGAGGGCGCGCGCATGTCGCCGAGCCGCGCGCACTCGCTGTCGCACGCGGCGACGCTGAACCGATCACGCCGATCCATCTGATCGATCATCGCGGTGGCGAGCTCGCCGGCGCGGCTCCATCGCTCGCCCACCATCGATTGGCTGGAATCGACGACGATCATGAAGTCGCGCGGCTTGGTCTCACGCCACCGTGGCAGGTTCGGCCGCAGCGCGAGGACCGCGGTCGGGCGGGCATCGGCCGCGACCACGCGCTGCGCTTCGACGACCTTCGGATCGATGCCGACGTTCTTCTTCTCGGCGAGCTTGCCATCGGGCGCCACCGCAGCGCCGCCGGCGAACGTCCAGGCGCGCAGCTCGGCGTCCCCATCGACGGCGCGGTAGTCCACCACGAGATCGCCGCGGGGCACGAAGCCGCTCTGCGTGAGGGTCAGCGCGGTGAGGTCCTTGCGCGCCGGGTCGGCGACCAGCTGGTAGCCCTGCGTCCGGACCAGGCCGGGCATCGCCCCGCGGATCTCGACGTCGACGGTGAAGTTGTCTGCCACCGTCGATCCATCCGTGGAGTGGGCGAGCGGGTACGTGTACTGGCGGAACGGACCGCGCGGCGTGACCACCTGCGTGTACGACAGCTTGACGGTGCGCGCGCCCTTCGCGGGGATCGGGAAGATCTTCAGCTCGAAGCGCCCACCGCGCTTCCAGTCGAGCAGTGCGGGATCGCGCCAGCGCCCGGGCACCCAGATGATCTCCTGGCTCGGGCGAGCGATCTGTACGGGAGCGGCCTTGTCGATCACCCCCTGCCAGATCTTCTGCGCGCGGCTCTTGTCGACGAACGCACCGGTGACGTAGCCACCATCGACGTCGAGCTCGAGCCCATCGACCTGCGCATCCGCGGGGAGCGGGAACTTGTACACACCTTCGAGCGTCTCGGCGCTGTCGTTGCGGAACGTCTCGGTGATCTCGGTGCGCGCGATCGGCCCGACGATCCGGACCTTGACGTCGTGCTTCGCGAGCGCGAGCTTCCAGTCGCGGTCGCGCTTCTCGCCCGGCTTGTACGCGCGGAGCGAGCCGAGACCCGCGGTGGTCTCGTCGTCCTTGGTCACCGCGGGCTGCTCGAGCTCGGACCAGCTCAGCTCGTGAGCGAGCGAGGGCGCGGCGCCCACCTGGAGCGCACCCCGATCGATCAAGCCTTCTTCACCGGCGTGGACCTCGTCGCGGGTCCCAGAAGACGTGGTCAGCGCCACCGAGCCGCGCACCACCTGGACGGAGGTCAGCGCCTCCGTCGCGGTGACCATGAACTTCGTGCCGATCACGTCGATCGTGCCGGACGGCGTGATCACCGATGCGGGCCGGCCCTCGACGTGCGCGACATCGGCCGACATCCGGCCTGCGGTCATCGAGATCTTGCGGGCCTCGCGTGCATCGAACGCGAGCTCGGTGCCGTGATCGAGCACGAGGGTCGTGCCATCCGCGAGCTGGAGTCCCACGCGGGTCCGCTCGTCGGTCTTGATCTCGGCACCCGCGCCGATCACCTCACCCTTCGCGATCGGGCGCCAGCCGGATCCGGCCTTGATCTGCACACCACCGCCACCATCCGCGGCCGCGCGCGCGATCGTGGTGACCTTGCCGATGCCGCCCGCCATCGGGTTCGCCATCGGGCTCCGGATCGGCGCATCGTCATCGTCGGCGTGCTTCAGCGAATGGATGCCGACGCCGCCGGCGATCACCGCTGCCGCGGCACCGGCATAGAGCAGCACCCGGGTCGCGATGCCCTTCTTGCGGATCGGGGTCGGCTCGTCCTGGCGCGGCGCCGGGGCGGGCTTCGCCGCAGGCTTGGCATCCGGCTTGGCGGCGACCGCGGGCTTGGCGGCCTCGGCGGGCTTGGTCGTCTCGGCGGGCTTGGTCGTCTCGACGGGCTTGGTCGTCTCGACGGGCTTGGTCGTCTCGCCGGTCTTCACGGGGTCGGCACCGATCGCGGCCATCAGCTTCACGGTGAGATCGCTCGGTGCGACGTGGTCCGCACCAGCTTGGCCAACCAGCGCGACGAGCTCGGTCGCCTCGTGGCGCGCATCGCGGCACGCATCGCAGGTGGCGAGGTGCTCGGCGTGGCGTGCGATCGCCTCGCGGTCGCCGGCGACCAGGTCTGCGAGCTCGTCGTTGACTTCATTGCACGTCGACATCATTCGATCTCCTGGTCGGGCATCACGGTGCGGAGGCGAGCGAGCGCGCGGCTGATCCGCTTGCGCGCGGTGGGTTCATCGAGGTTGCAGGCCGCGGCGATCTCGCGATGGCTGAGGTCCGCGACGTAGCGAAGGACGAGGGCCTCGCGCTCGGTGGGCTTCAGCTTGGCGAGGGCTTCGCGCAGGGCGCGCGAGCGACGGCGCTGCACGAACACGTCACGTCCCTCCTCGCCGGCAGGCACCACCTCGAGCAGCTCGCGCTGCTTGCGGCGCGTCTCGAGCATGTGTGCGCAGACGTGCCGCGCGATGCCGCACAGCCACGCCTTGACGGAGCCCTCGGCGCGATACGTGGCCATGCCACGGTGCGCCCGCAGGAGCGTCTCCTGGGTCGCCTCGTCGGCATCGGCCTGCGAGCCGAGGAGCGCCATACACAGCCGGCCGAGGATGGCGCCATGCGTCTGCACGCAGGCGACGACCGCGTCGCGATGCCGTCCTTCGAGGACCAGCGCCGCGATCGGGTCTGCGGGATCCCCAGACAACATGTCGACGGCCGTTGCCTCCATTGCATCCTCCACGTGTGCCCCCGCAGTCATTTCGTGACCGCCGATCGGGACGATTTCACAAGTTCGCGGGATCCAACGTCTTTGGCGGAGCGCATTGCTCTACCAACGCGCGAGGCCGCCCTTGGGGCTGTACGCGATCGCCTACCCGGGCGGGCTCAGCCGCTGATGAACGCGCGGGTCACGGCGAAGGCGAGGGCCGCCATCACCAGCGCGCCCACCACGAGCATCCACGGCTGCAGGCCTGACTTCTTCGTCGGTCCGGGGGATGTGCGCTGCTGCATCGCGCGATCCATCGGGTCGGACGCATGCGGAGCCATGCCGCGCATCGGCGGCTGCTGGCCCCACATCGGATAGTTGCCCGGCTGTGGCTGCATCATCGGCGGTTGCCCGGGCAACGGCGTGGGCAACATCGGCTGCGGCGGGTGCTGGGGCAGTGGCGTCGGCAGCATCGGCTTCTGCTGCGGCATCGGTTGGTACTGCATCGGTTGCTGCTGCATCGGCTGCTGCTGCATCGGCTGCTGCTGCATCGGTTGCTGCTGCGGCATCGGCCCCATGCCGGGCATCCCCGACTGCGGATTGCGCAGGTGCATCGTGCCGGGCACGGGCTCGTCGGCGAGCGTGCTCGGTGCCTCGCTCAAGCTGCCAGGCGGCATCTCAGGCGGCCCGACCGGCATTGGCATCGCGGGCGGCCCGACGCCGCCGTGCGCGCGTGGGTTGCGCTGGTGGACGGTGCTCGGCTGCTCGCCCAGCGGCGGACTGGGCGTGGGCCCGCGCGAGCGTTGAGGCTGCGATCTGGGCTGCGTCATTCCCGGAAGCGGCGGTGGCTGCGTTCCGGCGCGCGGCTTGATCCGCTCGGGCGGAGGCGTCCGTCGACTGGTCGGCGCGACGAGGCGCGTCGCCTCATCGCCATCGAACGCGTTGACCGCGGCGGCGACACCCCGCCCTGCGATCGTCGCGATCTCCTCGCTGTGGATCGGCGGGCGCGCGGTGGTCGGCTCGTCGGTGGGCCGACGGCTCCGCGCATCCGGACGTGGCGGCGGCACCGTCATCTCGCTCGATTCGCGACGCGCTCCACGCAGCAAGCGCAGCTGATCGCCCGTGAGCTGAGCCTGGCGCGTCTCCTCTTCCTCGAACCGATCGATCACCTGGCGCACCGCGGCCATCGCCCGCCCGTCCTTGTCCTTCTGAGAGAACACGTCCGCTGTCCGGATCCGGATCACCGTGTGCTCCGTGCCACTCGCCTCGGATTGCTCGAAGCCGCTCGGCAGACTCGAGGGCCGGAGCTGCTGCGCCACCATCTGCTGGCTCTCGCGCTGCACGGCCTCCGCCTCGTCGATGATCTTGCCGAGCTCGGTTGCCGGATCGCCGACGGTGACCTCGAGCGAGTAGCGCAGCCCGCGCAGCTGCTCGCCGAACTGCCCGGCCGTGGGCCGCCGGTTCGGATCGCGCGACAACGCGGCCATCAGGATCTTGTCGACCTCGGGCTGCAACCGCGGATCGACGTCGGTCGGCCGTGGGACCTGCGCCTCGCGGACCGCGCGCAGCGCCTCGAGATCGCCCATCCCCGAGAACAGGCGCCGGTTGGTGACCAGCTCCCAGATCAGGATCGCCACCGAGAACACATCGCTCCGCGGCTCGATGTGCTCGTTGCGCGCCTGCTCCGGTGAGATGTACGCGAACTTGCCGCGCACGCCGCCGGTGCCGGTCTGCTCTGCCTCGGCGCGCTTCGCGATCCCGAAATCGGTCAGCTTGACCTCTCCGGCGCGGGACAGCAGGACGTTGGAGGGCGAGACGTCGCGATGGACCAGCGACATCGGCTTGCCATCGGGCGCCTTCGCCGAGTGCGCGTGTTCGAGCGCTTCGCAGATCTCCGCGCCGATGTGCAGCGCGAGATCGAATGGGATGCGCCGCCGCTTGACCTCGTTGCCCTTCTGCACGACGCCGAGGTCCTTGCCGTCGACGTACTCCATGACCAGGAAGTACTGGCCATCGTCACCGAGCCCGACATCGAAGATCTGGACGATGTTGCGATGCTTGAGGAGCGAGAGGATCTTCGCCTCGGCGATCAACAGCTCGACGAACCGGGTGTCCTGCGAGAGGTGCGGCAGGATGCGCTTGATCGCGACGGGCTTCTCGAACCCACCCGCGGCGACGGCCTTCCCACGGAAGATCTCCGCCATGCCGCCGACGCCGATACGATCGAGCAGCTCGTAACGCGTCACGCGAGCCCAAATCTACCACGCCGACGAGCCGACCGTTACGATGCGAACCGTGGACCGCATCGCCATGCTCGTCGACGAGCTGTTCGCCCGGGGTGTGGGTTCTGCCGCCGCGCTCTCGATCGGGGACGCCGGGCGTGAGGTCGAGCGCATGTTCCGCGGGTCGACCAGGCGGCTGCCCACACCTGGCACACCGGTCGATGCCCACACCTGGTTCGACGTCGCGTCGCTGACCAAGCCGCTCGCCACGGTGGCCAGCGCGATGGTCCTCGTCGGTGAGGGTCGGCTCGACCTCGACGCGCCGGTCCAGCGGTGGGTGCCCGAGGCCGCGACCTCGGGCACGGTCCGCCAGCTCCTCGGGCACGGCGCCGGCTGTGCTGCCCACGTCGAGTTCTTCAAGCGGCTACGGGTCGGCGTCCACCCGGATCCGCGCGCCGAGCTCGTGGCGATGGCCGCGACCGAGCCGGCCACCGCGCCCGGCACCGCCGCGGTGTACTCGGACCTCGGGTACATCATGCTCGGTGCGATCGTGGAGCGTGCCGCAGGCGAGCCACTCGAGCGCGCGTTCGCCACGCTGGTCGCGGAGCCGCTCGGGCTCGGCGCTCGCTACGCGGGGGACCTGCCGATCTCGAACGCCGCGGCCACCGAGCTCGACGATCGCACCGGCACCTCCGTCGTGGTCGAGGGTCGCGTCCACGATGAGAACGCCTGGTACGGCGGGGGCGTGTGCGGGCACGCCGGCCTGTTCGCACGGCTCGATGACGTGGCGCGGTTCGCGGCGGCGATCGTCGACACCGCCGCGGGCCACCCGCGCGGTCGGCTCCGCACCGACATCGTCCAGCGGTTCCTCACCGAGTCCGCCGTGCCAGGTGCTTCGTGGCGGCTCGGCTGGGACACGCCCTCCGCGACACCGGGGGTCTCGCACGCGGGTGATCGCTGGCCACGCACCGGCGCGGCGGGACACCTCGGCTTCACCGGCGTCTCGCTGTGGCTCGATCTGCCACGACGGCGCTGGGTGACCCTGCTCACCAACCGCGTTCACCCCACGCGGTTCGGCGATAGCCCGGAGGCGATCAAGGCGCTCCGTCGCGGTGTCAACGACGCAGCGCTCGACCTGCTCGATCGCGCGTGACGTGCCGTTCTGGCAGCGCGCGCCGAAGTGGGCGCGAACGTTCGCGCAGTTACCGCATGGCCCGTCCGTTGCTGAGTGCAGCCGCATGATGAAGCTGCTGATCTCGTCGGGTGTCGTGGTCACCCTCCTGTGCGGTCCCGCGCTCGCGCAACCCGCGCCCGCTCCACGGACGCCGTATGCGTTCAAGCTCGCCGTCACCGATGGCACCGACAACCGCACCTACGAGCTGGTGCTGCTCGATGACTCGTGTGGCAGCGTCGAGGAGCGGAGCGGGGAGCGGGTGGACGAGATCAAGCTGTGCGCCCACGCCAGCCGAGAGGGCGTCCGCCTCGAGGCGCACTGGAAGCTCCACTCGAAGACGCTCGATCACGCGGTCACCTACGAGGCCGTGGTGGCCAAGGGCAAGACCGTGGAGGTCGGCCGGACCAACGGCGCGCGGTTCCAGCTGACCCTGATCTAGGTGGAACGCCTGGAGATCCCGTAGAGTTCTCGATCGCGGGAACTCGAGTGCACCTCGCGTGGTCGGAGGTGATGGGAGATGGCAGTGAACACCAGGCTCATCGGCTACGCAGTGGTTGGTCTCGTGGCGGGTTGTCAGTCCGGAAACGGGCGGTCCGAGCCCCCGCGGCAGCGCCCCAAGGATTCGCCACCGCTCGTGGAGATGGCGCCGATCACGCCGATGCTGGTGCCGACCGCGCCGCAGGCACGCGAGGCCGCACCGCCATGGACGCTGACCGCGTCGGATGGCAGCGGCCTCCAGATCACGCGCGTCGATGCGAAGGCGATCGTCCAGGGGCCGCTCGCGTTCACCGAGCTGCACCTCTACTTTCACAACCCCGAGGGCCGCGTCCGCGAGGGTACGTTCGCGATCACGCTGCCCAGCGGTGCCGCGGTGTCACGGTTCGCGATGGAGCTCGATGGCCGGATGCAGGAGGCGGAGGTCGTCGAGAAGGGGCTCGCGCGCCGCGTGTACGATGACTTCCTGCATCGCAGGCAGGATCCCGCGCTGCTCGAGAAGGGCGCCGGCAACCAGTTCACCGCGAAGGTGTTCCCGATCCCGGCGATGGGCGACAAGCACCTCGTGATCTCGTTCTCCCAGGAGCTGGCGGGCAAGCCGTACACGCTCCCGCTGCGCGGCCTGCCCAAGATCGAGCGCGTCGACGCCACGCTCGGCGTGATGCAGCTCGACGGGAGCTCGGTCGATCAGGGGCTCAGCGAGCGCAACTGGCGTCCCGATCGCGACTTCGTCTCCACGACCCCCGGCGCGGGCGTCGCGGTCGCCGCCGGCAACCTCGTGGTCCAGGCGTTCACGCCATCATCTGAGGTCCTCGAGTTCGGTCCGCCGCAGCCACCCAAGCGCGTCACCTTGCTCGTCGATACCAGCGCCTCGCGCGCGGCTGGCTTTCGGGGCTACGTGGCCTCGATCCACCGCCTGGTCTCGGCGCTGCGCGAGCGCTATGGCGATCCACTCTCGCTGCAGGTCGTCGCCTTCGATCAGGATACGCAGCGCATCTTCGACGGGCTCGCGGCGAACTATGGCGATGCGCAGGATGCGACGATCCTCGCGCGCGGCGCGGCAGGAGCCTCGAACCTCGCCCAGGCGATCACGGCGCTCGGCAGCGGTAGCCCGCCGCACGAGCGGCTCGTGGTGGTGACCGATGGCGTGATCACCGCGGGGCCCGAGACCTCCGAGCTGGTGGCCACGCTCAAGCAGCTCCCCGTGCAGCGGATCGATGTGGTGATGGCTGGCGGCATCCGGGACGAGCGTGCTGCCGCGGCGATCGCGCGTGCGGGGCTCCCGCAGGCGGGCGACGTGTTCGATCTCGATGCGGGAGCCGCGGGCGTGGCGATCGGGCTCGGCGAGCCGGTGCTCGTCGATCTGCCCATCGAGGTCGCGGGCGCGAGCTGGGTCTATCCCAAGCGCCTCGCCGCCGTGCGGCCCGGCAGTACGGTGATGGTGTATGCGCGGGTCAAGTCACCGTCCGCCGGCTTCGGCGTCGCGATCAACGGCAAGGCGCGCCCGGTGGCCCCGAGTCAGGCGACGCCGGCCCTGATCGAACGCGCGGTCGCCGGCGCGGAGATCGAGGAGCTCGAGGCGCAGCTCCAGGCCGCGTCCGAGCCGAAGACCCAGCAGGCGCTGCGCGAGGACATCGCCCGGCGCTCCGTGCGGTCGCGCGTGATCTCGAGCCAGGCCTCGATGATCGTCCTCGAATCGGAGGCGGACTACGCGCGGTACGGCATCGCCCGGACCTCGCTGGCCGACATCCTGGTGATCGGCGCGAAGGGGATCGAGCAGACCAAGCGGACCGCGATCATCGCGGCCAAGCCGGCCGAGGCGGTCCAGAGGGCGCCCGTCGATCGCGAGCCGGCGCTCGTGCGGGAGCAGGCGATCGCGCAGGCCCGGACCGCCGGCGTGCTGGGCGAAGCGATCCTCGACCGTGGGGACTCGACGGGTGGTGACTCGGGAGGGAGTGACAATGGGGCGTTCGCCTCGCTGAGCGGCACCGGCGACATCTCGAGCGGCTTCGACGACGGGAACGTCTACGGCGGCCTGCTCGGCAACGACACCGGCGAGACCAACGGCGGCTTCGGTTTCGGACGCTCCGGGCTTGGACCCGGTGGCGGAGGGATCGGCGAGGGCACGATCGGCCTTGGACAGTACGGCTCGATCGGTCACGGCAGTGGCTCGGGCTCGGGCTACGGCGTCGGCGGAGGGCGCGGTGGGATGCGCGGTCGCACGGCCGCGGTTCCGACGGTGTCGATCGGACAGCCCGAGGCCCAGGGCAACCTCGACAAGGCGATCATCCGCCGCTACATCAAGCGCAACATCCAGAAGATCCAGTATTGCTACGAGCGCGAGCTGCTCGCGAAGCCGAACCTGGTCGGCACGGTCTCGACCCAGTTCCTGATCAGCGAGGCCGGTGCCGTCAAGGGCGCGAGGGCGAGCGGCGTGGATCCGAACGTGGCGAGCTGCGTCGCCGACGTGATCCGGACCATCGAGTTCCCGAGGCCGGTCTCCGGGGTGGTCCAGGTGACCTATCCGTTCACGTTCCGGTGGAGCGAAGGCTCGTCGTCACCGCCGCGCGCGTGGACGCCACCCCGTGTGCCGGGCGATCCGAACTGGGGGGCAGCGCCGTCGGAGCCGACGACGACGCCCAAGGAGCAGAGCCAGGATCCGCTGACCGGCAAGCTCTCGCAGGTGATGCGCTCGCTGAAGCTCGGTGACACGCGCGGCGCCTTGCAGCTCGCGCAGGCGTGGCACGCGGAGGCGCCCGGTGATGTGCTGGCGCTGATCGCGCTCGGCGAGGCCCTCGAGGCCAAGCACGATCTGGTGCAGGCCGCGCGGATCTACGGCTCGATCATCGATCTGTTCGCGAGCCGCGCAGACTTTCGGCGGTTCGCCGGCGAGCGGCTCGAGCGGATCGGCGCCACCGCGCGCGCGCTGGTGATCGACACGTATCGGCGCGCGGTAGCGGATCGTCCCGACCACGTCACCGGCCATCGGCTCCTCGCCTACGCGCTCGTGCGTGGTGGGGACTATGCGGGCGGCTTCGCGGCGATCCTCGCGGGCCTCGATCAGCCGTATCCGGGCGACCGGTTCCGGGGTGCCGAGCGCGTGCTCCGCGAGGATGCCGGCCTGATCGGAGCGGCCTACCTCGCCCATGGTGGAGCGCGTGACGAGGTGACGGGGCAGCTGTCCAAGCGATCGGCCGAGCTCGCGACGGGGCCCTCGACGCGGTTCATCCTGTACTGGGAGACCGACGCCAACGACGTCGACTTCCACATCAAGGACGCCAAGGGCGGCCACGCCTGGTACTCGAACATGCACCTGCCCTCGGGCGGCGATCTCTACGCCGACGTCACCACCGGCTACGGCCCCGAGTGCTTCGCGATCCCCGGCACGCCGACGGCGGGCCCGTATCAGCTCTCGATCAACTACTTCTCGCAGGGCCCGATGGGCTACGGGATGGGCCTGCTCCAGGTGCTCCGGTTCGACGGCACCGGCTTCACGTTCGACGATCGCCCCTACGTGATCATGGTGAACCACGCGTTCGTCGAGCTCGGCGCGGTGCCGTAGCGGCGGGCTACTTGCCGTTCGTCGAGCTCGGCGCGGTGCCGTAGCAGCGGGCTACTTGCCGTTCTTGGCGCGCGCGCGCTTGCGCGGCTTTCCCGTGGCGCGAGGATCGGCGCCCGGCGCGCCGAACATTCCGTTGACGCCGCGATCGGCGCACGCCCACAGCGAGATCAGGATCGCGAGGTCGTTGAGCGCGCGGCGGCTCATCGAGGCCGGGATCACGAGACCATAGGTCTCCGAGACGAAGCGCAGATCGCGGAGGACCTTGGCCACCTCGTCGCGGTTGACGTCGCCGTGCCAGTAGACGACGCGCGTGACGATCAGCTCCTGGTGGCGGCGCAGGAACTC
>JAYVRN010000516.1:0-4617 GCA_043776275.1 Myxococcales bacterium | reverse complement strand
GCTTGAATCCCCGCCTGGGCCGGATGATCCCCAAGGAGCAGCTCACGGCCCCGAGCGGTCGCAGCGACGAGGTCCCCGCGGTGGGGTTCGATCGCGATGGAGATCGGGTCGCGGACGTCATCCTGTCGCAGAGCACGTGCGATGGTTCCGGCAGCATGTGTATCGAGGAGTGGCTGCGGGTCGACGGGAAGATGGTGCGGGTGCACCAGGTGAACTTCCAGAACTGCGGCCTGTGATGGACCGCCGCGAGCTCCTCGCCGACGAGCGCGGGACGTTGCACAAGGAGGCCGAGCTGCGCGTGGCGCTCGTCTACCCGAGCCCGTATCGCGCCGCGATGTCGTCGCTGGGCTACCAGCAGATCTATCGCACCCTCCACGGCATGCCGGGCGTCGCCGCCGATCGGGCGATGCTGCCCGACGAGGGCACGCCCACCGGGCCTGGTCGGGGCCTCGTGACGCTCGAGACCGGGCAGCCCGTCGGCGGCTATCCGCTGCTCGCGTACTCCGTGGCCTACGAGCTCGAGATCGCAGGCGTGGTCGAGACCCTCGAGCGCTCCAACATCCCCGTGCTCGCCGCCGATCGCGATCGGCGTCACCCGATGGTGATCGCGGGCGGCCCGCTGACGTTCTCGAACCCTGCCCCGCTCGCGCCGTTCTTCGACGTGGTGATCCTCGGCGAGGGGGAGGAGCTGATCTGCGAGCTCGTGGAGATCGGACGCGACCTCGGCTTCGATCGCGAGCGGGTGTGGGCCGCGCTCGCCGGCAAGCCCGGCTACTACCTGCCCCACCTCCACGGCGAGACCATCCCGCCGGTGGCGCAGGTCGCCGATGCGCTGCTGCCCGCGCGCTCCGTGATCGCCACGCCGAACACCGAGCTCGCCGACATGTTCATGACCGAGGCCGCGCGCGGCTGCTCGCGTGGCTGTACGTACTGCGTGATGCGCCGCTCCACCAACGGTGGGATGCGGATCGTCCCGCGCGAGTTGATCATCGCCGGCATCCCCGAGGGCACGCGCCGCGTGGGCCTGGTCGGTGCCGCGGTCACCGATCACCCCGACATCGCCGCGATCGTCCGTGACGTCGTGGATGGCGGGCGCGAGGTCGGCATCTCCTCGCTGCGCGCCGACAAGCTCACCGACGAGCTCGTGGGCCTGCTCGCGCGCGGCGGCTATCGCACGCTGACGGTGGCGGCAGATGGTGCGAGCGAGCGGATGCGCCGGGTGGTGGAGCGCTCCACGCGCGCGTCCGATCTGATCCGCTCCGCGCAGTTCGCGGCCACGCACCGCCTGCACACGCTGAAGGTCTACATGATGCTCGGCGTGCCCGGCGAGACCGACGCCGATGTCGACGAGCTGGTGCAGCTGTCCAAGGAGCTCGCGGCGATCCATCCGCGCGTCGCCTATGGCCTCGCGCCGTTCGTGGCCAAGCGCAACACGCCGCTCGATGGCTCGCCGTTCGCCGGCATCTCGCTCGTCGAGGGCCGCCTCGCGCGGCTCGACAAGGGGCTACGTGCCGCCGGGCTCCACGACAAGGTGAAGGTCCGCCCGACCTCTGCCCGCTGGGCGTGGGTCGAGTACATGCTCGCGCAGGGCGAGTCGAAGGCCGGCCTCGCGGTGATGGACGCGCACCACGCGGGCGGCACGTTCGCCGCGTACAAGGCGGCGTTCAAGGCGCGCGGCGTGGAGCCCACTGGCCCTCGCGCGCGTGTGCCCTCGAGCCAGGAGCTGATCGCGCTCAAGCGTCAGCGCCTCGCGACGCTCTAGCAGGCTCCAGGCGCGGCTGGCGCGAACCTCAGCCGAGGGTGTCGCCGTAGCCTTCGGCCAGCTCGTCGGCACGATAGCCACGGGACATCTTCTTGCCGTCGAGCCGCGCCGCGGACGTCAGGTAGAAGTAGTGGCAGCGATCCTTCTCGCTCCACACCACATGCTCGACGGTGGCGTGGTCTCCCGCCCAGCTCCCGACCAGCACCGTCACCGTCTCCCCCGCCTCGAACCGCGCTGCGCGCGACGAGCTCACAGGTCCGAGTCCACGCCTTGGCGGAGGTACTGCACGGTGTCGACCAGCGTGAGCTGCGGATCGCGCGCCGCGAAGCCCAGCTCGGTCTCGGCCTTCCGGGAATCGATCCACCAGAAGTGCTCCGACATCTCGACCGAGATCCGATCGACCGGCGGCTCCTTGCCGCGGTGACGATAGAGCTCCTCGATCAGCGTGGCGCCCCACTTGCTCCACCTGGCAGGCAGCTTGAGCCGCGGCGGCGAGACGTTCGCCACGCGGCCGAGGCGCGCGAAGAACTCCTTCATCGTCCAGTTCGGACCGCCGAGCAGATAGCGCTCGCCCGCGCGGCCGTGCTCGAGCGCGTTCGCGGTGGCGAGGGCGGCGTCCCGGGCATCGACGAAGTTGATCCCGCCATCCGGAACCGTGGGGATCTGGCGCTTGAGGAACTTTCGGACATCGCCCGTCGACGACAGACGGCGATCGCCGGGGCCGAGCAGCAGGCTCGGATTGACCGCCACGACCTCGATGCCGAGCTTGGCGCCGTGCTCGAAGGCGAGCCGCTCCTGATAGATCTTGGACGCGTAGTACGGCCAGCCCGCGACCAGCTCCTCGGCGTACGGCGCGTTCTCATCGAGGATCTCCTCGTCCTTGGACACGCCGATCGTGCCCGAGGTGGAGGCGAGCACCATGCGCCGGATGTTGGCGGCGTTCATCCGCTCGAGCACGCGGCGCGTGCCATCGACGTGGAGCCGCATCATCCGCTGGGCATCGTCCGGATCGCGCGAGACGGCGCCGGCGAGGTGAAACACGGCGTGGACGCCGTCGAGAGCGCGATCGAGATCCTCGGCCGACAGCACGTCACCCCGGACGTGCTCGACCCCGAGGTCCGCGAGCACGCCGGAGCGCGAGCGCGCCAGCCCTCGGACGGTGTGCCCCTGCTCGACGAGGACCTTGCAGAGGTGCTCGCCGAGAAAGCCGGTGGCGCCCGTGACGAGGACCTTGGCCACTACTCGTAGTCCTCGGCGGTGGCATAGTCGTCGGCCGCGATCACCGGCGGCGCCGCGAGTGGCGCGGTGTGCACGCGGAGGCCAAACCGGGGCTGCTTGAGCAGCGGCTGGACCATCACGGTCTCGGCGGGACGAACGAGGGTGCCCGGACGGGCGCCGCTGACGCGAAAGGAGAGCTTCTTGGGGGTGGTCATGTCTGTGCCTCGTCCTCGGGTACTGCTTTGCCCTGATCCGCGAGCCACTCCGCCATCGGCGTGGTGCCCGCATCCCCCAACGTCCATGCCTGGTCGCGCGGCGCGAGCCGACGGATCACGCCTTCGACGTGATACGTGATCGCGCGGTACTGCTCTGACCGCGAGCGCTCACCGGCGAGCTTCGCGACATCCTCGTAGGAGAGGTACGGCCCGATGTAGCTGGCGACCCGCTCGCCGCGCTTCGGGAGGTACCGGCCCTTCGGCATCGCATCGTACGTGCCCGACAAGTACATCGGCAGAATGCCGCACTTGTTGGTCATCGCGAGATAGCCGAGCGAGGGCTTGAAGTCCGTCATCACGCCGGTCTCGCTGCGCGTGCCCTCGGGGAAGATCAGGAGGATGTACCCGTCGCGGATCACGTCGCCGGCGAGGCGGAGCGATTCGCGCAGCGAGCCATGGCGCTCCATCGGCACGAGGTTCGTGAAGTTCTCGAAGTACATCCGGCGGACTGGATCCTCGAAGAAGTAGTCCTTGGCAGCGAGCGCGACCAAGGCCTCCCCCTGCTCGCCCAGCGCGTACTTGATGAGGCCGGTATCGAGGTGGCTCGCGTGGTTCGCGGCCACGATGTAGCCACCGAACGGCGGGACCTGCGTCTTGCCGTAGATGTTGGTCTCGAGGACGCGCTCGTACAGGGCGCGCATGCCACCGCGCAGGGCCTTGCGACCGAGCGTGACCAGCGGCGCCGGCACGTCGATGTCGTCGTCGGCCTTCTTGTCCTCGGCCTCACGCTCCTTGCGGAGGCGGTCGCGCTTGGGCTTCTCGCTGCGCGACTTCGCGCCCAGGCGATGCACCAGCTTCTCGACGTCGGCCACGGTCTCGAGGGCCAGCAGCTCCTGAGGATCCGGAAGGTTGACGCCGGCGGCCTCGAGCGCCACGGAGAGCTCGGTGAACATCAGCGAATCGAAGCCAAGCTCGTCGAGCCGGGTGTCCGCGGTGATGCCGCCCCGCTTCTTCTGCGAGACATCGGCCAGCAGATCGTGGAGCCAGCTGCCTCCCGCCTCGCCGCCCGCGGACACCTGCTTGGCCTCAGCCCCGCCCTTGGCGGCGCGCTCGAGCCGTTGCAGCTCCTTGATCACGTCGCGGCGGCGGACCTTGCGAGACGCCGTCTTCGGCAGATCGTGGTCCCACAGGTGCACGACCTTGGGGCGCTTGTAGAGCACCAGGGCCTTGCTGATCTTCTGGAGGTGCTCGCGCACGGCTTCGCGCACTTGCTCGCGCGACATCCCGTCCTGCTCGTAGTCCGGCACGACCAGCGCCGCCACGGTCTCGAGGCCGGCGTCGCCGACGGGCAGCCCGACGATCGAGAGCTCCTTCACGAACTTCGAGTCCCGATACAGCTCCTCGAGCTCGTCGGGATAGATG
>JAYVRN010000515.1:0-4618 GCA_043776275.1 Myxococcales bacterium | reverse complement strand
GGATCGCGCCGAGCGCGGCGATCACACCACCGGCGATCGAGCCGTGAGTCAGGCCCTGGATCGCGGCGATCGCGATGCCGATCGCGACCGCGATGAGGGCGACGAACGCAGGCGTCTTTGAATCCGGCACCGGTGTTCCCATGCCGGAACGCTAGCATGCGAAGCCGGTGGATTCTCGGCCGACTTGGGCCGACTTGGGCCGACCTAGCTTTCGGAATACATGCGGATCTGTTCGCGCATGACGTCGTCGGTCAGCGCGGTCTGGACGGGCTCGAGCAGGCAATCGGCCAGCACGAGCATCATGTCCTCGATCTTCTTCTCGGCGACCAGCTTCGCGAGCAGCTGCTTGACGTCGCGGCTGTCATCCCCTGCGAGGAGCTCCCGCACCTTGCCCACCGTCAGATCACCCTGGAAGTCGATCATGATGTGTTGTCGGAGGTACTCGATGAGACGGTTCACGGCCCCTAGGTAGCGCAGCCGGAGATCCTTATCAAGCTGCTGAGAATGCCGATCTTCGTCGGACTTTCGCTGACGGCGTTCGGCCTTGCGTGATCCCGCGGTTTGCTCGACGATTGAGAAATGCCGCGCGTGCTGTTGACCGGGTTCGCGGCGGTACCAGGGCCGCGCCGCTCCGGTGTGCAGCTCCGGCACGTCATCCGGTCCCTGACGCCGCTCCACAGCGTGGACCTCCTGGTGGTGCGGGAGGGCGAACAGGCGTACGTCGAGCGGCAGGGCTCGGTGCGCGTGCTCCGGGTGCCGTCCAACGATCCGGACCTCCGCTCCCAGATCCAGGCGTTCCAGCGCGCGCTCAAGCGCCAGCTCGATGGCGCGGACTACGATGTCGTGCACTGCCGGGATAGCTGGAGCGGGATCCCGGTGCTCGAGGCCCGCGCGCGCCTCGGCTACGCGGTGGTCTACGATCTCACGCGCTCGCCGCTCGGCGAGACCACGTTCGATGCCGAGCTCGATGCGCAGTACGGCCGTGACGAGGAGGCGTGCCTGCTCGCGGCCGATCTCGTGCTCGCGCCGACGCCCGCCGCCGTCAAGGCGCTGCAGGGCCGCGGCAGGCCGGAGCGCGTGATGCTGTCGCCGCCTGGCGTCGATGTCGATCGGTTCGATTGGGACGATCTCCCACGCTCCGGGCCCCCGCGGATCCTCTACGTCGGCTCGATCGATCCCGGCCGCGGCGTGCGGGTGCTGATCCGCGCGATGGCCGCGATCGTCCGCGAGGTCGATGCGCGCCTCGTGCTGGCCGGATCGATGGCGCCGAAGTTCGACCAGGCGCTCGCCGAGGGCATCCGCGAGCTCGGCCTTCAGGACAAGGTCGACGTCCTCGGGCCCGTCGATCACGATCAGCTGCCGACCCTGCTCGCCACCGCGACGGTGTGTGTGGTGCCGGCCGCCGCGGATCTCTCGCCGAATCCGACGGTGGTCTACCCGACCAAGATCCTCGAGTACATGGCGTGCCGGTGCGCGATCGTGGCGCCGCGCCGGGACACCGTGGCCCAGGTCGTGGAGAACAACCACGAGGCGCTGCTGTTCGATCCGGGTGATCCGATCGATCTCGCGCGCAAGGTGCTGCGGCTGCTCGGCGAGCCGGCGCTGCGCGACAAGCTCGCGAACAACGCCTACCAGCGGGTGCGGCGGGACTTCACCGCGAGCGCTGCGCGACGCGCGCTCCGCAAGGCGTACACCGTGCTGGCCGAGCGGTTCGCCGATCAGCTCGGTGACGACGATGACGATCCGCCGCGGGTCGAGGTGCTGTCCGACGATGACTTCGAGGCCACCGTGTTCGAGGAGGCGCCGGCCGCCGACAAGGTCGACACCGCGGTGTCGAGCGTGCTCCCGCTCGACGACGACCACACGGGCGGGCACATCAGCTCGGAGTCCGTGGCCGCGCCGCCGCCGCCGCGCGAGGCCGACGAGACGATGGAGCGCGCCCCGGTGGCGCCTGGGCCGCGCGACCAGACGACCGGGGCGTGGACCACGAGCCTGCTGTCCCGCATCACCCCGGCGGGTCAGGACGACTGGGTGGTCACCAACGTCGCAGCGGCCGTCCGCAACCTCGATGCGGTGCTCGCGGAGGCCGAGGCCGAAGCGGATCGCGATTCCAGCTCCGATGCCGCACGTGCGCACGATGACGGCACGCCGATCGAGGGCGTGATCGCGGCGGCCCCGGCACTGCCCCTCGTCGAGGGCACGTTCGTCGCCGGCGAGATCGATGTCCCCACGCCACCGCCCGAGCGCATCATCGAGCCCTCGGTCGTCGACTTCACGGCGGCGAGCTCGATGCTCGGTCAGCCCGAGACCGCGGAGCCCGACACCGGCTCGCGGACGCCCCCGCTCGAACGGCGCTGAGACCGGGGCAGGGGGCCCCGAGATCCGCGAGGCGCGTGTTACCGTGTGCGCGCAGGAGCTGCCCCATTCCGGTCGTCGCCCTCGTGAACCTGTTATTCGGGATCGGCTTCGCCCTGATCGCCCGGGAGCGGTTGCGCGCGGATGGCCCGTTCATCTCGCCCGCGTTCCCGCTGGTCGCGCTGCATGCCGCGGCCGTGGTCGCCCCGATCGCGTTGTACTTCTATGCGGTGCACCCGGCGTGGAGCTGGATGTACTGGCTCGATCCGAAGAAGCTCGCCGGGGTCGCCGTGCTGCCCCTGATGGTCGGTCATGCGGGCCTGGTGATCGGTGGCTGGTACCTGTCGGCGGTGCTGCTCCGCCGCGGGTTCATGAACGCGGTGCTCTACATCGGCGCGGCGCTGACCTTGGCGCTGCTGGTCCTCGTGGTCGCC
The DNA here is from genome assembly GCA_043776275.1 of Myxococcales bacterium. Classification (GTDB taxonomy): domain Bacteria; phylum Myxococcota_A; class Polyangia; order Haliangiales; family Haliangiaceae; genus JABFXX01. The sequence goes on along the minus strand of JAYVRN010000515.1, from coordinate 1,829 downwards.
CAGATCAACCGCCTGCGCACGGCCGCGGACTATCTGGGCTGGCAGGTCCACAAGGGCGTGTCGTTGTTCGAGGTCCAGCTCGGCTGGGCGTTCATGGTGGCCCTGCTCGCCCTGTTCGGATCCGCGGTCTACGTGGCGATCGAGCTTCGGAGCGATGGCCGCCGCGTGCGTGCCCGGTGATAAGATCATGGACGGGATCATGACCAAGCGTCGTCTCGGACTCGTGCTGGCGCTCGTGCTCGGTACCTCTGCGTGCGGCCCGATCGCGTACGTCAACGAGGTGACGCGCAAGGCCTCGGACTCGGTCGATCAGGCCCGCGCGGCCCAGGCCGACAAGTACGCGCCGTACTACTGGACCCGCGCCACGCAGTACCTCCACCAGGCGAAGGTCCTCGCGGCACACGCGGACTTCCAGGCCGCGAACCGGTTCGGCCGGCTCGCCAACGAGGCCGCGGAGAAGGCGATCGTCGAGGCCGCGACGGCCGCGAAGGATCCGTCGAAGCGGCCGCTCGAGCTCGACAAGCAGGTCGCGCCCGCCAAGGACGCCAAGGACTCGAAGGACTCGAAGATCCGAAGCCAGGATGTCGCGCCGGCGAAGGAGACCCCGTGACGGCCGTGACGCGCGTCGCGGTCGGCCTGCTCGCGGTGCTCACCGCGTGCGCCGGCTCGCAGATCCGCAGCCAGACCGGGACCACCGATGGGCTGATCGTCACCGCGCGAGACAACGGTGCGCAGCGCTGCGCGCCCGTCGAGCTGGCGATGGCGGAGTCCAACAATGACTTCGCCCAGCACGAGCTCGACGAGGGCAACTACCACGATGCCCGGCGGCTCGCCGGGATCGCCGAGACCAACGCCAAGGCGGCGATCGAGAAGTCCCCAAAGGACAAGTGCACCGACAAGGTGGTCACCGCGAAGCCGGGGCCGGGCGATCTCGATGGTGACGGGATCCTCGACGACGTCGACAAGTGCCCGCGGGTCCCCGAGGACCTCGATGGCTATCAGGACGAGGACGGCTGCCCGGAGGACGACAACGACTCCGACGGGATCGTCGACAAGCTCGACCAGTGCCCGCTGATCCCCGAGGATCGCGATGGCTTCCAGGACGAGGACGGCTGCCCGGATCTCGACAACGACGGCGACGGCATCACCGACAAGATCGACACCTGTCCGATGGAGCCCGAGGACAAGGACGGCTTCGAGGACGACGACGGCTGCCCCGATCCGGACAACGACAAGGACGGCATCGTCGACAAGGACGACAAGTGTCCGCTCGAACCCGGCGTCCCGCCCGACGGCTGTCCCAAGAAGTACGTCAACGTCGTGGTCACCGAGCAGAAGATCGAGATCAAGCAGACGGTCTACTTCGACACCAACAAGGCCAAGATCAAGGCCGTGTCGTTCAACCTCCTGAACGAGGTTGGCCAGGCGCTCAAGGACAACCCGAAGATCAAGGTCGAGGTCGGTGGTCACACCGACAGCCAGGCCAACGACGCCTTCAACCTGAAGCTGTCCCAGCGGCGCGCCGAAGCGGTGCGGACGTACCTGATCGGGCGCGGGATCGCGGCCGACCGGATGACCGCGAAGGGCTACGGGGAGAACGTCCCGATCGCCGACAACCGGACCGCCGACGGCCGGTCTCAGAACCGCCGCGTCGAGTTCGTGATCACCGCCAAGTAGGCGGGTCCCCGACGCTTCCGCGGAACCCACGGCGGGTGGTCCTCGTCGGGAGCGGAAACCCTCCCGATCGCCGGTTGACCGCGGTATAGAAGCGGCATGGGAACCCGCGCGTGGGTAATGGCCGCCGTGTTCGTCGCTGCAGCGACGGCGCA
>JAYVRN010000514.1:0-16957 GCA_043776275.1 Myxococcales bacterium | reverse complement strand
GATATCTGCCGCATTGCGGCCCCGTACCTCAAGCCAGATCGCGCAACCGATCGAAACTGCTCCCGCTTCTCGACGTCAGATCGGGAACTGCACCCAATGCAATTGTCGTCATGACTTCGTGCCAGTTCGAAGCGTAGCGCCATTCGCGGGCTCCGGCTGCACCAGCCGGATGACGCCCGCGATCGCCGCTCGCCTCTCATCCATCCCCGCGTTGGAGTAGTGCCGCTGCATAACCCGTGTCCACGGAATGCGGGCAAACCCAAGTGCCGGGAGGTTGCAGCGGCCTTCGCTCATCCCTACCGCCCCCAGAGCTTCCAGAGCGTGTCCGGCAAGGCGTGGACCAACTGAAAGCTGACGTGCATCGGCTTCTCCCCCTCGTGACTGCGGTAGTGGAGCGGCCCGAAGTACGTGAAGGGCGAATGCGCGTCGTACTGGACGAACAGATGGATCGATCGACCCTCTGCCTCATGCCCGACGATCCGGCGGCCCTTCAGGGACGCGAGCGTCGTCGACGCCTGGGAGTCCCACTGCAGCGACGTCGGCGTCAGGAACTGGTCCGCGTATCGATGCTCGACCTTGGTCTGTCCCGCCTTGCGCAGCGTGACCATCAGGATCGTGTGGCCCTTCCCGCCGACGTCGATGTCGCGATGACCGACCTTCCAGGATGGATTGTTGACGCTGCCGAACGCGGCCGCGATCGAGTCACGGTTGTACTCCCCCCACAACACGAGCCCGAGCGGCTCTTCCACGACCTCGAGGACGCGGGCGATCGGCTCGAGCTTCATGCCAGATGGCACCGGCTGATTCGGGGCATTCCAGCTCTCGAGCGTCCACGAACCGTCGTCCCCACGGCGAGGGATCTTGATCGCCATCAGCGGCGCTGCGCTGGCCCCGGTGCCGATCAACACCGTCGGCTGGCCTTGGATCTGCTGAGGCGTCACCCCGGGCGTCCACTCGCACAGGACGAGGTCGCTGTCGGCGATCGGCGCGTCTCCACCGTCCATCGAGTCACCGCTCGCGCGCACCACGAAGTGCTTCGCGGGATCGATGGTCCGGGTCGTTCGGATCGGGATCCGTGACGGCGTGGCCAGCGTTGGGGCCTTGCCCACGAGCGCACCACACGCAGCCGCGAGATCGGCGAAGTAGGGAAGCGCGGGGAACTGGGCCGCGAGTTCTTGGGCGACCGACTCCACCGCCGCATCGGGCTCTAGTCGCCAGCCATCGACGGTGCGAACGAGTCGGACTTGGTGGCGAGTGCCTGGCAGCCCAGCGGTGGGGCCGAGCCACTGGCGCATCAGGGTCGCGAGGACGTTGTCCTTCTGCCCATCGCGCGTCACGACGTTGACGGCGACCTTCTTGAAGTCGAACACGTACGACTCGCGATCGACGTCGACGAACGTGGGCCCGGACGGGATGTCCGCGCGGCGGCTCCGGTCGAAGCGCAAGATCGGTCGCTGATTCGCGTGGGACACCGCGAGGATGATGGGGGCTTCGGAGGCGTCGAGGGAGCGGCCGCGGATCAGGCGATCTCGGTGCTGCTGAAGGCGCAGCTCGACCATCTCCTCGGTCATCTGCTCGAAGGTCGCCTGATGCTCAGGAGCGACGTCGAAGGTGGGCGCGAAGCGGTCGCCGTCGAGCGTGAACCATGGCTGCGACGTGGACTCTCCCCGCGCCCAGACCTTGAGTGGCATGTCGCGCCAGCTCCGCTCGAACGCGGCGTTGAACCCAGCCCCATCGCCGTCCTCGCGTAGCTCACGAAACAGCAGGAGGTCGGTGCGAACGCTCTCGAACGCCGCGCGCGCGTTGTGCGCGAGGTCCATGCCGGTGAACAGGACATCTGCGTCGAGCAGCGCTCGCAGCGCGAGCATCTTGTAGGCCTTGGTCATCCGCGTCCGGAGCAGGTCGCCGAACCAGGCCTCGTGCTTGGCCACGACGGCGTCTTCGGCCTGCGTCAGGTCGCCTTGCTCGCGAACGAACTGAAACCACGACGCCTTGGTCTTCACGAGTGGCGCGAAGTTGACGCCCTCATCGAACAGCTCCTTCGCGGTCGGTCGACGGCCGTGAGCGTCGCGGAAGCTGAGGTACTCGTAGACCAGGATGTCCTCGCTGCTGGTCTGGACGAGCGAGCGCAGGAGATCGATCGCCTCGACGCTGATGTCGATGAGGCACCCCTCGGGCAGGGTGAGGGTCTTGTCCTGGATCTTCTGCAGCGCGACGAGGGGCGGCAGATCCTCCCCCAGGAGGAACACGAGCGACTGCGGCTTGGTCAGGAAGCTGCGGTGGTTGCCGATGAAGTCGATGACGGTGAGGTGAGGCTTGGTGTTCGCGAGGCGCAGGCCGCGGCCGAGCTGCTGGAGGAACACCACCGGCGACTCCGTCGGGCGGAGCATCAACACGGTGTTGATGTCGGGGACGTCGAGGCCTTCGTTGAAGACGTCGACCGCGCAGATGATCTCGAGCTCGCCGCTCTTGAGGTCTCGGAGGCTCTGGGCGCGAGAATCGGAGGTCGGGCCGCTGTGCACCGACGCGGCCTTGAGCCCCTGGCGGCGGAAGAAGTCCCGCATGAAGTCGGCGTGCTCGGTCGTGCAGCAGAAGCAGAGGGTGCATCGGGCCGCGCTGGGCGCGCGTTTCCGGTACTCGCGCAGCGTGTGCTCCGCGCGTTGTTCGGTGGCGACGGCCTTGGTCAGCTCCTCCGCCTCGAACTTGCCGCTGCGCCAGGGAATCGGCTCGTAGTCGACGGTGTCCTTGATGCCGAAGTAGTGAAACGGAACCAGGAGCTTCCGCGAGATGCCGTGGATGAGGTCGCGGCGATAGACCAGGTTGTCGTCGCAGAGCTCGAGCAGGGATCGACCGTCGAGCCGATCCGGCGTCGCGGTGAGGCCGAGCAGGAACCGCGGCGTGAAGTGGGTGAGGAGCTTGCGGTAGGTCTGCGCCGCAGCGTGGTGGAACTCGTCGACGACGATGTAGTCGAAGTGGTCCTCGCGAAAGCGGGCGAGGTGGCGCGGGCGAGACAGGGTCTGGACGGAGGCGAAGACGATGTCCGCTTGGTGATCTCCATCGGCGTCGTAGGTGCCGAGGATCTTGTCGGGGAACACGGCCTGCCAGCTGTCCTTGGCCTGGCTGAGGATCTCTTCGCGGTGAGCGATGAACAGGGCGCGCTCACCGCCCATGGCCTGGAAGTCGAACGCGGACAAGTACGTCTTGCCCAGGCCGGTCGCGAGCACGATCAGGCCCTTGCGGTGGCCGTCGCGGCGGCTCTTCTTGAGCGCCTCGAGGGCTTCACGCTGGAGCTCGTTCGGCGTCGGCGCCGGAGCACGTGGCTCCGGCTGAGGCGGCGCCGGGACCGGGGCGCGCAACTCGTACGCGTCGATCAGCTCGGGCGTCAGGCGCTTGGTGGTGGGGGCGTGGAACAGCTGCTCGAACCGGGCGCGAACCGCGTCGAACGTGGCCGCGTCATGAGACGACACGAGGCGCAGGTTCCACTCGACGCCGTCTTGCAGCGCCGACCGGCTGAGGTTGCTGCTGCCGACGTAGGCGATGCCCTCCTTGCCGCTCAGAAAGAGGTAGCTCTTGGGATGAAACGCGATGTTGCGTTGGGTCTCGTAGAACCGTGCGTCGAATCCGGGATGCTCGTTGGCCAGGCGCCAGAGCATGCGAAGGGCGTGGGCGCTGGTGATCCCGAGGTAGTCGCCGGTGAGGAAGCGGATCTCGCAGCCCTTCGCGAGCGCATCTGCGAGGTCTCCGGTCAGGAGCTGAACCCCAGAGACCTGGACGAACGCCGAGAGCAGGTCGGCGCGGTCGGCAGAGCGCAGGGCCTCCTGGATGGACTTCTCGAAGTGGAGTTCGCTGCCGTGAACGAAGGCGGGGAGACCGGCGAACGGCGACGGGCGAGCGGTCGCCGCCGTTGGCGGTGGGAAAGCGACGGCGCGTTGATCGCGAGCAGGGGACACGCCCGTTCGCTTGGGGATGAAGTCGTACTTCTGCTTGTCCGGGATCACGCCGCGAACGCCACCGCGCGGATCCGCGGTGTCGCCGCGATACCGGGGGATCACATGCACGTGCAGGTGCATGACGGTCTGTCCGGCTGCTGCGCCGGCGTTGAAGCCGACGTTGTAACCGTCGGGGGAGAACTCCCGGTCGAGGGCAGCCTTCACGTCATCGATGAGATCGAGGATCGCGAGCTGCTCCATACGCGTGGCCTCGAACCAGGTCGTGACCAGTCGCTTCGGGACGATGAGCGTGTGGCCCTTCGACACGGGGAAGCGGTCCCGCAGCGCGAACGCGAGGTCGTTGGCAGCGACCCAGGAGGTCGCCGGAACGTCGAGAAACGAGAACCCCTCAGCCACGCCGCCTACCAACATGCTCGCATGAGCTCGCCGCGGACAACAAGCCAACCGCTGTCCGTCGGCGGCGGGTGCGCCACCTCGACATCAGGAACATCCCACTATCGGCATTCTGGTGCGCGCTGCCAAGCGACGCTGCCCATGATCGGCCAGCTCCACGAGCTTCACAGCACCGGAACGCAGTCGCCGATCGCTACCCCACCGCTACCGGGAGCCGCCGCCGTTCGCTGTAGCTCGCAACCGTCCGTCGAGGGCGCACAGCGGTCTTCCTCGCCCGCGCCTGCATCGAAGCAATAGGCGGTCTCCGTCAGCACGCATCCGGAGAAATCGGAGACCACCCGGAGGGCGAGCTCGCGTGCGCGCAGGCAGTCCGACTTGATCCGCGTGCAGAACGCGGCGGTCGGGGTTGCCGTGGAGGCGGCGCAGAAGAAGCCGCGCGGCGCGGTGCGTACGGGAGGCTGCGCCACGCGTGGAGGAGGAGGTTCTCGTTCGGGCTCGGGCGTTGGCTCGGGCTCGGGTTTCCGGGAGCGGCGCGTACGTGGCGGCTCGTCTTCCTCGTCACTCGCGGCGTTGTACTCGGCGATCGAGCGCCGGCAGTCACTGGCCCAGCCACTCGCGGTGACAGCGGAGGCGAGGTGGAGCACCGTCCAGCCGATGCCGGAGAGGATGTACGCCTCGCGATAGGGGGTGGTCTCGTCACTCACGGCGACGAGCGCGGAGACCGCGTTGAGGCTCGCGAACACGCCGTCGACGATCCCCCACCCGGCGGTCGGGCTGCAGCGCGGCTCGGAGCGTCCGCGATAGTGGCGGTCGCCATCCGTCAGATGGTCCTGGAACACCCACGCGCAACCGGCGAGCTGGATCGCGATCAGGACACCAACCCACCCGCGTTGAACCATCCAGACACCGTACGAACCAACCGCTTCAGCACGTGAAGCGGTGGCAAAGGCACCTGTTCATGGTCGACCGCGCGGCCACGTGATGTCAGGGCCCCGATCGACAATGGAGCCTTGAGTGACGAGAGCGTGAAGGGACCGGAGCGGCGGCCCGATTCGCAGCAGCTGGTCCGGCAGTGGGCCGTGCTGCGGCTGCTCGCCGATGCGACCGAGCCGTACAGCGTGAAGCAGCTCTCGGAGCAGCTCGGCTCGAGCAAGGCGACCATCGAGCGGGACCTCGCCACGCTCGAGCGTGACTTCGCGCTGGTCGAGGAGTCCGTCGGGAAGCAGAAGAAGGTCTACCGGATCGATCACAAGATCCGCGCGCTCGAGGCGATCACGTTCGGCACCACCGAGCTGCTCTCGATCTATGCGGCGCAGGCCGCGATCGCCGGGATGGCAGGCACGCCGCTGCACGAGGATCTGAAGTCGGTGATGACCAAGATCCGCGGGTTCCTCAGCCCGCGCCACAACGGTGGCCTCGAGGCGCTGTCGCGGGTGTTCGTGCCGCACGCGCGCGGCCACGTGGACTACGAGCCGCAGCGCGAGCAGATCGACGAGATGGTCGATGCCATCGCGCGCCGCCGGATCTGTACGATCACGTACAAGGCTGCGGGCAAGGAGCCGCGCGAGCACAAGGCGCGGCCGCTGCGGCTGGTGTGGCACCGGTCGGCGCTGTACGTGCTCGCGTGCCTGGGCGAGCACCAGCGGATCACCACGCTCGCGTTCCACCGCGTGCGCAAGCTCGAGGTGTCCACCGAAGGATTTGCCGTGCCGGCGCTCGATGTCGATGTGCACATCTCGAAGGCGTTCGGGATCTTCGTCAGCGATCAGGAGGAGGACGTCGAGATCGTGTTCGATGCGGAGATCGCGTGGTCGCTCGAGGAGCGGACCCACCACCCGAGCGAGCGCAAGGAGCGGCGTGCGGATGGCGCGCTGGTCTATCGGCTGCGATCGAGCGCGCAGTGGGAGATCATCCCGTGGGTGCAGAGCTTCGGTGCGCTGGCCGAGCTCGTGGCGCCCGCGAGCTGGCGCGAGGCGCTGCGCGCGAACGTCGAGGCGATGATGGCCCGCTACCAGCGCCCAGCGGGGTAGGGGCGCGCGATCGTCGGGGTCGGGCGTTCACGAATAGGCGCTTGGATCGTCGTCGGTGATCGCGGCGTCGCTGAGGTGCGGCATCCCGTTATTCCGAAGTGCCGCGATCCATCGCGTCAACTCCTGACCGCGATTCGCGGTCTCCACGAGGATGGTCCCTGCGTGGTCGATCTCCACGGTGGTCTTCATGCACCGTCCACGGACCACGTCGGCGCGGAAGGTCAGGCCCCCGTTCAGGAAGGTGAGGTGCGCCAGCATGTCGCCGACCGTCCATCGGTCGCTCCCGTCGAGATTGGCCTCCATGTTGCCGTGCAGCGGCGCGGCCTCGAAGGACAAGGCGCCGATCGTGAAGATCAGACCCCACACGCATGTCGACAGGAGCTCGCGATCGTCTCGCAGCCGCATCGTGACGCGGACGTTGTCCTCGTCGACCTTCGTGATGATCAGGTCATGGACGGCGAGGTCGAGCAGGAGCGCATCTGTGAGCAGCGTCATGTCGAGAGGGGACCTCGGCGCGGACCTCGGCTCGGACCTCGTGGTGGGGCCAACGGGGACCCCGAGCGTGGCTGGCATCCGCTCACCATATGAAGCGACCGCTTCAGGATGTGTGGCGGTCCGTGGCGAGGTCGAGGTAGTACTGCTTCTGCGCCGGGTAGTAGTCGTCGAACTTGCGGAGCGGCAGGCCGTCGCGCGAGTGGACGAGGAGGTCGAGGTAGAACTCCCAACCTGGGCCGAAGTCGCCCGCCAGCGTGCGATCGCCGAGGTGGTGCACGAACGTCATCGTGGTGGTGCCGCCGCTCTCCACGAGCGTCAGCTCGTACGAGAGGGAGTACTTGCCCTGGGTGGTGAGCGCGAGATGCTTCGGCGCTTCACACCGCTCGACGAGGGCGCTGGATTCGGGGGCGCCTTCCTCCTGGATCATCGTGTACGCGATCAAGTTGCCGGGGCCCGCCTTGTCGATCCATCGCCACGGTCCGAACCACCGCGCGGTGCTCTCGGAGTCCGTGACGCTCTTCCACACGTCGTCGATCGGCGCGCGAAACGTGCGGGTCAGGTGCAGATCGTTGCCGACGAGTCGGCCGGTCGGGTTCGGGGCGGTCATCCTGTCTCCTGCTTTCTGTCGTTGACGTGCTTCGTGCGTGCGGGCTTGCGTTGGGCACGCACGCGATAGACCTCGGTCTCGAGCGCCATGAACCGGCGCTCCCATCCTGCGCGCTCGTCCTCGGCCGCGACCTGCAGCTCCGCGAGGTATGCCTCGACCTCCGCGAGCGGCGCCACCGCGAGCCGGTACACGCGTTCGCGTCCGGAGGCCTCGTCGATCACGAGCCCGGCCTCGCGAAGGACGCGCAGGTGGCGGCTCACGGCTGGCCGGCTGACGGAGAACGCGCCCGCGATCGCACCCGCGGACAGCGGAGCGCTCCGGACCATCCGCAGGATCTCCCGGCGGATCGGGTCTGCGAGCGCCTGGAGCGTATCATCCACGAACGACGTGTAACGGAGTCGTTACGCGTCGTCAAGGAGAATCGCCAGGCTCCGGTAACCGAGAGGACCGCGCCTTGCAGTCCGCGGGCAGCTGGAGGCTCGGCCGTCCCTGCGGGTCGAGCGGGTCGAGCGGGAACCGCGGCAGGGTGCGCGGCGGTCCGCGCGGCCCGCTCGTTTGCCGGTGTGCGATGTCGGATCCCCAGGCTACCGTGGTCGGCGATGGGAGGTCGCACATGAAGACCGTCGGCATCGACCTCTGGGCGGGACAGGTACGTATGGCCGCGAACAATCGCGGCACGCACATCATGACGGCGCCGCGGCTGCCGGCGTTCGACATGCAGCGAGCTTTCTTGCGCGGCTATCCGCGGTTCGCCCCCGCGTGCCGCGCCGTCGACGAGCCGGGCCTGGCGCTGGTCGCGATCGACGAGCTGACCGGTGTGCCCGCCGGCCTGGTGTGCGTGCGGGCGCGCGTGGATCGGCACGTCACCGCGGTCGTCGGGCGCCATGGCTGCTGCGATCTCTACCTCGAGGGTCGCGAGGCGCTCGCGCTCCGCCAGCTCGCGGTCGTGGTCGCGCCGCTCTCCAGCTGGCGCAAGGGCTCGTCCGAGGTCAGCTATCGCGTGCTCGACCTCCGCACCACCGCGGGGATGCTCGACGAGACCGGCCGCGCCCTCCGTGGGATGCGCGCCGAGGGGCCCTCGCTCCTCCGCTGCGGTGGCTATGTGCTGCTCGCGCTGCCGCTCGGCGATCCCACCGATTGGCCGGAGCGCGCCGAGGACGCGTGGGCGATGTTGCCCGAGCGCGTGTACTTCGACGAGCTCGCGCGTCCACCGGACGGCTCGGCGCTGAACGTGCGGGTCCCGCGCCGCGCACCGGGCTTCACGGTGATCACGCGTACGCTCGGCCCGCGCGACACCGCCGCGGTGCGCCTGGTCGAGCATGGCGAGGCCGCGGGCAAGCTCGTGATCACCGGGCCCGCGGGCCAGCTCGCGCTCACGGTCGGCGAGCGCGCGCTGCGAGAGGGCGTGCTGCTCGGGCGCTATGCGCGGTGCGATGGCGCGGTGATGGGACTGGCGGACACGCTGTCGCGCGTGCATGCGATGTTGCTGCTCGCCGACGAGCGCCTGCTCGTGATCGACACGGCGAGCACGGCGGGGACCTGCGTGCTGGGGGCTGAAGCCGCGCGCGTGATCGAGCTGGTCGGCGCCACCACGCTCGAGCTCGGCGGCGAAACGCAGGTGGCGTGGCGCTGGCTGTCGTAAGGGCACCGCCAGGCGCCATGTTCGCGTAGCTGCCTACCGCCGGCGCTTGGCCTGGTAGCTCGTGTAGTTGCCTTCGAAGAACGTGACGTTGCTCGACCCGTCTGGGAGCTCGTCGAACGCGAGGATCCCGGTGACGACGCGGTCGAGGAACCACCGATCGTGCGACACGATCAGCGCGCACCCGGGGAACGCGAGCAGGGCGTGCTCGAGCGCGCCGAGCGTCACGAGATCCAGATCGTTGGTGGGCTCATCGAGCACGAGGACGTTGCCGCCGCGACGCAGCAGCTTGGCGAGCTGGACCCGGTTGCGCTCGCCGCCCGAGAGCTGGCCGACCTTGGAGTCGATGACGGTGGGGGGAAAGCCCATGGTCTTCAGGAACGACTTGACGTGGACCCGGCCGTACTCGAGCTCGACATGGTCGTAGCCATCGGCGACCTCCTCGACGACGGTGTTGTCGGCGACCAGATCGCGCCGGCTCTGCTCGAGATACGCGGGCCGGGTGTTCTGGCCGACGACGATCGTGCCCGCGTCGGGCGCGAGCTCGCCCAGGATGGTCCTGATCAGCGTGGTCTTGCCGGCACCGTTGCGCCCGACGATGCCGATGCGGTCGCCCTTCTTCATCACCAGCGTGAGGTTGGAGAACAGCGTCCGCGCGGTCTCGCCCTCGCCGACGCGCTTGGTGACGTTGTCGAGCTCGATGATCGTGCTGCCGAGACGCGGGCCGGTGGGGAGCCGCAGCTCGAGCTCGCGGGGCAGGACCTGATCGCCGACCGGCCGGGCCGCGACCGCCTGGTCGTACCGATCGATACGGGCCTTCGCCTTGACCCCGCGCGCCTTGGGGCCGCGACGGATCCAGTCGATCTCGCGGTTGACGAACGCGGCGCGCACGCGTTCGTGCTCGTTCTCGATGGTGAGGCGCTCGGTCTGCTTGAGCAGAAACTCGGTGTAGTCGCCGTCGTAGCTGTGGAGCTTGCCGCGGTCCATCTCGCAGATCCGGGTCGCGACCTTGTCGAGAAACGAGCGGTCGTGGGTGACGACGATCAGCGCGCCCGGCCACTGCGCGAGCCGGTCCTCGATCCACTCGACGGTGCGGACGTCGAGGTGGTTGGTCGGTTCGTCGAGCGCGAGGACGTCGGGCTGGCCGAGCAGCGCCCGCGCGAGCGCGACGCGCCGGCGCTCCCCGATCGAGAGCGTGCCGATCACCGACGTCAACGGTGGGATCTGCAGCGCATCCGCGACGGTCTCGATCTCGTAGTCGTAGATGTCCTCGCTCCGCGCGAGGGTCGCGTGGATGGTCTTGGCCTCGTCGAGCCGCGGCTCCTGGGCCACGTACTCGAGCACGAGGTCGCGCCGCCAGGTGATCTGCCCCTCGTCGGGCTCGAGGAGTGCGGCCTCGCTCTCCGAGACGCCCGCGCCCTTCACGATCATCTTGAGCAGCGTCGACTTTCCTGACCCGTTGGCGCCGATCAGGCCGATCCGATCGCGATCGCCCACGGCGAACGACACGCCCTGGAGCACGATGCGATTGCCGAACCGCTTGTGCAGGTCCTGCACGGTGAGGATGGTGGGCATGGTTCTCTGCCGCGGCGTGATACACGCTCGCGGGCGCGGGCGGGGGTATTGGGGCCTCGTTACGCCTCGACCAGAAGCCAGGTAACACAAGTTGCCGAAACAACAAGCGCAGTCCTTGCTCGCGTCTCGGCCGCGTCGAGGGCACGGGCTGATCATCCGGCGGTTCAGCTTCGACTTACGAGGCTCGACACAGACCCGTGACCCCCTTTCCGATTGGAAGCGAGACTTCGCCAGCCAGCCCGGTCGGCGAAACCGCTTCGATCTGCGAGGCGGTTCCACACGGTCGGCTCTCGGTGGCGATACCGCCACGCATCCTGCAGCGGTGCGCTCGTAGCGTGAGCCCATGCATCACCAGGGGTGTTGGCGTGGCTAAACAGGACAAGGAAGAGGCGGCCATCGCGAAGGCGCAGCAGGAGGCCAACGCGCGGGCGATCCTCGTGACCACCGGGGACGTCCAGGCGAAGTACCAGCCCCAGAACATTGTGTTCGCGGTCGGCGGCTCCGCCGGTGGGCTGTTCAATACACCATCACCGCAGATCGCGTTCGAGGCCGCGCGGTACCAGCTCCAGCTCGCGGCACTCGTGCTCGGCGGCAATGCCGTGGTGTGCTGTCGGTTCGGCTATCAGTCGCTCGCGACGACCAGCCTCGGCTGCTCATCCACCACGTTCACCGTGACCGGCTACGGCACGGTCGTGAAGTTCGTGTAGCGGTGCGCTGGCTCTCGATCCTCGGGGTGCTTGCCTACCGCCTGTTCGTGCGCCCGTTCTGGCGTCGGCGCTGCCTGTTCGACGAGTCGTGCTCGGCCCACGCCATCCGTACGTTCCGCACGGTTGGATTCCTACGCGGCCTGCCGCTGGTGCACGCCCGGGTGCGCTCCTGTCGGATGCCCGCCGGTGCTTGCTTCGTTCTCGATGCCGACGGCCGCGCTCGGTTGCTCACCGCGACGGGCCATCACGGCGCGGCGCCTCCTCCACAGGCGCTCGCGCTCCTGGCGCACGCCGCCGAGCAACAAGCGGCCGGAGCGATCGGCGCCGACTGATGGGAGGCGTGATGGTGATCCTGATCGTGATCGTGGGCATCGTCGCCCTGTCGCGACGGAGCAACCAGCGCACGCTTCAGCTCAGGACGGCCGCTGGGGTGGCCCGGCTCCGTCACCTGAGGTCCGGCGAGTTCCCCTCGTCGTGCAGCTGGTGCAAGAACACCACGCTCGCCCGCAAGCTGATCATGTTGGAGCGCAGCCCCGAGTCCTGGCGGGTCGCCGACGTCATGTTCCGCCTCGAGCGCTGCCGGGATGACGAGGTTGAGGAGCTCGCGAGCGCCCTGCAACACGACCTGTTCCGCTGGCGGAGAATCTGCACCGAGAGATGCGCCAAGGAATTTTTCGCGGTCGAGCACGTCTCGGCCCCGGAGGCGTTCGTGTCCTGCGAATACTGCTCCGCGCGCGCGCCGGCCGCGCTGGCCCGATGTCCCAACTGCGGAGCCGCGCGGACGTGAGGCCGTGTCCCCGAAGCGCACATCTCCAGGGCGTTCGGGAGCGGCGCAGCCTTGAAGGAGATCGCGCCGATCGTGAAGATCAACCCCCACACGCACGTCGACAGCAGAGGTGACCTTGGCTCCGAGCTCATGATGTCCGCCGGTCGTGCACTCACGGTGTGACGCTCGTGCTCCACCGCGGAAGCGCGAACGTAGACGCCGGCGCGGCCCCGGTGCGCGAGAGCACCACGCCCTTGCAGTCCGCAGGCAGCTGGAGGCTCGGCTGTCCCTGCGGGTCGAGCGGGAACAGGAACGAGCAGCTGCCGGCCTGGATCTGGTCGATGCACCGGTCGTAGCTCGCGCTGACGGCCTTCACGGAGCCGCACGAGATCTCGGTCTGGAACGCCTGCACGCAGTCCGCATGGGTCCCGCCGATGCACTGCACGCCGCGGTCGCAGAGCGTGTCGACCAGATCGTCGCACTTCTCGACGGGGCTCCGCTCCGTGCCGCATCCGGACAACAACACCGCCACGAGGACCCCACACTTGGATGACATCGGGTCACCCTACCGAGCGACCGCTGCAGGGCACGCGGCGGTTCGTGTCACCGGCGCGTTCGCAGTGGTGCGATGTCGGAGCACCCGGCTACTGTGGTCGATGATGCCCCCGGCTCCCCTCCATGCACCTCGGCTCGCGCTGTACTTCCGCGACGAGATGGCGCCACCCGACGTGGCCGGCAACTACTCCAAGTCGCCGACCAAGCCGCGCCGCTTCGTCGAGTTCCTGCGCGGGACGCCGGTGTGGCGGCATGTCGAGCTGCACGCAGACTTCGCGATCGCCTCGCGTGAGGATCTGGAGCTCGCCCACGAGGCTCGCTACGTCGCCGGGTTCCTCGCTGGCACGAAGCCACACGCGGAGGCCAATGGCCTGACCTGGTCGCCAGCCTTTCGCGACAGTGTGCTGCACACCAACGGCGGCCTCCTCGCCGCGGTCACCGCAGCCGTCGACCATCCGGAGCAGGTGACCATGGCCCCGGTCTCGGGCTTCCACCACGCCCGTCCGGAGGGTGGTGCGGCGTTCTGCACCTTCAGCGGCCAGGTGATCGTCGCGTTACGCCTGTACCGCGACCGCGGACTGCGCGGCGCGTGGATCGACCTCGACGGCCACGAGGGCAACAGCATCGAGGACTCGCGCACGTTCGCACCTGACCTCGACCTGGCGATTCCCGTCGGCTGCAACATCAACCCCAGCGGTACCCACGCCAGCTACCTGCGCGATCTCGGTGCGCAGCTGCAGCGGCTCGGAGCCCGGGTCGTTGCTGGCGAGATCGACTACGTGTGCGTCGCCCATGGAGCGGACTCTCACGAGTGGGACCAGCTCGGCCACCAGTGCTCGACCGCAGAGTGGCTCGGCGCCGCCGATCTCGTCTACCGCAGCTTGCGCGACTGGTCGGCCACGCTCGGTCGGCCGGTGCCGGTCACGCTGGCCTTGTTCGGTGGCTACCGCGACGATCACCCCGACTCGGTCCTCGGCCTGCACGCGATGGACACGGCACGCTGCCTGGCGTGGCTGGCCGGCCTTCGCGAGCTGGCGGACTACTACGCCGAGGTGCGCGCGCCGGGTGGGCACCGCTGAGCGCGCGCTGGCTACCAACCAACGGTTTCGACGACGACACCAGGGCTCACGACTGGTCCGTGGAGGCGACGGTCGTATTGGTCCTGGAGGCAGCCAGCGCTTTGCCGCGTTCGCGGACTGGTCACGAACGTCGCATCTGGCTCGTCACGAACCTCGCGAACGGTCGGACATCGGCTTCGGCACTCGCCGTTTCGAGCGCCTGAAGGTATGCAGCCCGGTCGTCGACTCTGATGACCGTCCATGGATAGCCACCCGCCACGAGCAACGTGTTCATGAGAAAGCGCGCGATGCGGCCGTTTCCATCAGGGAATGGGTGGATGTACCCGAACAGCCAGTGGCCCAGGACGGCGCGTACCGCGGGTTCCGGCTCGTTCTCGATGAGGTCGAACAGGGCCGGCATTGCGTCAGCGAATAGCTCCCAACGTGGAGGCACGTGCCTGGAGCCACGGAGATACACAGGAGCATTCCGATAGCCGGCGAGCATCGAGCTGCTGAGCAGCCCAGCCGCGACATGGGGACCGAACATCTCGCGGTACCAGTCTCGATGCGCCGCGCGCACGACCTTGCTATCGGTCTCCGAGAGGAGGATCCGTCTCACCGTCTCTCGGACGCGCTGGAACGCGAGCCAGTAGCCGCGGGCGGCGAGCGCATCATGGTTGTCGCGATCGGAGGGAGTCTGATCGGGATCCAGGGCTCCCGCTGCGACACGCTGGATGAGCTCGGGCGTGACTTGATATCCCTCGATCGAGAGCGAGTGGTACGCGTCCGTCCTGTACACACCGTCGATGGCTCGCAGGTACGCGTCAGGGTCCTTGGGCAACCCCTTCGCCTTCGGAAGCTCGGCGAGCACGCTGTCGCGCGCAGAGGCCCACAGCGTTTGTAGCCGCCCGACGATCGGTGGGGTCGAGGCCGAGGGTGGAGAGATCACCTCGTCGGGGTCGAGCGGGTCGGCCTCGCGGACGTCGTGATCCGCGGCCTTCATCGTCGCGACGATCTCGTCGGCGATCGCTCGTTGCCCCAACCGACGGAACAAGCCGGCCAGTCTACCGGCGATCGTCGCGTGCTCTCCGTCGAGGAGGCGCACGAGCAGTTGCGACGGTTCTCGGACGCCCGCTGCGACGACCTGCGTTTCGATCGGACTCCGCGCGAAGAAGTCCGCTGGCACTCGCGTGAGCGCCGCAGCGATGCCGTACACGCGCATGCCGTTCTTGATCTCGAGGTCACGCGCAGCCGGCATGCTCTTCGTTCTGAGCGCAAACAACGACGTCTCGAATCGAAGATCGATGCGGTTGTTGTGTGCGAGCGGGCTATGGACGATGACCTGCTTCGGGATGGTCGTGTTCTCGGCGTGCAAGAGCAGGGACTGCTCGGGCGCGAGGTGCCACTTGGCCCCGAACAGGTCGTTGCAGTAGCGCCGACAGAACTCCCAGAACGACGCGAACCATGGCGTCGTGTCGCCGGGCATCGTCGTCGGGCTTGCGGACATCAGCCATCCCCGCATCACCTCCTGCAAGAAGCCGTGCTTGAGCAGGCGCTCTCGTGACGTACGGGAGAGCTGATGTGACGCGAACACGCGCGAACCGTCTTGCTGTAGGCCGTGCAACTCTCCGAGTGCGGCAGCGAGCTTCTCGTTTGGGGGTGGCATGGAGGCGTTTCAGCTGCCGGATGACTACACGTAAAAGATGCCGTATGTTTACACGTAAAAGATGATGTGTGATGACACGTAAAAGATGTCGTGCAACGACACTTTGAAAGGGCGCTCGTTGAAGCCGAGTAAATTTAGCTAGTTGAATATCTGCTGCCACGGCCGCCCCTCAAAGCGTCGGCCTCGGAGGCCACTCGTCACCTACTCGACCGCGCGCAGATTCGTGCACCCATCCGCATCCCCGCCCTCGCACGCGCGCCGATAGTGGGCCTTCGCACCCGCGCGATCCGTCGGCCCGCCGTCGCCGTGCTCCTCGAGCACTCCGAGGCTGTTGCACGACGTCATGGTCCCGCCGTCACACGCCTTCGCATGCAGCTGCCGCGCGCGCGTCAGATCGATCGTGACGCCGAAGCCCTGCTCGTACGAGACCGCGAGGTTGGCGCAGTGCCGCGCGTCGAGGTTGCACGCCTTGTCGAGGATCACCGCCGCGCGCTTCTGATCCTTGGCGACGCCTTCGCCCTTGCCATACGCCAGGCCGAGGTCGTTGCACCCGCTCGAATAGCCATACGTGCACGCCTGCTCGAAGTACGGGACCGCGCGCGCCGGATCCGCAGGTCCGGTCTTGCCGTCGCGCAGGGTGACTCCGAGGTTGTAGCAACCGATACCGCTCTTCATCGTGCACGCCTTCACGAGGAGCTCGTGCCCACGCGCGCCGTTCACGGCGGCGCCGAAGCCGAGCACGTAGTCCACGCCCGCATCCGCGCAGCCGTCGGCGTACCCGAGATCGCACGCCTTCTCGTAGTAGCGCTGCGCCCGTGGTGGATCCGAAGGAACTCCAAGGTCACCGCGGAGCAGCAGCGCCGCGCGCTCGCAGTTCTCGGCGGACGCGAGGACATCGCAGCCGTGGAGGTGCGCGGCGAGGGCGCCGCCTGGATCGTTCGCCTTGGAGCGCTCGCGCCCGAGCTCGAAGCACGCGGGGCCCGATGCACAGGTCGCGGGTGCTGGTGCGGATGCTGGCGCGGGCGTGGGTGCGGGCGGCGGCGCGGGCGCGGGACTTGGGTCCTTGCACGCGATCACCGCGAGGAGACAGCAGGTTCGCCAGAGCACGCGCAAACCTACCGCGAACCGGGCGTCAGGGCGCGATGCGCACACCGTCGCGGAACACGCCTCCGGTCTCGGTCGCGGTGACGCCAAACCGCACGCTCTCGGCACCTTCTTCGACCGAGCGCGGCGCGCCGCGGCCGCCCATGTCGGTGCGCACCCAGCCCGGGCAGGTGGCGTTGACGCGGATGCTCTTCGAGGCGAGCTCGCTCGCGAGGATCCGGGTGAGGGCGTTGAGTGCGGCCTTGGACACGCCGTACGCGTCGGTGCCCCAGCTGCCGTTGCCGTTGCCGTCGCCGCCGTCGCGGACGAACGCGCGCATCATCTCGACGAGGGTCTCTCGCGTGAGTTTCGGGTCAGCGAGCGAGCGGCGGTGCGCGGTGTCGAGATTCGACAGTGATCCGAGCCCGCTGGT
>JAYVRN010000513.1:0-16974 GCA_043776275.1 Myxococcales bacterium | reverse complement strand
GTCAGTGACAGCCGCGCGCGTCGCCGGGCTTGTGCGAATCGCTGGATATCCTAGCGAGGTCGCGCGCGTGATCGCCTCGCTGTGCACCCATCGCACGCCGCGCCACGTGCTCGCGACCTCGCCCACGCCGCTCACGCCTGGCGATCGCGTGCACCTCGACCTCCCGCACCTGCCGCAGGGCGCACCGACCTCGGGTGCGCTCGCGAACCTCGCGGCGTACCGCATCGACGTTCGCGTCGCCGCGCTCGCCGCGCGGCTCGGCGCGCACTACTCGCGCTACGCCGATGATCTGGTGTTGTCGGGCGATCGCGATCTCGCGCACGCTGCGCCGACGCTGGTTGCGCGGCTCGGGGCGATCGCTTGCGAGGAAGGCTTCGCGTTGAACTTTCGCAAGACCCGCGTGATGACCGCTGGCGATCGCCAGCAGATCACCGGGCTCGTCGTCAACTCCAGGCTCGGCGTGCCTCGCACCGACGTCGAGCGGCTCCGCGCTACGCTGCACAACTGCGTCCGCTTCGGGCCAGCGACGCAGAACCGCGACGGCCACCCGGACTTCGCGGCGCATCTGCGCGGCCGGGTCGCATGGGTCGCCTCGATCGATGCGCGCAAAGGGGCGCGGTTGCGCGCCGAGTTCGATCGGATCGCGTGGTAGCACTCTTGCTCGACGCCCGGGGAATAGTGCTACATCGAACAGGTGCCTCCAGAGGGTGGAGACGACGACACCATCGCCCAGGGCGGCGCTCAGCCGCGGGCCGAGACAGTGGTCTCTGTCGACGGCGATGTGGGCAGCGCGCAGACGATCGGCTCCGGGTCGGCTCCTTCGTCGGCGACCAGGCACCAGCTCCCCGTGGTACCGGTCGACAGCTACGTGCGGATCGACGAGTACGCGCGCGGCGGGCTCGGCCGGATCATCCGCGCCAAGGACGAGCGCACCGGGCGCCTCGTCGCGATCAAGGAGATGCTCGCCGACAACGCCGATGCCGCGGCGCGCTTTGTCCGCGAAGCCCTGGTCACCGCGAATCTTCAGCACCCCGCGATCGTGCCGGTCTACGAGGTCGGCCAGTGGCCGGATGGCAAGCCGTTCTACGCGATGAAGCTGGTGCGCGGGCGGCCGCTCAATGACGTGATCGCCGCGACCACCGACCTCGACGGTCGCCTCGCCCTCGTCTCGTACGTCGCCGCGGTTGCCGATGCTCTCGCCTACGCGCATGGCGAGCGCGTGATCCATCGTGATCTCAAGCCGCACAACGTGCTATGCGGCGCGTTCGGTGAGACCGTCGTGATCGACTGGGGGCTCGCGCGCCGGTTGGACGACGACCGGGACGCCGCGACGGCGGTGGACTCTCCGACGCCCGCCGCACCCGGCGAGACCCACGTCGGGGCGGTCATGGGCACGCCGAGCTACATGCCGCCGGAGCAGGCTCGCGGCGAGCGCGCCGACCAGCAGTCCGACGTCTACGCGATCGGGGCGATCCTCTATCACGTGCTCGCGGGGCGGCCACCGCATGTCGGCACCGACCTCGAGATACTGCTCGACCGCGTCGTACATGCGACACCCGAGAAGCTGCCGTCGGAGGTCCCTCCCGATCTCGCCGCGATCGTCGACCGCGCGATCGCACGAGATCGCGCGACGCGCTATCCCTCGGCGGCGGAGCTCGCATCGGACCTTCGTCGGTTCATGACCGGCCAGCTCGTGCTCGCGCATCACTACACGCGCCGCCAGCGGCTCGCGCGATTCGTGGCGCGGAACCGCGCCGGGGTGACGGTCACCGCAGCGGCGTTGGGGATCGTGGCCATCGTCGCGACGTTCGCCATCCGGAACGTCGTGATCGCTCGCGGCGAAGCGGACGCGAGTCGCGACGAAGCCCGGAGCCGGCTCGTGGCGTCATATACCGATCGCGCGGGGCTCGAGCTCGTGAACGGACAACCCGCTCGCTCGCTCGCGTACACGATCGCAGCGGCGCAGGTGGTCGGTCTCGCGCCGCAGACCCGGTTGATGGCGGCCCATGCCCTCGGGCAATTGCCATCCATGCACTGGTGGAACGACGCGAAGGGTGGGTTCGCCATGTTCGTTCCCGGCAGTCGGGACCTCCTGCTCATGCTGCAGGCGGAGATCGTGCGCTGGACCCCCGACACCGACCAGGTGCGGTGGCGCGTACCGAGGCGCCAGCAAGGTGACGTCAGGCTCATCGGTCGCGACTCGCTCGCGTTCGCCCACGACAGCACCGTCGCACTCATCTCGACCGCCGACGGTGCACCGATCACCGAGTTGCAGGGATCAGCGGGTGTCCAGTACGGGGGACTGCTCGCCATCGACGACGGTGCGCGATGGCTGGCAGCGACAGCCGACGATCGGATCGACCTGTTCGATCTCGGGACGCGTGCGCTCGTCGCGTCGATCCCGTTCGCGAAGGCGCTCCGTGCACCGAAGATCGCGGCCGACGGCGAGCACATCATCGCGCAGGGGGCACCGTCGACGTTGTCGGTCCTCGACCGCTTCGGCACGGTCACCTCGACGTTCAACGCGGCGCTCGGCAGCGTCGTGATCGCCGGAGACGAGCTCGTGTACGCGCCGCCTCCCGGAGGCAACGGCATCGCACACCTCGTGGTGGCGGACTGGATGGGGAACCTGCGTCTCGATCTCCCGATCGGCAACAGCCCGATCGATGCCTTTGCGGTCGATGTCGCGGCAAAGCGCATCGCCCTCGGCACCAACGATGGTGCGGTGGAGATCCGTAGCCTGGAGTCCGGCGCGGCGTCGTGGCAGACGTCGCTGGCGGAGCGAGCGGGGGTGGTCGTGTTCGACGGCAACGTGCTGCGCGCGGTGAGCTCCAGCGCCGTCGTCGGGCTCGATGTCGCGTCGGGTCTCGAGGTAGACCGAGTCTCGATCGCCGGCGGCGCCTTGCTCGCGGCGTCAGACGATCACGCGCGTGTCGCGGCGGTCGTCTACGGCGCAGGCATCGCGGTGTGGGCCCCGGCTCGCGGTGAGCTCACTCCAATCGCTCGAACGGATGCCAGGCTCTCGGACCTCGCGTTCGCCCCGGATGGGTCGGTGATCAGCGCCGGTGACGACGGCGAGATCCACGAGCTGCGCGATGGCCGGTCGGTTCGTCGCATGGGCAGCGGCGCTCCGATCACCACACTCGCACGACTCGAAAGCGGGACGTTGATCGCGTCGAGCAGCGACGGGACGATCGTCGTGCGCGATCGAGACGGCCGCGAGCTGCGTCGCTTCGCGGGCGAAGGTGTCGCCATGCCATCCCCGGATGGCGGTCAGGTCGCGAGGGCGACCAAGGACGGGACCGTCGCGATCCAGGCTCCTGCCACGAGCGCTCGCGCCCTCGGCAGCCTAGCCGACGTGCAATCGATGCGCTGGTCGCCCGACGGAAGCCGGGTCGCCGCGATGACGACGCTCGGCGACGTGGTGGTGTGGAACGTCAACGGCACCGTCGTCCGCAAGATTCCCGGGGGCAATTTCGCGGCCCCGAGCATTGCGTTCTCCAAGGACGGCAGGTGGCTCGCTCGGGGTGGCGAGCCCGCAGACATGCTGTTCGCGCTCGACGGCGGCAGCGATCGCAAGCTCGCCGAGGCGCGCCCGGGTGCAGCGCTGGTCGTCGCGTTCTCTCCCGACGACCAGACCGCACTCGTTGCCGGCATGGGCTTCCTGTCGACCTGGGACATCGCGACCTCAGCGCCGCGGCTCCGGATCACGACCAGCGGATGGATCACGGCGGCGGCGTTCTTCGATCACGGGAGGTACATCATCGCTGGCGGGACGGATCGGCGGGTTCACGTGTGGAACGCGGAGACCGGCGCCGAGCTGCTCGCGTTCACCCTCCCCGCACGCCCACGCAAGATCGTCGTAGAGCAAGGCGGAGCGCGCATCGCGGTGTTCGCCGGACGTGGTGCGATCGTCTGGACGGTCCCGGCGTTCGCAGGTGCTCTCGAGGATCTGAGCGAGCGCGGGCGCTGCCGGCTCGACCTCGAGGTGGTGGACGCCCACCTGCAGGCGCGTGCAATCGATCGCACCGCGTGCAACCGGGACGCGTGGTGATCTGCGGCGCGGCCCAGTCGCCTTCGTACTGTCAGCGCCTGCTCCGCGACGCCGGTATTGTGCGTCATCGCGCGAAGATCGAATCGACGCTCAATAGCGCTGCGCGCTCGAGAACCCACCGAGCGGCCGTCCATGCGGACACGGCCATCAGCGCTTCGGCTTCGGCTTCGACTTCGGCTTCGACTTCGGCCTCGCCGCCCTCGTCGGGTTTACACTCGTCGTCGCCGGCGGCGGCTTTACCTCCAGCACCGCGCGCAGGCCGGCGAGCAAGCTCGCGTCCGGATGCTCCGACTGCGCCAGCTCTACGGAGCCCTGCACCAGATGCGCGATCTCGCGCGTGGCGCCCGCCGCGAACACGGCGCCGCTGTCGCTCGCAAACAGCCACAGGTCGAGCACGTGCTTGCCCTTCGAGTCGACGATCGTCCGCAGCTCGAGGTCACCAACCATCTCCGGATCGTCGAAGTCGTCGGGGTCCGACTTCCGTAGGGCCGCGAGCTGGGCCGCGTGCGAGGCCAGCAGAAGCGATTCATCCACCGGGTGCACGCGCGCCTTCGCCTTCAGCGCGCGTGGTTTCGCCAGCGTCGCTTGCCAGGCAGTCAGCGCGCTCCGCACGCCGAGCCGCGTCCCCGCCAGCTCGCCGAGTTTCGCCTCGAGCGCCGACTGCTTGACTCCGTCCTTCACTGCCTCGATGAGGGCCGCCGTGATCACGGACGAGTCGTGCACCTCAAGGAGCGCGAGCACCGCACGGAGCTTGTCGCTTCCGAGGCCCTTCGCGCGCTCCTCCATCGCCGCCACGATCGCAGGCGCGCGACGGGCCTCGGGTAGCGCGAGCGCGCACTCCACGAACATCGACGCAGGCGCCGTGCGCGGAACGGCGTAGACGTACACACCGTCCCAGCGCGGCTCGATGGGCTGTCCTCCGCGCACGACAGCGAACAGCCAGACGAGCGCACGCTCGGTCTCGAGGATGGCCTTCGGGTCCGCGGCGCTCCTCGCGGTCCACGCGTCGAGCTGTGCGCGCCCCCACGCCGCGCCTTCATCGCGCAGAGAAGCGATCGCGGCCGCAGCGGGCCCGTGCTCGCCGCCCCAGAAGAAGTGGAGCGGCGGGAACCCGTAGGCAATTCGGGCGAACGAGAGCAGGCAGTCGATCGTGCGGATCGCGCGTTCGAACGGCATCGCGTCGAGCAGCGCGACCTTCGCGCACATCGACGCACGGTAGTGTGCACGCCGGTCGGGCGAGCGGCCTTGCGCCTCGAGCTTCTGATCGATGTCGACGAGCGCCCACCATAACGGGACCGTGCGCCCGTCATACTCGACGGTCTCCTCGAGCGGCGACGGCGGTGTGAGTCCGAGCCAGCGAAGGATCGCCTGGCCGTTCCCGCCGAACACGTGGGAGTAGGCGGGAAGGCCGGCGAGAGCGACGATCTCGAACACGCACCGCTGCACATCGCTCAGATCGGATGGCAGCGGCACGCGGCGCTTGTCGTTCGGCGCGATGCCGACGGCGCTCAGGACGGCGCCTGCTGCGTCGATGTCCAGCCTGGGTGCGTCGAGCACGCGATCGGCCTTCGCCGTCTCCAGCGCGCGGTCGACGAGCGCGCGGAGCGGAGGATCGAGACTGGCGAGGAGCGATGCGAGCCGTGCGTCCATCGGTAGATCTAACCTTGTTCCGTCTTACGGCGGTTGTGAGCAGGCCACCGTGTTGCCGTAGCCCGAGCGTGGCCGAGCACGCGATCAAAGGAGGCCGCCCTCGGGGCCGTAAGGTTGTGGCGCGAGGCCAGCGGTTCTCGAGCTCGAACCTCGCTTCGCTCCGACGAGCTGTCCGCCGCCGTACATCCATTGGCGCGTTCTGCCTGCGACGGCATGGTATCCGACACGTCCGTACTCATCGATGCAGACCACTACCCGCTTCCTGATCACCGCGTTGCTCTCCCTCGCTGCCTGCACGGGCGACAAGACGGCAGGCGACCCTGCCGCCACCGGCGGAGCCGATCCCGCGGCTGGCGAGAAGCCGGAGGGCGGCGCGAAGATCGGCGGGGTGCCGACCTCGCGCGAGGGACAGATGTACCTCCTCGGCCAGAAGCTCTCGCAAGCCACGATGGTCAACGGTCATGTCGACGCCGCCGTCGTGGCGCGCGCATTCAAGGCCGCCTCGACCGTGGCGGACCTCACGCTCAAGGCCCAGCTCGCTCCGCTCCCGACGCCTACCGGCGACCGCGTCGAGGACACGGCCACAGCGATGCACTATCTCCTGAAGGGCCAGGGTGCGGCGCTCGGCAAGCAGATCAAGGCGGAGTTCGGCGAGGCCGCCGCGTCGACCTACGAGTTGGCAGTCAAGATCAACATGCTGCCGTCGCTGTACGTCGACGATCCGAGGGTCTCGGTCGGAGACACGATGGCCGAGGTGTTTGGCCGCCTCGCGACCCGGGCAAAGCTGCCGGACACGGCGATGGGCCCGCTGATCGCCAAGCTCGTAGCGCGCGCGCCGACGCGCGAGGTCACGGACATGGCGCTCGACCTGAACAAGACGCTGCCGGTCGTGATCGCCGAGATCTACGAGAAAACCGATAGCAGCCCCGGCGCAGCCGCGCCCACGTCTGCCGCGAGATCGCCGGCTGCTGACGACGAAGCGGCCGCGATCGCGCGAGCGCCGAAGCAGCGCCTCGCGATCGAGAAACTCGGCCTCAACATCGAGGTGCCCGAGGGCACGACCGTGACGCCGCCGTACGACGCGGCGTCCGCCACGCGCCGCGCGAACCTCAAGCGCGGAGCGTTCATGGTCAACGTGAGCGCCGTCGACGACTTCAGTACGCCAACCTTCGCCAAGGCCCAGGAGATCGCCAAGGGCGACAAGCTCGTCGCAAGGCTCCAGGCCGACGCCACTCCATCCGGATGGATCACGTTCAACGAAGTCGTCTCGAGCCTGCACCAGAGCAATCGCTTCGAGGTCACCGTTCGAGCAGACGTCGGCGGCAAGCCGTGGGACTGCTCGATCTCGGCGCCGAACAGGCCGCTCGCCGAGCTCGCCCTCACGGCGTGCCAGACGCTGAGCGCGAATCGCGCGGAGGCTTCTGCCGCGGCCTCGAAGTCAGTGAAGTCGGCGCGCCGGCCCAGCGCGAAGCCCGCGAGCAAACCGAGCCGACCGACTACGTCGAGCACAGCGAGCGTGCAGGTCAGCGGTGGTAGCAGCCAGGGAGCGCTCGACAAGGCGGTGATCGCGAGGGTCGTGCGACGACAGTTCGGCAGGATCCGCCTCTGCTACGAACGAGCGCTCACGCGGAACCCGAAGCTGGAGGTTACCGTGACCACGACCTTCCTCATCGGCGGCAACGGCGCGGTCTCGGCCGCGTCGACCGCCGGCGCCGACGGCGACCTCACCGGATGTGTCAGCGCCGTGTTCCGGGGGCTCACGTTCCCGCAGCCGATGGACGGCAAGCCCGTCAAGGCGAGCTACCCGATCCGGTTCTCGCCGGGGCCCTGACGGCTGGTGCACCGCTCGCGAAGTCCCTCGGCAAGTACGAAGGCCAGCTGTCATTCCCGAGGGCAGCTCGGCCCGATCAGCTGCAGCGTTCTGTTCTCGCTCGCGCTCTGACTCCCGTCTCCCCCACGCGCGACGGGCGGTCCGTTTCCTAAGGCTTGGGTGTGCGCCCGTATGCGATGAAGCGCACGAAGTGCGGGTCCGTCGCGGTGGACGTGATCGTGAAATCGAGCGTGTACGGATTGGGCCGTGCTTCGAGCGACTGCGCGACGACCAGCACCTTCTTGCCGTCGGAGTTCGAGACCTCATTGGCCGTGAAATGCACGCTGTGGCTCGCAGACGAGCCGACGACCACAGCCGAGACGGCGAAGTCGGTGGTGCCATCATCGGTGATCGCATCGATCTCCGGCTCCTCGCCCCCCGGAATCGTCACGCCATTCACCGACAGCGGCGCACTCGCACTCACCTCGTACGATCCGGCAAGCAGGACGTGAGAGCCATTCTGCTCCTTGTACGCCGTCAGCTGCGCCGTCTGGGTTTCGAGCTCGCGCTTGGTCGAGAGCTTGTCGGCGACAGCTTGATATCGCGCACGCTCAGCTGCGGTCGGTGAATAGCCACCTCGTACACGCGACTCGAGGTCGAGCGACCACGAGATGTCATCCTGTGGCCGCGCTTCGGGGCTCGCTGCGGCTGCATCGGCGGGCGGCGGCGGCGGCGGCGGCGGCGGCGCAGGCAGCGGGGCGTGCTGTGCCGGACCGCAAGCGACGAGTGCACCGGCGAGCCAAGCGTGCTTCATGGGAAGCCCGGGATATCACGGCGACGAGAGCGTGGGCGACGCACGGACCACCCACGGTGGGGGATCCTGGGCTCCCCGGCCGCTCCGCCATCTGCCCCCCGCCGGCTCGACGCTTGGTACGGGATCGGCGATCGTTCGCGGATGGCAAAGCCGAGATCAAAGGGACCTTCACGGCAGCGCCAGGTCGCGATCTTTTGCGGGCTGGGTGTCGACGATCCCGAGACCTTCGCGGCGGACGGCCCGCACAGCGTGGCTCGATGGTTGTTCCTGACGGGGCTCTGGCGTTCGATCGTGCCGGAGGGGCACGACGACTGGCAGAAGCGCTGGGCGAAGGCGGATCCCGTGGGCGACGCGATCGGCCGGCTCGCTGCCGGTGCGAGCCCCGCCGACCTCACGCTCGTGGTGCGTCAGCTGCAGATCCTCGCGCTGTACAATGCGGTCCAGCTGCTCGACCACCCGGCGCATGGCATCGAGGACCTGCAGAGCACGATCGCCGAGAACGTCGAGTGGCGGATCGCTAGCTACGACGGAGAGGCCGAAGCGCTCGGCAGTCCGCTCGGGGAGCTCCACGGCGCCTTCCTCCGGCTCGATCCTGCCGGGCGGATGGGCGAGCCTCCCGTGGTCGCGAAGCCTCGGCGCCCGAGATCTGCGACCCCGAAGAAGCACGTTGGCGCCAAGCGTCGTCGCGCGCGGTGACCCATGAGCCACCCCGGTCGGGGGGCACTGCCAGTCGAGACTCCTAGATCGATTCGAGGCGATCGTTCCGGACGCCGTTCGTCGGATCCAGATGGAACGTCAGACCGATCGAGCCGTTGATGGACAGTGGCTCCGCGTACGACAAGCGCGAGAGCTGCTCGAAGTCCGAAGGATCGATCGCCGCCGGATCCGGGGCAGGAAACGTGCGCTGGGTGATCGAGAACGAAAGGTTGAGATCGATATGGTTCCCGATCTGGATCGTCACGAAGGGTGACGCCGTCAGCAGCAGCCGGCGCCCGGGGTGATCGAGCTGCACGTCGCTCGCGAGATTGAGGCCATACGACACCCGGTCACTGCGAACGCTGCCGACCGCGTCGATCCCGTGGCTCGGGTACTGCGCGAAGCTCTCGCCGAGCTCGTTGCGAATGTTGTAACGCTCGACGATCCAGCCGACGTGATAGAAGACACCGAGTCGGTTACCGCGCGGATCGTCAGCGGAAAACCTGTCCCATTCGATCGCGACGCGGTTGCGCGAGTTGTACGCATACTGCGCCTTCGGATCTTCGAAGAACGTGTAGCTGCCGACGCCAACCGACCACCTGTCGCACCACGAGTAGATTGCCTCGGCGCCGCCGCGGTACTTCCATTGCTCGCTGTCGAGATCGATGAGCGTACCGTCTTCGAGTTCGAGCGGAGGCTGGCGATTGACGCTGGCCGACAGCGACTGCAGCGCGAAGGCGCGAAGGTTGCGGGTCATGTAGCGCCCGACGAGATAGAGTTGCGTGCCGGCGGTACGGTACTTCGCGGTGTAGCTCGCATTCCCCGCGAGCCCGAGCACGAGGCCCCACGGCGACGTATCGGGCTTGGTCGTTGCCATGGCGTCGGGCACCGTCAGCGTCACGGCGACCGCGCTCGGATGGCGGGCGGCGACGAACAAGGCGATGCCGCGCAGGAACGCCGGCGTCAGCGCCGACCGCTGCTGGTCGTCCGTCGTGCGCGTGTCGAGCTCGACATCGATCTCGACGGGCGCCGGCGTGCTGACCATCTGGCCCACGAACCTGAGATGCACCCGATCGAGGAGCGCGACCTCGTTCGCCGTCGCGTAGATCACGACGTCCGCGACCGAGCGCGGCGAGCTCAGGAGGACCTTGTTCGCATCGACGAGCCCAGTGAGGAACGCCGGGCAGGTCTTGGTGCGGCCGAGTCGCTCGCACTGGACCGCGACCCGGATCGGCGCCGCGCCCTCCGTGCCCTCCGCGCCCTCGGCTTCGACCCGCGACGTCCCGCACAACAGGCTGGCGACCAACAACAGGCGGTGCATCGCGTCGAGGCTACTACTGCTCGAGGACGATCCCCAACGGCAACACCCGAGGTTGTCGCCGCCGCGTTGCCAGGATCGCTGGCACCCTGGTACCGAGGCCCACATGACAGCTTATCTCGTCCTCAGGATCCCGCGCGCCGAAGGTGCAACGGTCATGTCCGGGGTGTTGAACGTCGAAGGACATGAGTACGTCGAAGAGAGCGCGACCATTCCCGCGGTGTGCGATGCGCTCGCCGCCCGGGTACCTGGCTGCAAGCCATTGCTCGTCGATCCACTCGATGGTCGGCATGGATTGGCGCACGTCGTGCTGGAGGAGGCAACAAAGCGCGGGTGGGAGTTCGGGCGGCATCCACCGCTCGGACTCGAGCTGTTGCTGCTCGATCTCGAGGGCGCCGATGCGGCGAGATCGATGTCCAAAGAGGACGCGACGACGGCCCTCGAGCGGCTGGCTGCGGGCATGGGCGAGGCATGGAATGACAGCGAGCTCGGCGAGAGCATGGGAATCGGGCGCCAGGCGCTGACGCTGTGCTTGCATCACTTCGGCGCGTGGCATCCGTACACGTTCTGGATCATGTCGAATCTGTTCCAGGCATCAGCCGGGACCGGCAATGGTGACAACATTCGCGAGGCGTGCGCGTTCGTCGACTACTTGCTGACCCGGGAGAAGCCAGCCACCTACGAGGGTGCATCGGGCTTCCTCGTGCGTCTCGACGAGCTCGCGCACCGCTGCCTGGGCGTCGATAACGTCGCGCTCGCGACGCGCGTCTACGACGCCGCCGTCGAGATCGCCCGCGCGACGTATGGCGAGGCGCATGGGACGTATCAGCAGGTCGTCGAGCGAAAGGCCGCGTCGCTGCCGAGCGCCTGACCAGCGCGAGTTGGTGAGTGCCCGCTGCGCGAGTTCCGCGGATCAATCACGGTCGGGCACGCGAAGCTACTCGCGTTGACAACTCGCATCGCAGCCGTCGTGCCGTGTGAGGTTGCCGTCATCACACATCTCCGGATGCGCGACGACGCCATCACCGCACAGCACGGTCGAGATCGGGCCGCAACCCAGTCCCATCGAACCGATCGATGCACCCACCGTGCCGGACACCTCGTTCACGATCTCGCCCGGTGGACATCGTCGCTCGGGCTCTTCGGTGCCGACCGAGGGCCCGAACGCGAGTGACCTCGACGCACCGAATCGGAGTCCGCCATCGGTGTGCGCGACCGGCTGGCACGTCCACTGAAAACCGGACACATACGTGTTCGTTGTCGGGACAAATCCGACCGCGACCTCATCCGTCGCGCAGGTCGTGGTCAGGAGCGTGCCGCTCTGCTGGGTGCCAATGACCGCGCTCTGGCTCGAACGCGTCAGCAGCGCATCACCATTCGGCGCGATCCCCAGCGCGCCACACACGACCGTGAGGACACCGAGGTTGTCTCCCACCGGATTGGCGTATCCCTCGAAGCCAATCACCACTTCATCCACCGGGCACTCGAACGCGAAGGTGGCGCCGCCCGGAGTCCCCGCGACCGCCAGTCGAGTGCTGATCGGGCCGCGCGAGAGCCCGACAACAGGAAGGCAGAAGCCCTTCATCGTCGGGCATTCGAAGCCGGGCTCGATCAGACACGTGACCCCACAACCGTCGCCAGCCTCGTTGCCGCCGTCGTCGCAGTCCTCGTCCTGTGCGAGCTCGCCATCTCCGCACCCACCGCGCTCGAGGGAGAACACCTGATCGCACCCCGTCGCGCAGCTGGCCAGGATCGCGAGGGTCCCCAATGGAACGAAAAACTTCTGGATCAAGGCCATCGCGATCACAGCTCGAGGGGCAGCGGACACTCGGTCCCTAACATCGCACATCGCCCAGACCGCCAAGCCCGACACCTGAACGATTCATCCATTCGTGCCGGCACTCAGAATCGATCGCGACCGCCGCCACCACGATCGCCACCACGGCCACCGCTGCCACCGCTGCCACCACCACCGCCGCGAGCGCCCGTTTGAGGGACTCCGCCACCCGCAGGGGGGCGTTCCTGCGCCTCGTTGACCCTGAGCGCACGACCATCGAGCATCGTGCCGTTGAGCCGTGAGATCGCGGAGCTCGCCTCCTGCGGGCTGCCCATGGTGACGAAGGCAAAGCCGCGTGGCTGACCGGTCTCTCGGTCAGTGGGCATGGCGACCTCGACGACCTGACCCGCGGACGAGAACATGGCCTCGATCGATTCGCGTGCGGTGTTGAACGAGAGATTCCCGACATAGAGCCTGACATGCGCCGATGCCGGGGGCGGCGCAGGCGTAGGGGCGGCAGCGGGCGCAACGTTCCTGGCCGCCGCGGCTGCCACGGGTACGGCGTCACCCTCGACATCGGTCGCGTCGTCGCTGTCGTCACCACTGACGTCGTCACTACCACTGCCGTCCGCACCACCACCACCACCACCGCCACCACCACCGCCGCCGCGCAGCGCGCGCCTCATCCGCGGTGCCTTCGGCGGGACGCTTGGCGGTGGCTCAGCAGGCGCGGCGGCGGCCGTGCCTTCGGGAACGGCCGCCGCAGGGGGCGGGGTCTCCTTGCTACACGCAGCAGCGATGGCGAGGACGACGTACGCGATCCGCGGAGTGCGCATTTCGTCATCGTCGCATGTCCCTCGCACACGGACCACGTCGAGGTCGCTCGACCATTCGCTCAGGCGAGACGGGCGTCGTGCGCGTCGAGGGTCTCGCGGTCGGGGAGCTGCATCGCTGGCTCCGCCGCATGGACGAACCGTTGCGTCGAGGCATCGAGCTTCGCGTCGGGCCTGCGGCTGCTGACCATCGCGATCAATTCGCGCGCACGCGCGGTGCCCTCCCCGTCCACGTGATCGCCGGAGAGCCGGGTCCATGGCAGGATCCGCAGCGTCGCGCCCGGGGTCGAGATCACGTCGACGAACGTCGCGCCATCGAGCTCGGGCGGCAGACGGCGAGCGACGGCGCCGACGACATCCCGCCACAGCACCAGCACCGACGAGCCGTCCTCCTGACGTGCGTCGATGCCGGCCTGCGTGAGCTCGGCGCTCGCCGACACGAACCGGAGCTGGTTGCGTAGCGCGTCCGGCACCGGCGGTGGCGGCACCGTCGCGCGCATCGCCCGTCCGCTTGGCGCGAGTGGGGGCGGCCTCGTCGAACGCTCCGCGCGCCCGCCGGGTGCGCCCGCTGCCTCCGCCGGAGCCGCGGGTGTGCGCTCCCACGTTCGGGCTGGCAACGCCTGCGCGCTCGGAGCTCCGCGGCCGAGGTCGTCGTCGTCCGCGATGAAGTAGAGCATCCCGACGGCGACGAGCTGCCCAGCGATCATCATCAGCGGCGCGAACGTGCGCTGCGACGACAGCGAGAGCGTGGCCGTCGAGACCGAACCGATCTCGGGCCCGAACAGGTACGCCGCGCCCACCGTGGTGCCCAGCAGCAACACCGTCACTCCATAGCCGATCCGGATCAGCGATTCGCTGGTGGTCCCGGCCAGCACACGGGTTGCCGTCTGATAGAGCAGCAGCGCCGACAGCCCGAGCATCCCCCAGAACGTCGCCCCGGCGAGCATCGGATAGAACCCGACGCCGCGGATCATGCTCATCGAGACCGTCGCGCATTGGCCGCTCGCATCACAGGCATGAACGGACCGCAGGTCGAGCCCGATCTTGCCGAACGAGCTGTTGATCACGAACCAGTCCATCCCGAACAGCGCCGCGCCGACGAGGCCGCCGTAGGCCGCCAGGAGCACGAGGATCTTGGTCCGGTTGCCCTGCATCTGCTCGAGGGTAGCAGCACAAACGGGGAACCCCGAGCCTGCCCGCGGTGTCGTTGGGGTGTGGCGGTGGAGATCACGATCCGTCTGGGCGACACGCTCCTCGACGTCACCGAGATCGAGGGCGGCTTCGATCTCGTCGGGGTTACCCTCGTCTCCGGTGGTCAACGAAGCCGTGACGAGCTGCGTCCGCGACGTGATCGGCGCGATCGAGCTGCCCCCGGGCGCGACGATGGTCGACTACGTGCTGCGCTTCACGCCGCCGCGCCCCTGAGACGGAGCACCCGGATCCACCTACAATGGCTGGCATGCTCCGCACGACTCCGACCCTCGGCTTGCTCGTGATGATCGTCGGCGCGCCGGCGACGCACGCTGCCCCCAAGGCCAAGCCGACCAAGCCGACCAAGCCAGCCCAGCCCACCAAGCCAGCTCAGCCCACCAAGCCAGCTCAGCCCGTCAAGCCCGCCGCAGCAGCTCCCGCGCAGGACGACGGCGTCCTGATCAAGGACCTCGCCTCGGTGGCAAGCCACGCGAACTACGGTGAGTGGACTCTCGACGGAGGCACCGTCTCGACCGAAACCGGTGGTCACTACACGATCGACGTCGATGTCGGGGACTTCACGCTCGACGTCGACATCGAGCAGACCGCTGGCCCGCACGGGGGGCTCGGCGTTGCGACCCGGACGAGCAACGTCGACACGACCTGGAACGCCAAGACGCGTGGCTACTGGTTCAACCTCACGTTCGCGGGCTCGTACAACATCTTCGCCTGCAAGGTGACGGACGTCTGCAACATCCTCACGGGACCGCAGAGCAAGCCAGGCTACAAGCCCACTCCCCTGTTCACGGGATCTACGACGCACCTGCGGGTCACGCAGAGCGGCGAACAGTTCGCGATGTACGCGAACGGCACCCTCGTGTTCGAGGGCAAGGACTCGATGTACGCCCGGGGCAAGCTCGGCTTCGCCGTCGAGCGCGGCATGAGCGTGCGGTTCAGGAAACTCCGGGTCACCAAGCCCGTCGCGAACTGAGCAGTTGACCTCACAAGCGGCGTGGAGGTTCCCGCTCGCGAGCAACTGTCGAACCAGCGCGACCGCTGGCTGCGATCCCGACCGCTGGTTCGCCTGCTGGTGGTGTTCAGTCGCGGCCTGGTCCTGCTGCGGCAGCTCGTGTTTCGACATGCCCACCACCAGGAGCATGTTCCGCGCCATGCGCAGCCTCTCGATGTCTCGTCGCCGAGGCCACCCCACTTGTGGATCGCGTACGCGAAATTGCGTACTCGGTTGTGGGGTTCCGTGTCAGTCGACGACCAGCGCCAGGGTCGAGCGCCACGCCGTCCCGAGCCCGATCTCGCCGGCGAGGTTGCTCCCCCAGCAGTACAGCTTTCCTTGCGACCGCAGCCCGCACGTATGCAGCGCACCGGCGGACACGCTGACCCAATCGCCGTCGGTGCCGACCTGCCTCGGGTCGTGGTGCTCGATGAACGTCCCATCACCGAGCTGGCCGGTCCGGTTGCTGCCCCAGCACCACAGCGTGTTCTGCAAGGTGATACCGCAGGTGTGCCTGTCACCGGCGCTGATCTGCTTCCACTGTTTCGGAAGCAGCGCGGGGGTCGACGTATTGGTCTGAGTTTGATCGCCGAGCTGACCCGCGTCGTTGTGCCCCCAGCACCACGCCGCGGTTCCCGCACGCGCGCAGCTGTATTCGAGGCCGAGCGAGATCTCGTCGACCGCGGTCCCCGTGGGGAGGTTGACCGACAGGGGAGCCTGGGTGCTGAACGCCGGTGAGTAGCCGAGGCGCCCATCGCCCGCCTCTCCCCAGCACGCGAGGCTCTTGTCGAGCCGGGTCGCGCAGCTGTGATAGCCACCCGTACCGACGAGCAGCCAGGATCCGTTGATCTGGTTCGGAGACACCACCATTCCCGGGCTATTCGGCGACAGCCCGGACTGCCCCGATCCGTTCGCTCCCCAGCAGGCCAGGTTGGTCGAGTTGATCGCGCAGCTATGTCCGCCGCCGACGTCGACGTTCTGCCACGGTCCGGGATTCACCTGAACCGGCGTTCGGCGAGGGTCGATGTCACCCTGCCCGAGCTGTCCGTAGTCGTTGGCCCCCCAGCAGTACAACCCGAGCCCGGGTGCGCTACGGGCGCAGACATGGTCGGACACCACGACATCGCCGAACTCACCAGAGACCGCGGTCGGCACCTGGCGATCGAGGAGCGTGTTGTCGCCCATCGCTCCCTTGTCGTTCTTGCCCCAGCACGAGAGCGCGGTTCCCAGAAGGCCGCAGGTGATCAACGTACCCGCGGATCCGGAGCTCCAGGTTCCGGGGAGCTCGACCGGGGCGGTCGGTGTTCCGGTTCCCTCGCCGAGGTTGCCGGCCGGCCCATAGCCGGCACATGACAGCTCCCCGGCCGCATCGATCGCACACGTCGATCGATCAGCAGCCACGAGCGCGGACCACGAACGCGTGTCGTCGATCGGCTGGGGTTCGGTGCGCCGCGGCGTGGTTGGATCCGAGAGCAACGCACCGTACTCGTTCGAGCCCCAGCACATCATCTGGCCACCACCGTGCAGCGCGCATGCGTGCCGCGCGCCGGCGACGACGTCGCTCCAGTCGGAGACGAGGTCCTGGCCGACGATCGAAGGCACATCGCGACCAATTCCGGAGCCGTCGCCGACCGCGCCGCGATCGTTGCGGCCCCAGCACCGCAGCTTGCCATCGGTCCGGAGCCCGCACACGAACTCGTCGCCGACAGCGAGCTTGCTGAAGGTCATCGAGCCGACCTGCGTGGGCATCACCACCGCCGTGACGTTCATCCCGATTCCCACCTCGCCATAGTCGTTGAGACCCCAGCACCAGAACGTCTGA
>JAYVRN010000512.1:0-4669 GCA_043776275.1 Myxococcales bacterium | reverse complement strand
CACTGCGTGGTCGGTGTGAGGTTCGAGAATGAATTCAGGGTGACGATCGGCGTCCCACTGGTCTGCGTGAACCCGATCGACCCCGTGTCATACGTGGCCGTCGTGGTGGTCTCTTGCGTGCCCACGGCGTAGTAGCCGGTGAACGTGAGCTGCGTCGTGCCCGCGGGGATCGTGACGTCCTGGTACAGGACATCGGTCACGCTCTGGCCGATGTTCGGCGCCACGAAGCCGCCGAGCCACGCCTTGAACGGGGCGCTCAGCTCGGTCGCGCCGTCCTGATCGGTGATCAGCGGAAACGCGGGATCGATCGGCGTCGCCTGCCAGCCGGTCCCCTGCGGGGTGAGATCGAACACGGGGTTCGCGAGCAGCTGGGTGACCACCGGGACGCACGCATCGGGCGTGACCTGCGCATCGACCATCGCGTCGACCATCGCATCCGGCATCGCGTCCGGCGTCGCATCGACCATCGCGTCCGGCATCGCATCTGCCATCGCGTCCGGTGATGCGTCGGCCGCGACCGCCGCATCAGGCAGCTTGGCATCGGTCTGGGAGGTGTCGGCGTCGATCTGCGTGAGCGCGCTCGAGCCGGAGGCACAACCGGCGAGAGCGACGAGGACGACCAGACGCGACTTCATGCGGCGCAATATCGAGCCGGGAGGCCCCCGAGATCAATGGTGATCTGGGGGCCCCACAAGCCCAGGCGCACGGCGGAGTTACACGGCGATCCCGGCGATCTCGCGCCGGGCGGCCGCCGCGGCCAAGCGCCAGCCGCCTCGCCAGACCCGGAGCCAGAACAGCGCCGCGCCGACGATGATCTCGACCGCCAGGCCGATCCACCCGCCCACCACGCCGAGGCCGCACACCACCCCGAACAGGTAGGCGAGCGGCGGTGTGGTGAACCACGAGGTGGCGATCCCGACCACGGCGGCGTAGCGCACGTCGCTCGCGCCACGGAGGACGCCACGCGCGATCACATTCGCGGCATCGGCGACCAGGAACGCGAGGCTGACGTGGACCAGCATGGTCGCGCGGCTGGCGAGCGCAGGATCCCCAGAAGCCATCGCCTGCGCGATCGCACCGCCGAGCACCGCGTACCCGATGCAGCACACCGTCGCGTACCCCGCACCGATCGCGAGGGCACGCCCCGCGACCTTCGGTACGAGGCCGTCCCTGTTGGCCCCCACGGCCTGACCGACCAGCACTGCCGCTGCCTCGGCGAGGGCGTGCGCCGGCAGGAACGAGACGTTGACCAGGTGGAGGACCATCTGGTGTGCGGCGCCATCGATCGCCGACATCCGTGCGACGAGCACGGTGAGGATCAGGAACGAGCCGACCTCCATCACGAACTGGAGCCCGTTCGGCACGCCCTGCGCCCACACCGCGCGGACCGCGTCGGCACGCCAGCGCAGCGCACGTAGCTGCTTGCGCATCGGCCACGCGAGCACGCAGGTCTCGGTGAGGTTGCCGGCGATCGTCGCGAGCGCGGCGCCCTGCACGCCCCAGCCGAGACCGAGGATCAGGATGCAATCGAGCGCGATGTTGACCGCGTTCCCTGCGAGAGCAGCGCGCATCGGAGTGCGAGTGTCCCCGACCCCGTAGCTCGCCTCGCGGAGCGCGGCATAGACCAGCACCAGCGGCGCGCCGAGCGAACGGATCGCGAGGTACTCCGCCGCGAACTGACCCGCGCGCGGGGACGCGGAGAGCGACGACAACCATGGCGCGATCACGTGACCGGTGAGCGTGGCGAGCGCCCCGAGGACGAGCGCGAGCCCGAGCGCGGCGCCCAGCAGCTCGGGGATCCGATCTCGGCGCTGTGCCCCGACGGCCTGCGAGACCAGCGTCTTGGCGCCGCGCAGGAGGCCGATGCCGAAACACACGAGGGCGAAGCCGACGACGCCCGCGAGGCCCACGCCGGCGAGCTCGTCGGAGCCGATCTGTGCGACGAACGCGGTCGACACCAGCGTCATGGTGGAGAACGAGAGCATCGAGACCGTGATCGGCCAGGCGAGGCGCAGCAGCTCGCGGCCGGGACGCTCGGTCCAGGTCAAGGATGTGGAAGGAGATGTAGAAGGAGATGCGCTTGATTCGATCGCAGCAGACATACGACGGCCCTCGCGACGCCGCGGCGTCGCTGCAACAGAAGGACAGATGTTCTGGAGGAGCCGGAGCGAGGCAGTCGGGTGCCGAAAACTCGAAGGGCTCCAGGATTGCTGGAGCCCGCGGCGGGGAGTGAGTGATCTCGGATCAGCGTTCCGAGCCTCGCGCACCGCGGGCTGTGCAGTCATCGACGAACTTCGTCGTCGACGGCTGACACATGAGGCGGATGGCGATGCTCATTGAAACAATCTCCGTTGGCTTCACTCTACGCGCGCGCCTTCGCGGAACGCAAGGATCGTCTGCGCGTGGTGACAAAGTAGTGCGATCGATCGCGATCGTGACGGGGAACAGCCGTCAGGTCGCGGGCCGGTACGTGATCGTGGTCAGGTCGCGGGCCGGTACGTGATCGTGGCCCGCTCGCAGGTCCTCACCGTGGCAGGGCCCGGCCGCGGCGCGAACCGCCAGTGCATCGCGTCCGCCATGACGGAGTCGTCGAACGCCGCGAGCCTCGATGAGCTGAGGACCTCGACCGAGCTGACCGAACCCTCCGGAACCACGCACAGCTTGACCTCGATCGAGGCCGCATCGCCGAGCTCGGAGAAGATCTGATGTGACAGCCGATCGGCGCTCGGCAGGCGCGGATCGATCGCGGCCGGGAACACCCGCGTCGCGTCGGCATGGGGAACCAGATCGAGCTGGACCCGGGAACCTGCGTGCGGCTCGCGGTCGAGGGCGGAGGCGCCCGTGGTGGCGCAGGCGCCGAGCCCGAGGCCAAGGCCAATAGCGATCGTCGAGATCAGGACAGACTTCATGATGTGGGGCTCCTGGCAGGAACCTCCCCTTCGCAAAGGCACACACGTACACGCGACGTGCCAGCCGGTCGCACCGGCAAGTCTGTGATCTCTGTGGAGATCAGGA
Source organism: Myxococcales bacterium (assembly GCA_043776275.1). Classification (GTDB taxonomy): domain Bacteria; phylum Myxococcota_A; class Polyangia; order Haliangiales; family Haliangiaceae; genus JABFXX01. The sequence goes on along the minus strand of JAYVRN010000512.1, from coordinate 1,654 downwards.
CACATGCGTCAGGTCGCAGGGGTGTCCCGCGACCTGCCTGGACGGGAATTTCGATCGGGGGGCACCAGTTGACAGGCCGCCCGCCGACGGCGTTTCCTCCACCCCCAGAACACCGCCATGTCCGACCGCCTCACCGAAGATGTCACCAAGTTCCAAGGTCGCTTCAACTCCCTCAAGTCCGAGGTCGGCAAGGTGCTGGTCGGTCAGGACGAGATGCTGCACCGGCTGATGCTCGGCCTGCTCGCGAGCGGCCACGTGCTCCTCGAGGGCGTGCCCGGCCTCGCCAAGACCCTCGTGGTGAAGACGCTGGCCGAGGCGATCGACGGCACGTTCTCGCGCATCCAGTTCACGCCCGACATGCTGCCCGGCGACGTGGTGGGTACGCAGATCTACAATCCGCGCGAGGGCACGTACACCGTCAAGAAGGGGCCGGTGTTCGGCAACTTCGTCCTCGCGGACGAGATCAACCGCGCGCCGGCGAAGGTCCAGTCCGCACTGCTCGAGGCGATGCAGGAGCGGCAGGTCACGCTCGGAGATCAGACGTTCAAGCTCGCCGATCCGTTCCTCGTGCTCGCCACGCAGAACCCGATCGAGCAGGAGGGCACCTATCCGCTACCCGAGGCGCAGCTCGATCGCTTCATGCTGAAGGTCAAGGTCGGCTATCCGACCAAGGACGACGAGATGAAGATCCTCGACCGGATGGCCGGCGCAGGCAGCGAGCCCACGGCGAGCAAGATGATGACGACCGACGAGATCCTCGCGGCGCGCGACGTGGTGAGGCAGGTGTTCGTCGACGACAAGGTCAAGCGCTACGTCGTGGACCTGGTCGCCGCGACCCGCGACCCGAAGGCCGCGGGCCTCCCGCAGCTCGCGACGTTGATCGACAACGGCGCCTCGCCGCGCGCGTCGATCGCGCTGATCAAGGTCGCGAAGGCGCAGGCGCTGCTCAGCGGACGCAGCTACATCTCCCCGCACGACGTGAAGACGATCGCGCATGACGTGCTCCGCCACCGCGTCCTCGTCAGCTACGAGGCCGAGGCCCAGGGCAAGACCACCGATCACGTGATCGGTCAGATCCTGGAGAACGTCCCGGTTCCGTGACCTGGCCGAGTCGAGCCGAGTTGAGCCGAATCGAGTCGTAGAATGCTTCCTCAAGAGATCGCGCAAGCCGTCAAGCGCATCCAGTTCGTCACCGGTCGTCAGGTCTCTGACGTCATGGCCGGTGCGTACCTGTCCGTGTTCAAGGGACGAGGGATGGAGTTCGACGAGGTCCGGCCGTACGTCCCGGGTGATGACGTCCGCACGATCGACTGGAACGTCACGGCGCGCACGGGCGAGCCGCATGTCAAGCGGTTCGTCGAGGAGCGCGAGCTCACCGTGATGCTGCTGGTCGATGTCAGCGCCTCGCAGGACTTCGGCTCGGGCCGGCGCAGCAAGCTCGAGGCCGCCGTCGAGCTCTCGGCGTTGCTCGCGATGAGCGCCGTCGAGAACGGCGACAAGGTCGGCCTGCTGCTGTTCCACGGTGGCGCGGACCAGTACATCCCGCCGCGCAAGGGCGGCAAGCATGCGCTCCGCGTGGTCCGCGAGGTGCTCGCGCGCGGTCAAGAGACGCCCACCGGGCTGACCTCGCGCAGCACGCTGCTCGAGCTGCCGC
>JAYVRN010000511.1:0-17155 GCA_043776275.1 Myxococcales bacterium | reverse complement strand
GCACGGTGACACCTGCACTCGCGATGGCGGTCCGCGACAAGAGCGCGCCGCAGAGCGCCGATGGCACGAGCTTCACGATGCTCGATCTCGCCCGCAGCGCGATCGCTCTCGACGATCTCTCGCCGATCTATCGCGCGCAGCTGTTCTCGCTCGTCAGCCACCCGATCCCCGCGGCGAACGTCGGCGCAGTGGACGCGGAGCTCGCGCGGCGCGAGGATTTCGGCTCGACGTTCGATGCGAGCTACCTGCACCGCGATTCGGTGTGCCTCGGCTGCCACAACAGCGAAGCGAGCGTGACGGACTCGGACGATCCGGCGCTCGACCGCCACTGGCCGGTGCCCGGCCTCGCCGAGAAGGCGATCTACGGCCAATCGATGGGCGTGACCAACGAGCGCGCCCACGCAGCGTTCCGCGTCGACAACTTCGTGGACAACGGCAGCACGCGGCCGTGGGGCTGGAGTACGCGATGCGGCACGTTCGCGCCGCCGGCCTCGGTCGGCGATGACATCGCCAATATCGATGGCAAGCTCGCGAGCGCCACCGGCAAGCGCTCCACGGTGTACGACGTCGAGGCCGCCCTCGCGCGCGGGTTCGCGGCGCTGCGAGGCGTGGCGCTGCCCGGAGATGCCGCGATCACCGATCCGGACACCGCGCTCGCGTGGCTCGTGACGCTCAAGATCACCGAGGATGTGTGGCGCCAGGCCACCGGCACACAGCTGACGATCGCGAACTACTTCCCGCGCAACGAGGCGGCGAGCAAGGAGCTGTATCGCCTGGCCACGCGGTTCGCACAGAGCGGGTATTCGCTGAAGGCCCTGCTCGCGGCGATCGTCAGCGGCGACTACTTCAACCGCCAGGCTCCCGATGCAGGCTGCGGCCCGAGCCCGTACACCTATCCGAACGTGTTCGACCCGTGGGTGATCTCCGATGCCGACGAAGCACGCAGGAAGAACGGCCCCGGCGATGCGGTGACCGCCGTCGATGCACGGACCCTCGTCACCGCGACCTCGGCCGCGCTCGACTGGGGCCCGGCGCCGCTGCTCTCGCGGTTCCCTGACTACGGCGAGAGCTGCGTCAACTCGACGACCTGCGCTCGCCTGATGCAGCTGTGCCAGACCGGGCAATGCTGCACGTCCGCCATGGCCTGCCAGATGGGCGCCCCGATCCCGTACGAAGAGCTCGGGTTCCAGCGCGGCGTCGGCATGTTCCTGCGCAACAGCGAGCGCGGCTTTCGCGGCCTCGATTTCCAGGCGCGGCTGTCGTGGGAGGATCGCTACGGTGCATGCACGCGGCCGGGATGGGTCGCGATGGACTTCGTCGATCGCCTCGCCGCCGATGGCGCCGCGAACCCGACCGCGACCGCCGCGGACCTCGTCGCTGCGCTGAAGGATCGCCTCGTCGGTGAGCCCGCGATCGTCGATGGCGCGGAGCACGATGCTCTGACCAGCATCGTCGGGACGCTCGATGGGCCGGCGAGCGCCGTGACGCCCACGAGCCTGCGCCGCGTGTGCGCCGCGCTGCTCGAGTCTCCGCAGTTCCTGCTGCAGGGGATCGCCGGCGTGGGCGGTGACCTGCCGGTGCTGACGCCGCCCGGGCAGACCTACGATGCGGTGTGCGATGGGCTGTCGAGCTCGGGGCTCGGGATCCCCGGTCGCGTGGTGACCTGTGGCGCGGGCACGCTGACGCTCGCCGCCGCGCGGATCGCGGCGCCCGTGATCGAGCGCGCGAACGTGGTCACCCCCGAGCCGCCCGCACGTGTGCGGCTGCCCGCCGAGCACGAGCGGACCCCGGCGCCGACGCACCACCCGCGCGCGATGTAGCGGCCCGTGTTGCGGCGAGGATGCGTTTGCGCCATGGTCGGGGCGCCATGACAGCTATCCGTGTGAATGCCGTCCTCCTCAGCATCCTCGCGCTCGCGGCAGGGTGCGAGCACAAGAGCAAGAGCAGCGAGCCCGCGCAGCAGCCGCCCGCCGGCCAGACGCCGCCGACCACGCCGCCCGCGAACATGACCGCCAAGGCCGCCCCGCGGGAACCCGGCCCGCCGGCACCGGCCGCCCCCGCCCAGCCGCCGGCCTCGCAGGACGAGGTCCGCCCGCCGACCGCCGCGGACCTGACCACGTACACCAAGGACCTCCAGGGCAACGGCAAGCTGGTCGCCACGTTCGAGACCAGCATGGGGACGATCCACTGCGAGCTGTTCCCGGACAAGACGCCGATGACGGTCGCGAACTTCGTCGGGCTCGCCACCGGCAAGAAGCCGTGGCTCAACCCGAAGACCGGCAGCGTCGAGACCGGCAAGCCGTTCTTCGACGGCGTGGTGTTCCACCGCGTGATCCCCGAGTTCATGATCCAGGGTGGCGATCCACTGGGCATCGGCCGCGGCGGCCCCGGCTACCAGTTCGGCGACGAGTTCCTGCCCGACCTGCGGATGCAGCCCGGGACGTTGGCGATGGCGAACGCGGGTCCGTCCACCAACGGCAGCCAGTTCTTCATCACCGAGGTCGCGCCCGAGCACCTCAACGGCAAGCACACGATCTTTGGTCAGTGCAAGGAGCTCGATCTGGTCAAGCAGATCGCGCGCGTGCCGCAGGACGAGTCGAACAAGCCGAACACGCCCGTGACGATGAACAAGGTCACGATCAGCAAGATGCAGAGCTGGTAGTCACCGAACGAGCGCGGCGAGCGCGGCTTTGCGCTGCGCCGGGTCCGAGATGCACCCGACCGTCACGACGCGATCACCCGACACCGCGACCTCGGCCACGGCCTTCGGCCCGATCAGGTGGCCGTAGTAGCTGATCTCGAGGGTGACCATCGTGGTGTCCTCGCGGTCGTTGCCTCGCGCGGTCCACGAACGTGGATCGTCGGTCGCATCGTCGTTGTTCATCCCCCACTTGTCCTTCTCGGTGTGGAGCCCCGTGCCGGAGAACAACCCGCCGAGCGACTTCGAGCTCGTCGGCTCCATCGCGGGGAGCTTCGCCGAGATCTTGTCTAGCCAGGGCCTGCGCGATGGGTCATCGATGGTGGCGTAGATCGCGCGCCGCGGACCGACGTGCGCGATCGTCGGCTTGGGCTGCCGGTCGGCATTGCCGTAGTCGTAGAGCGTGACGCACGGTCCGTCGGCCGAACCGCTCATGATCCGCTGGCTCGCTGGGTACGGATGGGTGGACACCGTCGGCGCAGCGGGCTGCCAGCCGAGGATCTTCATCCGGGCCGCGAGGTTCGCCATTGTCGGAAACCCCGTGCCCGGATCGCTCGAGGCGACCACCGCGCTCGCGCCGACCTTCGCGATCCCCGCAGCGGTCGTGGGTGGGACCGCGATCTCGGCGCCGGTCGGCGCGGTGAGGAAGCTCGCGATCCAGGTGTGCTCGTCGACCTCGCTGAACGTCTGATCGAGCGTCTCGAACTTGCCATCGGGCGTGGCACCGGCTGACACGAACGACTTCTCGCACGACGCCTCGTTCGACGCCGTGAATTGCCGGGTCGCCAGGTGCTTGCCGGTACGGCGCTCGTAGATCGCCTCGTCCGCGTCGCGCGCCAGGATCTTCCGGCGAACCGTGGTCTTGCCATCGGAGTACGCGCCGCAGTCCTTGAGCACGCGATCCTTCAGCGTGCGGAGCACCACGAGGTCGACGTCGTACAGCCGCACCGCGCCCTCGCGCTTGTTGACCGTGTCCGAATAGAACTGGCCGTCGGAGACGATCATCGCGACATCGGCGCGTTGCGTGGTCCGATCGTCTCCAGGGAGGGCGACCGGCTGCTTGGCGGCGACGGCGAAGTACGGGATCTCGGCGCCCGCATCGAACGCGATCGTCGCCGTGACCGCCGGCTTGCCGGGCGCCGTCACCACGATCGGCAAGCGGTGCTTGTGGGCGCCGAGCTCGTCACGCAAGGCCAGATCGCGAAGGTCGATGGTGATCTCGAGCGGTTGATCGGCCAGCTTCGCGGTCTGGCCTTGCCACGCGATCGCGGTGCCCGCCGGCCCCACCACGTTCGCGGTGATCACGAGGTCGGGGCTCGGGTAGTAGCTGCCCTTGCCGAGACCGTCCTGGACGTACACGTTGCCGGTTGCGATCGGGGTGACGGTGATCTCGACGGGGCCCTCGGCCGGAAGCGAGACCGACGCGGCGGCCGAGCCAGCGCGATCCGAACCGCTGCCGGCGGCGGGGGAGCCCTCCTTCGAGCCTCCACACGCGGTCAACCCTGCGACGAACAACACCCAGCGATGATCCATGCGGGCCTAGTGCAGGGCCGGCACCCGTTGTGACGGGGGATCGGCGGCTGCGCCACGGCGTTCGCATCGCTCGCTCCCGCAGCGCCGGTCGAGCCGCGGCCGGTCGCCGCTCACTCCTCTGCGTTGGTACGCCAGGTCGGCGCGGGACCGCCGGGTGCGCAGCAGCACGGATCGCACGGAATGCCGTTCGTGCCGCCCGCCGCCGCCCAGCAGCTGTTGCCGTCGCCGACGCAGGTCCGGCAGTCGGCCGTGCAGCCGTTGGCCGCAGGCGCTCGTGGCGCCGCCGCGCCGGGGGCAGGAGCCTCACCGCCGAGACCACCCGCACCTCCGAGGGCAGCGGCGAGCTCGGAACAGCTCATCGCCTCGAACCTCTCCACGCGTGCCTGATCGGGTGGCTGCGCGAGGCACCCATCCACGCAGCCGTCTTGCTGCGATTCTCCGCCCGGCAGACACGCGAGCGCGACCTTGCACCCTCGGCTGCACAACCCTCGCGGAGAGTTGTCCTTGCCGCAGCCGAGGAGCACGAGCGTGACGAGCAGGAAGTAGCGCATCCGTGAAGTATCGCCGATCAGGGGGGCGGGCTGGGCAGGTCCGACAGCGCGCCGATGCAGTAGTCCGCGCTTCGCTGCGCATCATCGGCACACACGATGTTGCCGAGGCAGGCCGCTCCCGTGCAGGTGTTCGGGAAGACGCAGGTGTTGCCGGCGCCGGTGCATTGGTTCGCCTGCTGGCACTGAGCACCGCCGACGCTGCACGCGCCTTGGCCGCAGTCGCGATCCTGCTGGCACTGCTGCTGATTGTTCGAGCACCGGCCGTTGCAGTCCTGAGCCGAGAAGCACGAACCACCGCCGCCCGCGCACGTGCCGGGGAGACACTGGTCCGAATGGCACGACTGATCGCCCGTGCACGTCTGACCCGCGGCCAGGAGCGGCGCGCAGCTGCGATTTCCGCCGCCACCGCCGCCGCAATAGAGTCCGGTCTGGCACTGCTGGTTCGTGTTGCAGACGGCGCCGGTCGCGACCTGGGCGCGACACGTGCCACCGTTGCAGTAGAAGCCGGTGGCGCAGCCGTTCTGCGAGCACGTCTGTCCATCGGTGGGGAGCGCAGCGCAGATCTGGTTCGCGCCGCAGTAGGTGTCGCTCCCCGCGCACTCGAAGCGGTAGGTACATTGACCGCCGACGGCGACGGCGCCTTCCCACGCCGATTCCATGCATGCCGCCGTCCACGGCAGCATCGTGCCGACCGTCGCACAGGTGTTATCGGGGACGATCAACGCCTTCAGGCACGCGTTCATCGTGGCCGAGTTGAACGTGACCCGCCCGCCGGTGATCGACGAGTCGACGATGCCGATCTGCTGTTCACATAGCCGCGTGACGTCGTCCCTGCATTCGTCCTCGGATCGCGGCGTCGCGACATCGAGGTAGGTCTCGATCTGCCCCTCGGAGCAGCACTGATACATGTTGTAGCAAGCGACCGCTGCGATCTGATCGCAGGCGTTGTCCTTGTTCGCACTCACGCTCGGTGCGCCTCCATCTCCACCGCATGCCGAGATCAACGCCAACACGATAACGAGTCTGGTCATAAGCCTCCCACGATGACCCTAGGGGGTGGGAACCCGGCCTGTCACCCGACGTTTCTTGCACACCGGGCCTTCGCGTCGGTCCAGGTGTCCGGACCTCGGACATGTCGGCGCGGCGCGTGCTTCGCTCAGCGGAACAGCCGGCCGCGCAGATCCGGAGACGGCTGCGCGATGATCTCGAGCCCGATCAACCGATCCGCCGACGGCAGCACGATCGCCTCGTTCGCGGCCTCGGCGGCGGCCTGGATCGCATCGAGCGTGCCGGTCAACGTGAAGTACGCCTTGCCGGCGAGATCGACAGCGAACCGCACATCGCGCACGGTCACCTCGGCGACCTTGCACGCGGCGTCGGCCGCGGCGATCGCGGCGCACACGGTGCGGGTCTCGATGATCGCGACGGCCTCCGCGCCTGGATCGTCGGTCCAGTCCGGTGGCGACACCGGCGCGCCGAGCATCGGCCACACCTGATCGTCGGCGGCGGGCAACTCTACCGAATCGAGCAGCGTGGTGCCCGCGATCTCGCGACCGGCGGCCATCGCTTCGCCCACCTCGGCGACGCCGCCCTCGAGCACGACGAGGTGCTTGCCGCCCGAGACGGCGCGCGAGTGCACGAGCAGTGCGGGCGAGCGCTTGAGCGCGGCGTCGGCGACGACGATGCCCTTCGAGATCGTCCCGACCTCGAGCACGCCGAGTGCGGGGCCGCGCGGCATGCCTAGACGAACCGGAACGCTTCTTTGAGGGTGCAGCGGCGCTCGCGCGTGAAGTGCACGGCGGTGGTGAGGCCCTCGCCGGTGGGGCTCGCGATCGTGAACGAGGTGTAGCCCTCACCGCCGAGCGCGAGGCCGGCGTACGAGGCCTCATTCTTGACGAAGATGCTGCAGTTACACAGGCGAGCCATCGACGCCATGTGATCGACGTTCAGCGAGTGCATCGTGGCGGTGTGGTGGAAGCCGTGCTCCACGCGCAACGCGGCGGCGATGGCATCGACGGCGTCCTTCGCGCGGAACAACGGGACCACCGGCATCAGCAGCTCGTGCTGGACGAAGGGGTGCTGCTCGTCGACCTCGCACAGGATCATCCGCAGATCGTGGCCGTGACCACCGATGCCGGCGGCCTTGGCGATCACACCCGCGTCCTTGCCCACGAAGTCCTTGTTGACGTGATCGCCCTCGAGCACGACCTTCTCGAGCTCCTTGACCTGACGAGCGTCGAGGAGGAGCACGGGCTGCTTCTGCAGCTCGCGGACGAGGTCCTTGGCGATCGAGTCGACCGCGATGATCTCCTTCTCGGCGATGCAGACGATGTTGTTGTCGAGCGTGGCGCCGCGGACGATCGCATCGGCGGCCTTCGCGAGGTTCGCCGTCTCGTCGACCACGGCCGGCGGGTTGCCCGGGCCGGCGCCGATCGCCTTCTTGCCCGAGTTCATCGCCGCCTTCACGACGGCCGGGCCGCCGGTGACGACGATGAGGCGCACCAGCGGGTGCTTCATCAGGAGGTTCGCACTCTCGATCGTGGGCCGCTCGACGGACACGATCACGTCGCGCGGGCCGCCCACCGACTGGATCGCGTCGTTCAGCAGGTGCACGCACCAGTTACAGACCTGTGCCGCCGACGGGTGAACGTTGAACACCACCGCATTGCCGGCCGCGATCATCCCGATCGCGTTGCAGATGATGGTCTCGGTCGAGTTGGTGACCGGGGTGATCGCAAGCAACACGCCATACGGCGCGCGCTCCGTCAGCATCAGGCCGTGATCGCCGGTGTACGCCACGGTCTGGAGGATCTCCGGACCTGGCGTCTTCTCGGCGACCAGCCGGTTCTTCTCGAGCTTGTCCTCGTAGCGCCCGAGGCCGGTCTCTTCGACCGCGTACTGCGAGAGCTTCTCGAGGTTGGCGAGCACGGCCTTGCGCATCGCCGCGACCATCTTGACCTTGGTTGCGACCGAGGTCTTCTCGTTCTGCTCGAACGCCTTGCGCGCGGCCTTGGCCGCCGCGTCCGCATCGGCATAGACCCCGTTGGTGCCGCGCGGGATGTTCGCGCCCTTCTTGGTCTCGACCTGGGGTGCCACGCCGCGTGCTGGAGCGGCGGTTGGCCCCCCACCCAGCCGCTCGAGCACGCGCGTGACGATCTCTTCGATCTTCCGGTCGTCGAGGAGCGCCATCGGCTAGTCCTTCACGTACCGGCGTTCGCCATCGACGGCGATCTCGTCGACGATCGCCATGATCGTCGCATCGACTGGACGATTCTGAGTCACCTGCGTTTGCCGCGCGGACGAGCCGGCGCAGTACAGGACGACCTCGCCGATGCCCGCGCCAACGGCATCAACCGCGACGGCGATCCCGCCGGTCAGGTTGCCGTCGACGTCGCACGCCCGCACCACGAGGAGCTTGAGCCCTTCGAGCGTGGGTTCCTTGCGGCTCGCGACCAGCGTGCCGATGACCTTACCGAGGACCATCGCAGGGTCCGATCGGCTACTTGTTCGAGCCCGTGCCGGCGCGACCGAGCGGCAGCACCGCATCGACGTTCGCGTGCGGACGCGGGATCACATGCACCGAGACGACCTCGCCCACGCGCTCCGCGGCGCGCTGGCCGGCCTCGGTGGCCGCCTTGACGGCCGCGACGTCGCCACGGACGACGGCGGTGACATAGCCACCACCCGTCTTCTCGAAGCCGACGAGCTCGACCTTCGCAGCCTTCACCATGGCGTCGGCGGCCTCGACCATACCGACAAAGCCTTTTACTTCGATCATTCCGAGAGCGTCAGCCATCGCGTTCTCCTGGGGCTAGTCGATCACTTGTCGACGAACTTCTCTGATTCCTTGCCGGTGACCGCGGACAACGCCGCAGTCGCCGCCGCCGCCGCCGCATCGATCTCTGCTTCCGGGCCCGCCATATAGAGCCGCCCGAACGCACCGTAAGGGGTCACGTTGACCAGGTTGACCTGGGCCGCCTTCTCCGCCTCGTTCGCCGCGAGGACAGCGTAGCCCGCCGGTTCGCACTCGAAGATGAACAGCGACTGGCCTGGCAGCACCATCATGCCCGCGCTCGAGCGATTGATGATCTGGGTCTGATACGCTTCGACACCGCGGATGATCTGGTTGGTGAGGACCTTCGGCTTGAGCCGCTGCCCCTCCTCGACCCCGAGGTACTTGAGGATCGTGGCGCCGGCCTGGAGAACCTCACCCTTGTCGTGGTGATGGATTTCGAGGAGGCCGTACGCGCGCTCGACGATCTGGACCGCAGGCTGGACGGCGGTCGCCTTGAGCGCCGCATCCGTGACCTGGTTGATCGCGATGCCCGGGGAGATCTCGACCCACAGCGACGCCTGGTACGGCACCGGCAAGAAGCCGCGCGCGGTCTTGCCGATGAACGTCGCCTGCTGCGGCTGAAGCGCATCGAGGAAGCAGTAGGTACGCAGGACCGTTGCCATCGGTGCACGGCACGCTAACACGTGTGGTTTGCGGTGTTCCACGCGAGCGCCGCAAAACTTCGGTCGCACGTGTCGCAGCTGCGGACCGTCCGCGCGCGTGCCATGATGCGCCCGCTCGATGCGCCCTGCTCCGGCCCTCGTACTTGCGGCGCTCCTCGCCGCACCCTCCGCCGCCCACGCGGACCTGTTGTCGCGCGCCCTCCGCACCGTCGACGGTGACGGTGACGCGGCGATGGGTGGAGGCACGGCGCCCCCCGCACAATCGGACGATCTCACGGCGTGGGCAGGTGCCCCGCAGACCACCACCCTCCCCGATCTGCTGCTCGCAGCGGTGCGCCAGGCCCCCAGCCTCGCGAGCGCCCGGATCGATATCGCGATCGCGGAGGCTCAGATCGAGCAGACCTACGCGCGAGATGACTGGCAGATCCGCGCGGAGCTCCAGGCCCGGAGCTCCCAGAGCTATGTCTCCGGCCTGACGATCGATCGCAGCACGACCATCGGTGCGACGGCGGACGTCGGGCGGATGTTCTCGACGGGCGGCACCCTGACGCTTCACGGCGGGTCTCAGTTCTCGCGGACCTCGAACCCGATCACCATGGTGCCCGGGAACAACTGGGCCGACGAGCTCTCGGTCTCGTTCTCCCAGCCCCTGCTGCGCGGCCGCGGGCGAGGGCTCTATGAGGCCAACGAGCGCCGGGCCACCCTCTCGCGCGATGCCGCCGTGCTCGCCCGCCGACTGGCGGCGATCCAGGCCGTGCAGAACGTGGTGTCGGCCTACTGGGATCTCGTCCTCGCCGAGCGCCAGGTCGCGATCACGCTCCAGAGCCTCGATCTCGCCAAGGAGCGGCTGCGGATCACCACCCTCGGCAACGAGGGCGGCAAGATCCCGCGCAGCGAGATCCCCGCCGTCCAGCAGGTGATCGCCACGCGCGAAGAAGACGTCCTCAGCGGAGAGCTCGCCGTGCTCGATCGATCGATCGCCCTGCGCCGCGCGACGGGCCTGCCGATCGCCGCCGGCGCGCTCGGCCTCCGGGTCCCCACGGACCTCGAAGAGCTCGAGATCAAGGGCGACCTCGCCGGGCTCACCGATCGCGCGTTCGCGGCCAGCCCCGAGCTCGCGCAGCTGGCGAAGTCCGATGCGGTGACGACGATCGACATCGAGGTCACCGAGAACGGCCTCCTGCCGCAGCTCGATGCCGCCCTCACGCTGGGCCCGAGCGGGCAGGACGAAAAGTTCGGGACCGCCCTCAAGAACCTGGTCACGCTCAAGTCGATCTCGATCGGCGGCTCACTGACGTACCAGCACTCGATCGGCCAGGAAGATGTCCGTGGCCGCGCCCGCGAGCTCCGCGAGCAGCGCAAGAAGCTCGAGGTCAACGCGTTCGATATCCGCGCGCAGATCGCCCAGACCATGGCGCGCGCGATCGCCCAGCGCGAGGTGGCCCGCCGCCGGGCCGCGCTGTCGCGCCGCGCGATCGAGCTCGCGAACGAGAACATCAAGATCGAGACCGATCGGTTCAACCTCGGCAAGTCGACGAACTTCGACGTCCTGAACCGCCTCGAGGAGCTGCGTCAGGCGGAGCTCCGCAAGACATCTGCCCTGATCGACTGGCACAAGGCCGAGGCCGTGGTCCAGGCGCTGACCGGCGACATCTTGCCGACCTACGGCATCGCGATCCAGTAGCCGTCAGGTTGTGGCAGGACCTCGACGGTCCGCCGACCAGCCATGACCCGAGGTGTGGTGCGGCGTGAACACCCGGCCACACTGGCGCGCATGTCGCGGCAGCTGCCACCGTGGAACTTCGCGCACTTGCTCCGGCTATGACCGAGATGTCCCGGCAACCCCTGGCAATCGACAGCCCCATGTGGATTTCGGGTGGCTGGCATGCCGGGTGGAGGGTCAAGGCAGACATGCGCAAGCCTCCTGGCCTCTTCACCCTGTCCCTGTTCGCACTCGGCTCGCTCGGCGTCACCGCCTGCGGCGGCGATCCTCCGTCCCCGTCGCAGGTCCGCTCGCGGCTGTCGAGCGACCTCGGCCACGTGCTCACGGAGTCCGCGGCCGCCAGTGATGGGGCCTCGAACATGATCCCCACCGGTTCGTACGATCTGTTCTCGCGCGTGCTCGGTCAGAGCGGCGGCGCGGCGACGCAGTCCATGCTCGCCAAGGTCGAGAACCAGGCGAACGGCATGGCCTTCGATCCGGACGCGATCATCGAGCAGCTGAACACGACGATCTTCACCAACGCCAACGAGGTGGAGGCTGGCATCTACGCCGTCCCCGCGGACCTGGCGTGCAGCCAGACCTCGATCGATAGCCTGGGTAACGAGACCACGGCGATCGATCCCGATTGCGCCGCGAGCTGGGCCAAGCTCGCGCTGCGGATCCGCGTCGAGGACTCGAGCAGCACGCTGACGTTCGCCGTCCAGCTCGGCGCCAATCACGACGAGCCGCTCGAGCTGTCGTTGACCCACACGTCCCTCGAGATCTCCGTGGATCTCGACGAGGCCGAGGACGCGACCGTGGCGATCGCGTCGGCGTTCGGGCAGCAGACACCCAACGCGAGCCTCGCGGGCAAGGTCACCGGCAAGCTGACGATCCTCGGCACCGCACACGCGGCCGTCGCGCTGACCATCGATCGGGCGATCTCGATCGCGGTCGCCGACCAGGGTGCGGACCTCGCGGGCGCAGACGCGTTCCGCCTGGCCTCCGCGGCCGCCGACGTGGTCGCCGTCGAGCTCGACGGTGCGGGCGGCATCGGCTCGCTCGATCTCGCGCTCGGCGCGACCACAGCGCACACGCCCGGCGCCGACGGCTTCGATCTCGACCTCCCCGGCGCGACCGCGCAGGTGACGATGGCGGCCGGTCAACCGCTCCACATCGACCACGTGGGCCTCGGCGATCGCACGACCACGCTGTCCAAGCACGACGCGATCGGCCTCGCGATCGATCTCAACCCCGCGAACGGCCGTGCGTTCGATGCGACGATCGCGTTCGACGAGCTCGCCGGCACGGAGACCATCACCGTGTCCCCGCTCCTCGACGCGAACATCACCCAGGACCACACCGTGCTCGGCGATGTGGCCGGCCGCTACGATGTGACCCGCGTGCGCCTCGCCGGCAGCCTGCGCGGCGACGGCAGCGATCAGGTGTCCGTCCTCGGCGGCACATTCGCGATCACCACGAACCCGGCGCAGTACGGGTTCACCGCGACCGCGGGCCAGTGCGTGACCGGCGCCGACACGTTCGACCCGGCCACCGGCGACTACTACACGCAGTGGACCGCTGGCGTCTGCCAGTGATCGCCGTTGGCGCGGTCAGGCGAGCCCGATGAAGCCCATGTGGACGCCGCCCTCGCGGCCATCCCGTCGGTAGCTGAAGAACCGGTCGCCCTCGCAGCGCGTGCAGGGCGGCCGGTCGTCGATGTGCTCGGGTGCGAGGCCCGCGCGCTCGAGCTGGGTACGAGTGGCGACGCGAAGATCGATGTGCTGCTTGTGCGGCCCGTCGACGATCAAGCCCGGCACCGCGCCGAACGCGGCCGTGAACTCGGCGACGACCTCGGGCCCGACCTCGAAGCACTCCGGTCCGATCGACGGACCGAGCGCCACGCGGATGCGCTCCGGCCTGGCACCGAGCTCGACCAGGCGCGCGACGACGTTGCTGGCCACGCCTCCCACGGTGCCCCGCCAGCCGGCGTGCGCCGCCCCGCACACGCGTGCCTCGGGCTCCGCGAACACGAGCGGGACGCAGTCGGCGGCGAACGCCCCGAGCACCGGCCCGATCCGATCACAGACCAGGCCATCGAACTCGGCGTCGTCCGCGAGCGGCTCGCCGAACCGCCACACACGGGTGCCGTGGACGTGGCGGGTGGCCACCAGCTGCGCCGGATCGTAGCCGGCGTGCTCGGCGAGCAAGCGGCGGTTGGTCGCGACGTTCGCCTCGTCGTCGCCCCAGCGCTTGCCGAGGTTCAGCGAGCTGCGCGGCCCGACCGAGACCCCACCGGTGCGCTCGGGGAAGCCGTGGATGAACCCGTGCGCGGGGATCACCGACGAGCGGTAGAGCCGGATCGGTGAGGGCGGAGCGTTCGCGGCGGGCGCGGTCATCGCGGGGGCTTACCATGGTACCGTCGGCACATGATTCCGTACGAGGATCTGGTGATCGCGCTGCAGACGTGGCGCGCGAAGCAGGGACTTCCGGTGGCGCAGCTCTCGGGCGCGCTCACGCCGCCACCCGTCATCTCCGCGCCGTCCGCGCCGTCCGCGCCGTCCGCGCCGTCCGGGCCGCCCGCGCCACCGCCGAAGCAGGCGTTCCTGGGCAACATCGCCACCCCGCCGCCGCTCGCCGCGCCGCCGGAGGACTCGCTCGATGTCGAGGACGAGGCGCTGATCGAAGATCCGCACCTCGAGCCCGAGGGTGATGACTTCGCGATGGCGTTCGGCGCTGCGGGGCATGCCCCCGAGAGCGAGGGCGAGAGCGACGATGCCACCGCGATCGGCGCCGTGCCGGCAGGTCGTCCGTCCGATCACACCCTGGATGAAGGCGGCACCGAGGTCGCGTCACCGAGCGGCCAGCTCCGCACCAACAACCGCAACGACGACTGGTGAGCGAAGGTCTCGGCGAGGACGACGTCGCCATCGAGCTCGAGGCCGTCTCGGAGCCAGGTGCGGGGATCGGGCGGGTGATCCGGGCGGGTGAGCGCGCGCAGGTGCTGATCGGCAAGCGGGTGCTCGTGGGGCCCGTGGATCCGTGCGGTGAGTGCGAGGTCTGCCGCCGTGGCGGCGGCCCGGTGTGCCCGCTCGCGCGCCGGCGCCAGACCACGACCCAGTCGATGATCGTCGCTGCCGGTCGCTGGGTGGTCACGCTCGGCGAGGGCCTCGAGTTACCGCACCCCGCGGGCGCGGCGGTGCCCGGCGCGATCGCCCTCGCCTACACGCTGTACGCACGGACCGGCGTCGGGCCACGCGAGCCCGTGATCGTGATCGGCGCGACCCCGATCAGCCGGTTCTTGATCGAGATCCTGCTCGCCAAGGGCATCTCGCCCGCGATCGTCACGGATCCCGACCACGCTGCGTGGGCCGACTGGCTGCTCGGCAAGGGCGTGACGGTCGCCCGCACCACCCGGGTCGACGACGCGCGCGCGACCTGCACCGCCGCGTTCGCGGCCCAGGGCCTCGGCGCGCGACCGTGGCGGGTGATCGTCACGGACGGCGCCGAGATCGCCACCGGCGCCGCGCTCGCTGGCCCGCGGGCGACCCTGACCGTGCTCGCACCCGCGGGTCCAATCTCGGGAGACCTCGCAGCGCGCGAGGTCACCGTGATCGGCGTCGCAGGCGTGCACCCCGATCTCGTCGTCGAGGTGGCGGCGATGTGCGTGAAGGGCGACATCGACCTCACCGGCGGCACGGCTCCCGGCCCGACCGCAGATCACCGCGCGATCGTCACGGTCGTTTGAGCCCCGGGATCCTTCGCGAGCCCTACGCGAGGTCTGGGTGCGGCCGATACATCGAGCATGGCGCCGACGCACCCTCGCCTTCGCTCCCGTGATCTACCCATCCGCGATCGCTGCTCCCTCCGGGTCCTCGCGTTCGCCCCGAACAGCTCGCACGTGGACTGGATCACCGCCGAGATCGCACGGGCCGACGCGCTCGTCCAGATCGAACGCAACGTCGAGAACGTGATCGCCGCGCTGATCGAGGACCCGGCGCCACGCCCCGCGCTGATGGTGGTCGACTTCGACAAGATGGACGCTGGCGAGATGCTCCAGCTCCACGCCGTGCGCGAGCAGGGCTGGTGCGGGGTGGTGATCGGCGTCGGGTTGATCCCACTGCCCCTGCGCAGCTCACTCGGCATCGAGCGGGTGATCCCACTACCGGCCAAGGACGGTGCGCTCGCCCATGCGATCGAGGCGGTCGGCTTCACCACGCAGACCGTCCGGATCCCCGTGCGACGCGATCCGGACTCGATGGCCCCGTTCCAGGCGCGCGCGGCGAACGCGCGGGTCGTGGGCAAGTAAGCGATCGGCGCTCATCGAACGAGCAGCACGACGATCGCGATCACGACGGCGGCGGCGAGCCCGATGAACACGAAGATCTTGTTCCGGCCGCCCTTCATCTCACCGATCAGCGCGTCCTCCGAGACCTTGGCGGTGCTGTCGCCCGCGCCCTTGTTCTTCGGATCCTGGACCGCGCTCATCATCTGCGTCGCGCCGGTGCGCAGCGAGTACTTCTCCTTGTCACCGCGAGAGATCGAGCCGTCGTCCTTGTAGCGCTCGTCGATCGGCATCGAATCGGCCTTGTCGGCGGCGCCGTCCTTGCCGGTGCGTTCGCGCTCCTCGGCGGCGGTCACCGCGGCCTGGGCATCGAGATCGCCCTTCTTGAACCACATCGTCTCGCGGAACTTGCCCTTGGAGCCGGGCTCCTCGGGCGCCTTCTTCTTGCCGGCAGGAGCAGCCGCCACCACGGGAGCCGCGAGCACCGGCGCAGCAACCACCGGCGCAGCGAGCACGGGCGCGGCGACGACTTGGGCTGCGACCACCGGGGCCGCGATCACGGGCGCGGCGACCACGGGCGCGGCGACCACGGGTGCGGCGACCACGGGCGCGGCGACCACGGGCGCGGCGACCACGGGCGCGGTGACCACGGGCGCGGCGACCGCGCCGATACGAGCGACGGGCGGCTCACTGGCGGGCGGCGCCCACGGCGAGCGATCCGCGGAGAGCCCGGCGGCCGACGGCTGAGCCACTGCGACGGACGCGGCCATCGCAGGCACCTCGCCATGGATGCCCGACCCGAGGGGGATCGTGCCGCCGCTGCGGGCCACGCCCATCAAGGTCTGGACGAGCTCGGCCTTCGGGCGGCCGACCTTGCCCATCGACTGCGTGGACTTCGGATCGGCCTCGCCGCGCGCGACACGACCGACCTCGTCGACGAACTGCCGGACGGTGAGGAATCGCTTGGTGGGGCTGCGATCCAGTGCGCGCATGATCACCGCCTCGACGGGCGCGGGCACCGCGGCGAGCGACGACGGGGTCTTGATCGAGCCGTTGACGTGGGCCCGATGGACCTCGTCGGTCGTGCCGGCGTGAACGGTCACGCCAGTGAGCACGTAGTAGTAGAGGGCACCGAGGCTGTAGAGGTTGGAGCGCTGATCGACGGCCTTGCCATCCACCTGCTCCGGCGCCACGAACTCGGGGACACCCGGGACCTTCTCCGTGGTGGGGACCGGCAACGAGAAGTTGATCAGCTTGATCGAGCCCGATCCGGAGGACGCGAACAGGATGTTCTTCGGGGCGAGATCACGGTGGACCACGCCGACCTGTGCCGCCTCGATCAACGCCTCGCCGATCACCTCGATGAGGTGCGCCGCGAAGTCGAGGCCGATCGGACCACGCGCCGAGATCGCCTCCGCGAGCGTCTGGGCACCATCGAGGAACTCGATCGCGACCCAGGTCTCGTCTCCCGCCAGGCCAGGGCGCTTGCCCGAGGCGAGGATCTTCGCGACCCCTGTACTCTGCACGCGCTCGAGCTGCTTCAGCTCGCGCTCGAGCCGCTGCGCAACGCCCGGCAGCGCCGTCACCTCGGGCGCCACGACCTTGACCGCGACGGCCGCCCCGGTGGTCTTGTCCTTGGCCCGGAACACGGTCCCGGTCCGGGCACCGCCGAGGCGGTCTCCGAGCTCGAACCGGACCGCCAGCGGGTCCGCCCCGACCGCTTGTCCCTCGAGAGGAATCAGACGCGCAGCATCAACCGGACAGAAGTTGGCGTCACTAATGAACTGTTTCTGGCACTTGGGGCAGAGCTTCATCCCACGTCCCTCGTTTGACCTTCGCAACGCATGGTGACCTGCTCAACGCATTTGCGTTGCTGCGCCCCCCACCTGCGTGGGGCTTGCAATTACGCAGATCGTAAGGAGATCCAT
>JAYVRN010000510.1:0-17163 GCA_043776275.1 Myxococcales bacterium | reverse complement strand
GATATCTGCCGCATTGCGGCCCCGTACCTCAAGCCAGATCGCGCAACCGATCGAAACTGCTCCCGCTTCTCGACGTCAGATCGGGAACTGCACCCAATCCCGGTGGAGGAGCACGGGTGGAGCAGGGGACGGTTTCAACCTGAGCAACGTGCGACCGGCAAGTGCGTGAATCCCGGTGGAGGAGCACGGGTGGTTTCAACTCGTGGAGCAGGGGACGGTTTCAACCTGAGCAACGTGCGACCGGCAAGTGCGTGAATCCCGGTGGAGGAGCACGGGTGGTTTCAACTCGAGCCAGCGTGCGACCGCGCGCGCGTGAGTGAGTCCTGGTGCGCGAGGAGGGCGCGAGGAGAGCGAGGAGGGGACGGTTTCAACTTGAGCAACGTGCGACCGGCAAGTGCCTGAAGCCCGGTGGAGGAGCACGGGATGGTTCAACTCGAGCCAACCGCGAGGCTTGAGTCCTGGTGTGCTCGCCGCAGGTGGTCAACCGCCCTCAGCTGCCCTGCGATCCGGAGCCGCCCGGCGAGCTGATTCGCGTCGGCACGCCATCGCTCGCGGGCAGCGCTGGCGCGCTCGGGCGGAAGGCCGCGGACGTGACGCGGTCGCCCCAGATCTCGATGCCGAGCCGCTCGACGGCGAGGTCGTAGACGATGCGCGAGCGTTCCTCGATCGCGCGGCGAGTCATCGCGCCCACCGCTTGAGCGCTGATGCCGAGCGCGGCGGCGATGTCACTCGGGGTGATCCCCAGTGTCCGGGCGCAGTGCGCCACCACCACGCGGGCCTCACACGCTGCGGGGATCCGTCGCCGCGAGCAGATCACCGGCAGCGCCACGTCACCGATCTCGGCGACCACCTCGATCACGCGTCGCGGATCCGGCCGGATGTGCCCAAACTTCAGCGCAAACAGCGGAAACACGTTGCCCTCGGCGCCGACCGTCGGCGTCCCGATCTCGAGGGCCCCGCGCCGGCGCAGCGCGATCCGCTGCTTCTCGAGGGTCACGTCCATCGCGGCACCTGGCGTGCGATCGATCCACGCGTCAAAGACGTCGGGATCGGGGAGCCCCGACCGCGCCATGCCTTCCTCGGCGCGCAGCCACTCGGGCCTCGGTGCGAGGCCGATGTACGCGCGATGAGAGGTCCACGTGCTCTCGAGCGCCCGCCGCACCACGCCCGCGCGGACCGGATTGTTGTGGATGTACGCGATCACGCTCGCCTCGTTCTCGGGGAGGATCTGAAAGTCCTTGGCGCGGTCCGCGATGATCGGGCCGAGCCGGTGGTGCCGCCGGTTCATCCAGTGCGCGAACGGCGAGTGGGCCGCCTTGGTCCAGCTCTCCATAGGCTGTTGCCCCGCGAGCATCGCGAGGTGGATGTGATTGCTCATCAGCGCGTACGCGAGGCAGCGCCAGTCGCTGCCGTTCAGCGAGCGACCCAGGAGGAACAGGTACCGCTCGCGTTCCTCTGCGTGATCGAAGAACCACTCTCGATCCACGAAGCGCGTGATGCAGTGATAGACGACGCCAGGGAGGTTGCTGCGACGGGTGCGTGGCATCCGGCGCCTATCGACCAACGCTCGCGCGGGTTGTTTACCCGCCCGTCGATTTCGTCGACCGCGTGTGATTTCGCGGCACTCCGGATCGCAAGTTGCGCAAGTTGAAACCGTCCCCTAGCGCGTGGCCTGGTACCACCCCGCGACCTCCGCGGCTGGCAAGGCCCGATCCCACAGCATGACGTCGTCGATCCGCCCGACGAGCGACTGCGCGGGTCCGCCGAGCGGCAGGCAGCCGACGTAGACGTCCGGCGGCACCGTCGGCACCCCGATCGTGCTCGAGGTCTCCGGTGCGTAGGTCCGAAATGCGCCGTCGACGTAGATCGCCACGCGTTGTGCCGTGGGCTGGCCGCCGTCGAAGACCACCGTGACCTGGCGCCAGGTGTCGAGGAACTCGTCGCCCTGGGATTCGAAGCGGTCGTCCTCGGCGTCGATGTCGACGTAGAGGTGGTTGACGGCGCCGCTACCGTTGTTCGATGCCCACAGGAACACGCTGTACGCGGTGTTGGCACCGAAGTTCACGCGCTTGCTGACCACGCCGAAGCTGCCGGGCGCCAGCTCGGTGGGGCGCACCCACGCGCTGGCGGTGAGTGCGGCGCCGCCGCGAAGCTCGGGGGCATCCGGTACGATCACGCAGCTCGCCCCGCCGACCAGCTCTCCCACACGGCCTCGCTGCGGATCGTCGACAGGGACCGCACCACCGGTCGCCGTGCCATCGTGGTGGCCCGCGCAGCGATCGATCACGCCGCCGGCCCACGATGCCTCGTTCATCGCCAGGCCGAGGGTGCAGCCCGCGAGCAGCGAGGCCAGGTCGGCGTCGGTCGCAGGTGGCGCCTGGTCGATCGCGCCGTCGCTGTTGCTGGCGTCCTCCGCGGTGTCGAACCCGAACCGCCCGCATCCAGGTACGAGCCCGACGATCGCGGTGAGCTCGAGCGCCACGACGAGTGAGCTTGCGCGCATCTAGGGCACCAGGGTCGTGCCCACCGACCCAGGTTCCCTCACGGCCCGCACGAGGTCCCCTGCGGCGAGCTTGCCGAGGATGTGGATCGCGCCCACGCCCTGATCGACGACGGCCATCGCCTCCTCGAGCTTGGGGATCATGCCGCCCGTGACCACGCCATCGACGATCGCCTGCCGCGCCTCGGCGCAGGTCAGCTTCGGGATCCGGGTCGATGGGTCGGTGATGTCCTTCAGCACGCCCGGCGCCGAGGTGACCAGGAACAGCCGCTCGGCCTTGAGCGCGGCCGCGAGCTGGTTGCCGACCATGTCAGCGTTGATGTTGTAAACCCCGCCCGCGCCATCCGCGCCGAGGCAGGCGATCACGGGCACGTGGCCCGCGGCCCACAGGGTCTCGAGGAGCGCGAGGTTGAAGCCGGTGACGTCGCCGACGAAGCCCATGTCGACGGGCTCGTCACCTGCGCCCGCATAGACCTTCGGTGGCCGCCGCACGGCGCGGACGACCTGGGCCGACGCGCCATGGAGCCCGACCGCCGAGATCCCCGCCGCGGTCAGCGCCGCGCACAGATCGACGTTGAGCTTGCCGGCCAGCACCATCTTCATCACGTCCAGCGTCGCGGCATCGGTGACGCGACGCCCGGCGACCTGCTTGGTCTCGAGGCCGAGCTGCTTCTGGAGCGCGGTCGCCTGCGGGCCACCGCCGTGGACGATCGCGATCCGCGCGCCGCCATCGATCAGCACACGCAGGTCGGCCGCGAGCAGCGCCGCCTCGCCGGATCCGATGACCTCGCCGCCGATCTTGACGATCAGGGTCACGGCCAGTTCCCCACGTCCTCGAGGCTGGCCTTCTCGTCACAGCCGAGCACGAGGTTCATGTTCTGGATCGCCTGACCCGCACCGCCCTTGATCAGGTTGTCGATCGCCGAGAAGCAGGTGACGGTGCGCTTGCCGTTGACCGCGGTTCCGACGGCGAACCCGACCTCCACATAGTTCGATCCAGCGACCGCCACCACCTCGGGCAGCCGCGCCCTCGGACGCCGCGTGAAGGGCTCGCGCGCGTAGCACTCGTCGAACAGTGCACTGAGCTTCGCCTTGTCGATGGTCTCCGGTAGCTCGATGAAGCAGGTGGCGAAGATGCCGCGCGTCAGCGGCGCGGACACCGGCACGAACCGGATCTCCACGCCCTTGGCGCCGCTATCGTGGAGCGTCTGCACGATCTCCGGCACGTGCTGGTGCTCCAGCGGCTTGTACGTCTTGAGGTTGCCCGCGCGGCTCGGGTGATGCGTGCCGGCCTGCGGCGCGATGCCGGAGCCCGACGATCCGGTGATGCCCTGGACGTGGACGGTCACGCCATCGAGCAGGCCCGCGCGTGCGAGTGGCAGCAGCGCGAGCTCGATCGTGGTGGCAAAGCAGCCAGGTGAAGCGACGTACTTCGCGGCCTTGATCTGCGCGCGATTCAGCTCCGGGAGCCCGTACACGAACGTGCCGAGCAGCTCGGGGTGGGGATGCGTGGCGCCATAGAACTTCTCGTACGTGGCGGCATCGCGGAGCCGGAAGTCGCCCGACATGTCGATGATCTTCACGCCCGCGGCGATCAGCTCGGGCACCTTGGCCGCGGTGACCTTGTGGGGCAGGGCGAGCAGCGCCACATCGCAGCCTTGGACGGCCTCGGTCGGCGACAGATCCTGGAACACCAGCTCCGTGGCGCCATCGAGGTTCGGATGCACCGCGCCGAGCGGCTCGCCGACGTGATCGATCGACGCCACGCGGACGAGCTCGACATCCGGGTGCATCAACAGCCGCCGCGCGAGCTCCGCGCCGCCGTAGCCGCTGCCCCCGATGATTGCTGCCTTGAATCGCTTTGCCATCGTGGGACAGGGTATGCCATGCCCACGCCGATGGGAAAACTCGACAGCGCACTCTCCGACCTGGCCACGCGCGGACCCGAGATGCTGGCGCTCGCTCGCCGCTGGGTCGAGATCAACAGCTACACCTCGAACGTCGCCGGGGTCGATGCGGTGGGCGCGCTGCTCCGCGAAGCATTCTCACTCCCCTCGCTGACGCTGACCGCGATCCCCGGTGGAGAGGGCTTCGGCACGCACCTCGTGTGGAAGACCGCCGCCGCACTGAGCCGGCCGCCGATCCTCCTGATCGGGCATCACGACACCGTATTTCCGCCTGGCCACTTCGAGGGCTGGCGCGAGGAGGGCGGCAAGGCGATCGGCCCGGGCGCCCTCGACATGAAGGGCGGCCTCGCCGTGATCCGGACGACCCTCGCCGCGCTCGAGGCGGTGGGCGCGCTCGCGGAGCTCCCCGTGATCGTGGTCTCGGTCTCGGACGAGGAGGTGGGCTCGCCGACCTCGGCGGCTCACCTGCGCTCCCTCGCGGCAGGTGCGGCGTGCGCCCTCGTGTTCGAGTCCGGGCGAGCGAACGACATGATCATCACCCGCCGCAAGGGTGTGGGTGCAATGACCGTCGTGGCGCACGGCAAGGCCGCGCACGCCGGCAACAACCACAAGGACGGCGCGAACGCGATCTGGGCGCTCTCCCGATTCGTCGATGCGGCGCAGCGCCTGACCGACTACGAGCGTGGCGTCACGGTCAACGTCGGCCAGCTCACCGGTGGCACATCGAAGAACACCGTCCCCGAGCGCGCCGAGTGCGCCCTCGATCTGCGCTACGAGACCGTCGCTGATGCGGAGATCCTGGTCACCGCCCTGCGCGCCGCGGCGGAGGCGGCCGCGCTCCCAGGCGTGCGCATGGAGGTCACCGGTGGCGCCAACCGCTTGCCCCTCGAGCGCTCCACGGCCTCGGCCGCGCTGCGCGACGAGTACGCCGCGTGTGCCCGGGCGTCGGGCCTCGGCGATGGCGAGGCGCCACTCCTTGGCGGTGGCTCGGACGCCAACACGGTCGCGCCCCTCGGCGTTCCGGCGATCGATGGCCTCGGCCCGCGCGGTGCGGGGTTCCACACCACCTCCGAATACGTGGAGCTCGCCTCGTTCGTCCCCAAGGCGTCTGCGCTGCTGCGCTTCCTGTGGGGGCGCCTCGAGGCGCGTTGACCGGCGTCAGTTCGTCTTGAGGTGCCGCTCGAAGAACGCGATCGTGTGGCCGATCGTCATCACGATGTTGCCGCGCTTCGCGGCGCCGTGACCCTCATCGGCGAACAGCATCAGACCGCCCGGGATCTTGCGGCGCTCCAGCTCGCGATAGATCTGCAGGGCCTCGCCCACGGGCACGCGCGGATCGTTGACGCCCTGGATCAACATCAGCGGCGCCTGGATCTTCGCGACGTGGGTGATCGGTGACAGCTGGGTCAGCGCGTCCTTGTCCTTGACCGGATCCCCGTACTCGCTGATCCGCAGGATCCTCCGGTACGGCGCGGTGTTCACGAGGAACGTGGCGAGGTTCGAGATGCCGACCTTCTCCACGCCGGCGTCATACGCCCCCGCGAAGTACGTCATGCCCATGAGCGTGGAGTACCCGCCGTAGCTGCCGCCCGTGATCCCGATCTTCGGTGCGCGACCGTCCTTGCCCCAGCTGGCGCGAATGAACTTCGCGGCGTCCTCGATGTCGGTGACCACCGCGAGCCGCTTGGGCCCGTCGTCGGAGTGCAGCCACGCCTTGCCATATCCCGTGGAGCCGCGGACGTTCGGCTGCACGAACACGAATCCCGCATCGACGAACAGCTGAGCCGTGCCCGAGAAGCCTGCCGTGGACTGGCCCTCCGGTCCGCCGTGGAAATCGACGACCACGGGGCAGGGCCCTGGGCAGCTCGCCGGGCGACGTACGAACATCGGGATCTTGGTCCCGTCGCGGGCCGGGTAGAACTCCAACGTCGCCTTGGTGAACGTCGTGGTCTCGATCTCCGGCGTGCTGGCGATCCGCCACGTGCTCTGCTTTCGCGTCTGCCAATCGAACGAGACGCTCTGCGGGACCAAATTTGCGGCGTCGTAGGAGAGCTGCACGTACCGCCCGTTGCGCGAGAGGCCGGCGACGTAGACGTTGTCCGCGGCGGGTAGCTTGGGGAGCGCGATCGGCTTGAACGTCTTCGCATCGAGCACGGCGAGCCGAGCGAAGCCATCCTCGTTGACCTGGTAGTAGATCCGCGCGCGCGCCTGATCGATCGAGTAGCTCTCGACGTCGTGCTTGATCTCCGGCGTGATCGCCGTGAGCTTGCCGCCCTCGAGCGCGTACAGGCGCTGAAAGTCGCCGAGCTTGTTGGTGCGCACCAGCACCTGGTTCGGCTTGGCACCGAAGGACACCTCGTACTCCTCGACCTCGTTCTGCCCGAGCAGCGGCGTGAGCTGCTTGCTCGCGACCTGGTACTGGTAGACCTCGCTCTGCGTGTTGCCGAGCGCCTTGACGAGGAGCCAGGTGTCGCCCTGGTGATCGGCGAGCGTCCACAAGCCGGGCGCATCGAACACCAGATCCCTGGCGCCGGTGGCGAGGTCGTAGCGGTAGATCGCGTATGACGCCGGGTCCTGGTCGTTCGCCTTGAAGTAGAGCGTCTTGCCATCGTCGCTCACGTACTGCAGCGAGGTCTGGACCTTGGGCAGGTGCTGGATCAACTTCAGTGGTCCACCCTCGATCGACATCAGGTAGAGGCCGGGGTTCTCCGACCCACCGACATCGCGGCTGACGATCAACCACTTGTCGTCGGGCGTGATCCCGACCGGCGACGTCCCATCCTCACCACCGGTGAGCTGGATCGCGTACTTCATCGGCCCGTCCTGACGCCACACCTGACTCGTCCCGGTGACGCGCGAGCTGTAGACCATGCGGTCGCCCTTCGAGGTCAGGATGCCGCCGCCGGCCGCCCGCACGTCGAGCATCGCCTGGATCTTCCGCGACACGCGATCCTCGAGAGGCTGCGGGGCGAACTCGGCGATCACCTCGGGCGACACGCTGTCGGCGCCGAGCCCGGCGTATCCGGCCGGATGCTGCTCGGCCCGTCTCGGCGGCGGATTCGCGCTCGCGAACGGATCGAACCGCTGCGCCTGATCCGCGAACACCACCGACGACACCAGACACAGAGCGAGCGTGAGCAGCCGGGTCATGCCCGGACGCTACTACATCTCGACGTGGCCGCGGTGCTCTCGCTCGAGGGCACGCTTGAGCTTGTCGAGCGCCGAATTCTGGATCTGGCGGATCCGCTCGCGGGACAGGTGGTACTGGTCACCGATCTCGCGGAACGTCCGCTCCTCGTCGTCGCCGAGCCCGAACCGCTTGGTCAGGACGTCGGCCTCGATCGGGGAGAGGTGATGCAGCAGGCGCGTGACCTGCGAGGTCAGCGTCGCGGTGGTCATGTCGTCCTCGGGCGAGTGCTCCTCGGAGTCCGGATCCGCCATGGTCTCGCCAAAGCTGCGGTCATCGTCGTCGTGGACCGGCCGATCGAGGGACATCGGCTGCCCCATGATGTACCGGTGCATCTGGTTCAGCTTTGCGAGCGGAACCTTGGCAGCCTTCGCGAGCTCTTGCGGCGTGGGGGGGCGACCGAGCTCGCCGACCAGGCCCTGACGCACCTTCTCGAGCTGCTGCTGGGCCTCGAGCATGTGCACCGGGATGCGGACGGCACGCGCCTTGTCCGCCAGTGCGCGACCGATCGCATGCCGGATCCACCAGCACGCGTACGTCGAGAACCGGAGGCCACGGCGATAGTCGAACCGCGCCACCGCATGCATCAGGCCGAGGTTGCCCTCCTGGATCAGATCCGCAAGCGGCATGCCGCCGCGATCGTAGCGGCGCGCCATCGTGACGACGAGGCGCAGGTTCGCACGCACGAACTCGTCGCGCAGGTTGCCGGCATCGCGGTGCGCCTGGCGCACTTCATCGAAGTACGCCCCGGCATCGCGCGCGTCGCCATCGGTCCACCAGGTTTCGGTGCCCGCAGAGGCGGCCTCGCGTGCCCGGTACAGCTCGCGCACCACCGCATCGATGTGAACGCGATCGAGATCGAGCTTGCGCAGATCCAGCGCCGCCTCGCGTGCACACGCGCGCAGCTTCTTGGTGAGCTTCTCGTCCTTGCGCGCGCGCTTGGACTTCAGCATCTCGTCGAGCACCTTCTGGAGCTTCGGGAAGTTGATCGCCTGCTCGAGGTTCGGCTCGACCATCGCGAGCAGCGGACGCACGACATCGGCACGGCAGAGCACACGCTCCCACGTCAGGATCTCGGTGTCCTCGATGCCCTGGCTGAGCTCGCGCTCGTCCTCGGGCGTGAGCAGCTCGTGCGCAGCGAGCTGACGGAAGTACGCGGCGAGATGATCGTCCGAGTCTCCGGCGCGGATCGGGCGCACGGCCTTCACGACTGCAGGCTCGACGACCACGGGGACGATCTCGGGAGCGAGCGACGGCGCCTCACTGCTCGCCGCACCCGAGCGCTTCTGCGCGAGCTTGGGGCGGTGTGGGCGAACGGTGGCGGTGGCCGTAGTCGTCCCACGCGCGGGGCGCTGCGGGCGACGTGCTGAATGCGTGGTGGCCATGGCGGTACTCCTGGTTCACGTGATGAGACGTCGTTTGAACTCGAACCGTTGCATCGACGGTTCTTGTTCCCTGCACAGTGGGTACGAGCGAGAACCCTGCTCGTTACCGGTGCACGTTGCGCACCGAACCCGGCCGGGACATCCCGGTCATTGGGGTAGGACGATCACTCCAAGCAGATTCAGCTGCTTGGCGGATCGGCCATCTTCCGGAATCGGAAAACAGCGGCTGCGTAATCTAGATCGGTGCGCAGATTTGGCAAGCAGAAATGATCTGGGTGTCAGGATCGGTGACAACCGTCGAGGAGGCGACAGCCCCTGCGACACCCCGCGTCACCGACGGAGAATGTCGGTTCGCCGTGCGTAAGCGCACTTACGCCGAAGTTTTTTCGGCAGCGCCCATACCGGTCTCGCCGCCGATATGACGGACCAGACGATCGAGCAGCGCGGCTTGATCCGGGTGGATGATCCGGCGCGCGCGGGTGATCTCGATGAACTCCGCCTTGTCGACTTCCCACGAGGCACAGCGCGGTGAGGCGCCCTCGGGCGCGGGACCTGCGTACGCGTGCACACGCTTCTTCGATCGCGTGTAGTCGACGAAGCCGAGATCGGTCAGCGGCTGGGTGATGTCAAGGCCGGTCTCCTCCAGCGTCTCGCGGCGCGCGGTGGCCTCGAGCTCCTCGTCTGGGTCCGGCGCACCTTTCGGGATGCCCCACGGTGCACGCCGGTTGTAGTTCCCGGCGGGGTGCACGAGCAGCACCTCGATCGCCTCGCCGACATAGCGGTAGAGCAGGGTGCCCGATGAGAGCTTTCCGCGTGACTCGGGCATCCCTGCTTTGACCGTGCAGCCCAGGTGTCGCCGACGCAAGCTTCTTGACGCCGTTTCCAGGAATCTCAGCGAGTTGCCGGTGGTGGTGGTTGCGCGCGGGGGGCTCGTGTACCGTCGATGTGGATGAGTCAAGATCAGCGCCAGGCGTGGTTCGCGCGGATGATGGAGTCGGGCCTCGAGCACTCGATCTTTGCCCCGAGTGACGTCCTGGCCCACGCCACGCCCGATGTCCTCGCCAGCCACCTGCCGCCCGAGCTGCTGAGCAAGGTGCTCGCCGCATCGCTGGCCGCCGGTTCGATGACGCCCGAGCGCGTGCTCGAGACCGTCACGCCGGAGCTCCTCGCGAAGCACCTGCCGCACGATGTCCTGTGGGCGTGCATCGCGGCCGCGGCCGCGCGCGCCGGGGTGTCGACGTCGTGAACATGAAGGGGTTCTTCGTCGCAGCGCTGACCTCGGCGCTGGATCTCGGCATCGGCACCGCCGACGACGTGCTCCGTCACGTGACGCCCGACGTTCTCGCGCAGCACCTGCCGCGCCCGCTGTGGGCGCGCCTGCTCACGGCCTGCGTGGGTGCGCCGAAGATCGATGCGCAGCTCGTGGTCGAGACCGTCGGCGTCTCGAACCTGTGCGAGCACGTCCCGAGCGCCGTGATCTGGGCGTGCATCGGCGAGATCGGTGCGCGCTCGCTCGGTGGTGTGATCCCCGCGCGGCCGGTCGCGACCACGGGCCCCACGCCGCTCGCTGCGTCGAGCGCCGCTGGCCCGATCCTCGGCAACGAGGCCACGCAGATCGGCGATGCGCCGCCCACACCGCCACGCGCCGCGGCCAAGCCGCTGTCGATCGGCAGCCCGCCGCCCCCCGAGGCGCGGCCAGCCCCTGCACCTCCACTCGTCAACCCGGGGCCGAGCATCCCCTCGCCAGGGCAGTCCACCGCGATCGCCGTCGGGCTCGACGATGTCGTGGCCGAGCTCGAGGCCGAGTCAACGCCGCCGGTTCGTGCGCGCACCCCGACCAACCAGCGGTTCCGCCAGACCAACACCAACATCGGTCGGCTCGCCGCCGCCAACCAGCGTCGTCCCCAGGCCTCCGTGCCCACGCCGGCGCCGGATCCGAGCGGCGAGCGTCCGCGGGTGAAGCGCGGCGAGACCGAGATGGAGGTCGAGGTCGAGACCGACGTCAAGGACGACTGGCGTTCGAGCCTCGCGGTCGAGGACGAGCAGCTCGTCGACTGGTCGGCCTCCGAGGAGACCGCGATCTCGCCGGACTCGGATAGTCAGTCGCGCAAGCGCTGAGCGTTCCCGGTCGCGTTCACCGTCGATCGCAGCGGCGGCGGCGCGCGCTGGCGATCAGAACGTGAACGACAGCATCACGGGCGTCGCCGTGGTCTCGTGGGCCTGCGTCGCGCGGTAGCCGATGATCGGGCCGGCGGAGACGCAGGCGAGCACGATCAAGAACGTCGAGATCGCGGTCTCCGGCGTGAGCTTGCTCTTGCCCGCTTGCGCGCCGTAGATCGCCGCGCCGGCGGCCCCCGAGCCGATGATCGCGCCCAGTGTCGTGCCCCACCCGCGTCCCGTGCCGCCTTGACCATCCGCGGTGCGCTGCACGCCGATCGGGATCCCGAACGTGACACCGACGGCGGCACCAGCGAGTGCGGCGGGGAGCTTGTCGCTGCCGCCGAGGCCGAAACCCGCGAGGAGGCCGATACCGCCGCCCAGGACGAGGCCGAGCCCCGCACCCTTGGCCTGAACCGAGAACGTGTCTCCGGCAGGAGGCTCTGCGCGCGCTCGCGCTGCGCCCAGCGCGAGCGCACCCAGCAGGGCGAGCGCCGCGGGGCACCGCATCAGCTGCCGATCTCGATCTCGAGCTCGCCGGTCTCCTCGTCGAAATCGATCCGTTCGATCACGAGGTCCTCGATCGCGTGGTACGCGCGACCGTAGTCGCCGTCGACCTTCTCGTTGGTGAGGTTCGGCACCTCCTCGTGCGCCGCGCCGCGGTACATCACGCGAAAGCCGTGGCGGATCGCGTCGATGATCTGCCGGAGGCTCGCGCCCGCATCGGTGACCACCGTGCCCTTGTAGGGCTTGCTGAACGGGTAATCGAGCGTGAACGTGAGGTGCGCGTTGGGCGCGATCCTCTCGTCGAGCCCCTCGAGCTGGGCTTCGACGTAGTCGTTCCCCCGCTGGACGGTCTGGATATAGTCCGCGCCGCTCACCGTGAGCGACCCCTCGTAGATGACCCGCTGAGCCATGGCCGCATCATCCGTCAAAACCCGCCCGAGTACCTCGTCGGAAGGCCGGCGTCTTGCGGGGCCGAGCAAGTAGCATCCTGGGCGGCGATCGATCCCGTGACGTGTTTCGATGCAGAAACGGCCGGCTACCGTTTGAGGCAACCGGCCGTTTTCCTGGTGGGCGATGAGGGGATTGAACCCCCGACTTATTCCGTGTGAAGGAATCACTCTCCCGCTGAGTTAATCGCCCGAGAGGGGACATGGATTACCCCCCGGGGAGGGGGCCCGTCAAGTCCGTGCTACGACCGCGGCATGGAACGCAGCATCGTACGGACCGCGGCGGCCCCGGCGGCGATCGGGCCCTACTCGCAGGCGGTGGTCGTCCCCGTCGGTGACGGCAAGCGGATGATGTTCTGCAGCGGCCAGATCCCGCTCGATCCGGTGACCGGCCTGATGGTCGAGGGCGATGTGGAGGCCCAGACCCGCCAGGTCCTCGAGAACCTGGGGGCGGTGCTGGCGGCCGCGGGTGGCTCGTTCGCCCACGTCGTCAAGACGACGATCTTTCTCGCCGATATGGGCGACTTCGCCAGGGTCAACGCGGTCTATGCGCAGCGGTTCATGAGTGATCCGCCGGCCCGCGCCACGGTGCAGGCCGCCCGGCTGCCCCGCGATGCCCGCGTCGAGATCGATGCGATCGCCATCCTCGAGGCGCAGTGACGTCGTCGTCGTCCTCGTCGATCGAATCGGTGCTGACCGAGAACCGCAGCTTTCCACCACCGGTGGCGTTCGCGAAGGCGGCGCGCGTGGGGAGCCTGGCGGAGTACGAGGGGCTGTACGCCCGCGCCGAGCGCGACCCCGAGGGCTTTTGGGCCGAGCAGGCCGCCGAGCTCGCATGGGCCAGGCCGTGGAGTCAGGTGCTCGAGTGGAAGCTGCCCGATGCGCGGTGGTTCGTGGGTGGGGCGCTGAACGCAAGCGTCAGCTGTGTCGACCGCCACGCGGCGAGCTGGCGCAAGAACAAGGCGGCGATCCTGTTCGAGGGCGAGCCGGGCGACACCCGCGTGATCACGTATGGCCAGCTGCACCGCGAGGTGTGTCGGGCCGCCAATGCGCTGACGGCACTCGGCATCCGCGCGGGGGACTTCGTCGCGATCTACCTGCCGATGATCCCCGAGGCGGCGATCGCGATGCTCGCGTGCGCAAGGATCGGCGCGCCCCACACGATCGTGTTCGGTGGATTCTCGTCGGAGGCGCTCGCGGATCGGATCGGTGACTGCAAGGCCAAGGCGGTGATCACCGCCGACGGTGGCTGGCGGCGCGGCGCGATCATCCCGCTCAAGGACAACGTCGACAAGGCGCTCGCCGGCACCACGGTGGAGCACGTGATCGTGGTCGAGCGCTGCAAGAACGAGGTGGCGTGGACCTCGCGGGACCGCTGGTGGCACGACGTGGTCGACACCGCCTCGCCGGTGCACGAGCCGGTGGCGTTCGACAGCGAGCACCCGCTGTTCTCGCTGTACACGAGCGGAACGACCGGCAAACCCAAGGGCATCCTGCACACCACTGGCGGGTACCTCACGGGGGCGGCGTACACGACCAAGCTGGTGTTCGATCTGCGTGACGAGGATGTGTTCTGGTGCACGGCGGACATCGGCTGGGTCACCGGCCACAGCTACGTGGTCTATGGACCGCTCGCCAACGGCGCGACGGTGCTGATGTACGAGGGTGCCCCGAACGCGCCGCGCACCCGCTCACATACCTCGGGGCGCGATCCGGGTGCCGGGCTCGACAGGTTCTGGGATGTGATCGAGCGCTGGGGCGTCACCGTGTTCTACACGGCACCCACGGCGATCCGCGCGTTCATGAAGTGGGGCGATCAGCACCCTGCGGCGCACGATCTCTCGTCGCTGCGGCTGCTCGGCTCGGTCGGTGAGCCGATCAACCCCGAAGCCTGGATGTGGTACCGCAAGGAGATCGGAGGCGACCGCTGCCCGATCGTCGACACCTGGTGGCAGACCGAGACCGGCTCGATCATGATCTCGCCGCTGCCGGGCGCCACGCCGACCAAGCCCGGCTCGGCCACGCGTCCGCTGCCCGGGATCAGCGTCGACATCGTCAACAAGGACGGCGTCCCCGTCGGCCCGAACCAGGGTGGGTTCCTCGTGATCACGCGGCCGTGGCCGTCGATGCTCCGCACGATCTACGGCGACCACGAGCGGTTCCGGACCACGTACTTCGGGGAGATCGAGGGCTGCTACTTCGCGGGCGATGGCGCCCGCAAGGATGCCGACGGGTACATCTGGATCATGGGGCGCGTCGACGACGTGATCAACGTCGCCGGGCATCGGCTGTCGACCATGGAGGTCGAGAGCGCGCTGGTCAGCCATCCCAAGGTCGCCGAGGCAGCGGTGGTGGGGCGGCCCGATGATCTGAAGGGGCAGGCGATCGTCGCGTTCGTGACGCCGCGCTCGGGCTTCATCGGCGACGATGCGCTGGCCAAGGAGCTGCGCGAGCACGTGACCAAGCACATCGGTGCGCTCGCACGGCCCGAGGAGATCCGGTTCGCCGATGCGCTGCCGAAGACGCGCTCGGGCAAGATCATGCGGCGCCTCCTCCGCGAGGTCGCCTCCGGATCCACGGCCCGGGGCGACACCACCACTCTCGAGGATCAGGGCGTGCTCGAGAAGCTCGCGCAGTCGTTCTCGCACGACGACTGAGCTGGTAACTACAGTTGTAGGAATGCGCCGCCGTCGGGCGCGGTTTGGAAGGTCCCCATGAAGTCCGTCGCCGTCGCCGTCCTGTTCGCGTTGCTCGGCGCTCCTGCCTGCTCGAAGACCGGCGGTGAGGCAGGCGCCGGATCGGGATCCGGATCCGCGCTGGTGATTCCGCCGTACACGCCCGCGGCCGACGTCCCGGCGCCGATCCGCGCTGCGATCTCGGCGCCCGACCGCACCGACAAGGATCGCGCGCTCGACGCGGGTCGCAAGCCCGGTGAGGTGTTTGCGTTCTTCAAGCTGGCACCCAACCAGCGGGTGTTCGAGCTGTTCTCCGGGCCGGGCTATTCGACCGAGCTGATCGCGCGCGTGCTCGGGGACGGCGGCACGCTGTTCGCGCAGAACACGACCGACATCCTCGACCGGTTCGCGCGCAAGCCTCTCGCGGAGCGCCTCGCCAAGCCGGTGATGAAGCACGTGGTCAACCTCGAGCAGGCGACCGAGGCGCCGTTCCCGGCGGAGGCCAAAGACCTCGACGCCGTGATCTGCATCCTCAACTATCACGACTTCGTGTGGCAGAAGGTCGATCGCGCCAAGCTGAACGCGAACGTGCTGGCCGCGCTCAAGCCGGGCGGCGTCTACGCGATCGTCGATCACAGCGCGAAGGCCGGCAGTGGCCTCGCGGACGTCGAGACGCTGCACCGGATCGACGAGGACACCGTGAAGCAGGAGATCCTGGCGGCCGGGTTCAAGCTCGACGCAGAGAGCGATGTGCTCCGGATGCCCGATGACAAGCGCGACTGGAACAGTTCGCCCAAGGCCGCCGCCGAGCGCCGCGGCACGAGCGACCGGTTCGTGCTCCGGTTCGTCAAGCCCTAGAGGCCGCGCGGCGCAGTCTCCCGCAAGGGTCACTGCTCGCCGGAGGTCTCGGCGTCGAGCACGGGGTCGCGCTCGATCTCCTCGGCATCCACGGCGGTGGTCGCCGGTGGTGGCTCACCCGCGGACGGTGATGCTGGAGCGGGCGCCGGTGCGGGCGTCAGCGCACGGGGCAGGGCCGGCGCGGGCATGTGCGCGGGGCTGGCGGCCTGAGCCGGCACGAGCGGACTCGCCTTCGAGGTCTTCGCCGCGTACGTGCACAGCGCGCCGATCAGCTGATCGTGGGCCTTGCGCACGGCGCCCTTGGACAGCGGGCGCTTCGTGTTGGTCACGAGCGCGAAGGCGAGCGGGTGCTCGGGGTCGACGTCGAGCAGGCCCGACATCGCGATCGCTGTCGACAGGGTCCCGGTCTTGCCACGGACGCGGGCCGTGACGTCGGCACCCCGCACGCGGTGGCGGAGCGTGCCGTCGGTGCCGGCGATCGAGAGCGAGCTGACCCACGCGGCGCCGAGCTCGGGATCGGAGTCCTGCGCGTAGCCCGAGGCGCTCCGGACGATCGAGACCAGCTCGGTCGGGGAGATCTGGGTGCGGTAGGACAACCCCGATCCCGTGTCGACGTAGAGATCCGACTTCGACAGGTGCGGGCGACGCGCGAGCCACGTGTACATCGCATCGACCGCGAGCTCCATCGATGGCGGCTGGCGGCGCGACAGCGCGGCGGCGGTCATGATCACGCGATCCGCCAGCCAGTTGATGCTCCACTTGTTGATCCGCGTGACGATCTCCGCGAGCGGCCGCGAGTCGTGGCGACCGAGCTCGATCGGCAGCGAACCGGCGCCGACCGCATCGCCGACGAAGTCGCCGAGCTCTTTGACCTTGAGGTCGCCGGAGACCCGGACCCCGTGGGCCGCGAGCGCGCCCTTCAAGGCGTACGCGGCGGTCGCGGTGCGCTCGCGCGTGGCGAGCGGGTAGGTGAGGGACGCCCCCTTGCCGATCGTGCCGCCGATCGTCACGTGGATCCGCGGCTGCCCGAGCAGGGACTTCGTGGTCTCGACCTTGTAGGTCAGGCGCGGCCGCATCGCGCGCTTGGCGGTCTTCGCGGTCACCGTGACCGAGACGTGCTCCGCGCCGACAGGCACCGTCGCGATCGCGGGTGCGCCGGGATCGCCGCCCGTGATCGCGATCGGGATCAGGGCGCGATAGATGCCATCGCGCGTGGGATCCGCGCCGATCACGACGCTGCCGTCGATCGAGGTCACCCCGCGCGCGGCCACGGCCTGCGCGAGCTCGGTCAGATCGGCCGAGGTCAG
The DNA here is from genome assembly GCA_043776275.1 of Myxococcales bacterium. GTDB lineage: Bacteria > Myxococcota_A > Polyangia > Haliangiales > Haliangiaceae > JABFXX01. Next base: position 234 of record JAYVRN010000510.1, on the reverse strand, counting down.
CGTGGGGTCGTAGCTGCCGAGCAGGTACACGTCCCCGTGGATCACGGCGCCATCGGGCGCGGCGCCGAGCAGGCGCGTGGGATAGCGGAACGCGGGGCCGAGCAGCTCGAGCGATGCCGCCGTGGAGATCATCTTGACGTTTGAGGCCGGGTTGAACGCCTCGTCGGCGTTGATCGCGAACAGCGGCTGGTTGGTGCGGGCGTCCACGACGTAGAGGCCGGTGTCCCCGTTGCG
>JAYVRN010000509.1:0-4678 GCA_043776275.1 Myxococcales bacterium | reverse complement strand
CGCTCGGGGACGGCCCGGTCGTCTCAGTCGTCGGCGAGCGGCGCGTCCTCGCCGGGCGCCTCGTCGCCGAGGCGATCGCATTCGGCCCACAGCTCGTCGAGCGCCAGTCGGAGACCATCGCAACCGGGCACCGGGTCGACCACGCCTTCGCCGACCCCGAGGCGATGGAGGTACGCGCCCTCGGCGGTCAGCTCGAAGATCTCGAAGCTGCGGAGCTGCGGATCGATGATCCAGTAGTAGCGGACGCCGAAGGCGGCATACTCGTTCAGCTTCTGGAGGCGATCGCGGCGGACGTCACGCGGCCGGCTGGAGATGACCTCGACCATGATGTCGGGCGGGACATGGATGAGCCCGCGGCGAGGGGGCACTCGTCCACCGGGCAGGAAGACCGAGAAGTCCGGTTTGCGCCCGCGGCGCGGACCCACCTTGAATTTCGCATCGGAGCCCCCGACGAAACCGCGACCCGCGAGCCAATTCCGAAACTGCTGGGCCAGCCAGGTCACGATCAGCTCATGCACGTAGTCGGGCACTTCCTCGTCCTCCAGCCGACCGTCGACCAGCTCGCCCGGCGCGTCCTCGGGCATGTCTGCCCAGTCGGCGAACGTCATCGACGCCGGATCGGCATGACCGAAGGCTGACGGTTCGCTCATCGGGACGATGGTAGCACGCCGTTTTGGTGAACCGATCGTCGACGCTGGGGGCGGCGGTCGCCGTCGCTGACGTCAGTGCGCGGCGCCGGGCCGGGGGAGCGTGAACGACGAGTTCTCGTAGACCTTCTTGGCGGCGGTCGTGGTGAAGCGGCCGCGGCACTTCTTCGGCGAGGACATGCCCGAGGAGGTCACGCTCCACTTCACGATTCCGCCCGGGCTCGGCGACGTCGACCAGATCCTCGCGCGGATCCGCGCCCGGGTCGCCGAGGTCGAGGCCGAGCACATCGGTCGGGGCTGTCTGGGCCTCACACACACCAAGACCTTCGGTCGGGGCTCCGGGAGCTCCGGCCTCACCCGCCTCACCCCTGACGGGTGGTTGCGATCCTCGCCGACCGATGGGACTGTCGCCACTCGACCCTGCGACTCCTCGCGCAACCGCTCCAACCGGCGGTCGATAGAGAGGGCATCATGCCTTTCGGACGCTCCCGCGATGGATCTCCCACTTCTGGATTCGATTCTCCTGCATCCGGCGCAGCACGGCTGGATGCGCCATACGCCGACGGTGCGGTCGATCGCTTCGGTGGCGGCGGAGCGACGCCCGACGGCTTCGGCGGGGCACCGGCGCCGCTGTCGGGGGGGGCAGGCGCCAGCCACGGCCGACGCCGATCGACCGGTCAACCACGCGGAGCTCCAAGAGCACGACGAGCGCGGTGCTCTCGTCAACACGTACCGGAGCATGCTCGAGTCCAAGTTCGACGCGATGCTGTATGCGATGTACTCGACGTGCGCCGCCCTCGAGAGTCATCGACCCAAGAGAACCGATCTGCTGGTCGAGCTGGTCAACATGGCGGCCGGCGCAGCGATCGCGGGGGCCGCGGGCGTGGTGGCAGAGATCCTCGCCAAGCGGATGGCCTCGAACATCATCGCCGGCTCTGACCGCTTCAAGCAGACCCACCAGCGCTTCGCGACCGACGCGATCAAGGACAGCCTGAAGAAGTCGTTTCACGTCGGGATCTCCACGCGCACCGACGTCTCCGAGGCGGACCTCGCGCGCGCCTTCCGGGACGCCCAGTTTGACAAGTTTCAGGTCGCTCGGAGCGACTTCTTCCATACGTTCTACGACACGACCGGGCGCGAGCTTGGGGCCCTGCCGGTGCCCGCGCTCCGCGAGGCCGTGGAAAGACAGCACCAGGACTCGGCCGACCCAGAGATCCGTCAGGCCGCTGCCCGCGAGATCGCGGTCGAGTGGACAAACCTCGTCGCTCGCGTTCACCATGGTGCGGGCGGCTGGGATCCTTGGGCCGGCGAACACGGCAGTGCCCACGCTGTGCCCACACACGCTGCCGCGGCGCCGCCGGACTTCGATCACCCCAGCGCTGACCATCCGTCGACCGGCAACGTTGACCCCGGCAGCGCCAGCATCGAGGACGTGGTCGACGACGACCAGCGGGTCATGAACCCGACCCTGCACGGCATGCTCGAGATCAACTTGTGGGCAGACGGTTACGTAGATGGACACGCCACCCACTTCAGCCTGTACCAGCGTGGCGGCGGCATGCGTCTTGCCGGTGTCAGCGATCACGTCAAGCGCTTGGTGGCCCAGTTCCCTGCGATCCGTGACCTCAAGATGAACAAGGTAGTGGCCGTCTATAACAATGACGAGCTCAACCCGCCGAAGCCTACCGGGCGCTTCCTCATCACAGCGGATGGCTTTGTCCGGCGCTCCGCGATGGACGGTGACGAGATCCAGCTTGGCAATGCCGCCGAGTTTGCTCAGGACCTCTCTCCGGCGTTGCTCCGATGAAGCGCGTCCTCGCCCTGGCGTGGGTTGCAACGGCGTGTACGTCCGGCACCGGGCGCCGCACGCGGCTCGGGGAGGAGATCTGCGCCCGCCTCGCCGACCGGCTCGAGGTCCGCTTGCGCGCCCATGAGTCCGACCTGCCGCTCCTGCGGGCGTGGGCGGTCGATGAGCTCACCAAGACGAGGCACCTGCTGACTCCCACCGTGAACGACGCGGCCGCCAGCCATCGTGTCCTGGACGCGGTCGCACCCGAGTGCTCCTTGGACGCCGTGCCGCGTGCGTGCGCGGCCACAACTCCGTCGTTCGTCCTGGGGGACCCCGAGGGCTCGCTTCGCCGGATGCGCTTGCTGCTCGACGGCCTTCGCGGTCGTGGCCCGTGCGCGCGACCCGATCCTACAGGGCGCCAGCGCGCCGATTGCGGTGCCATGGAGATCTTCCTGAGGATCTCCCCCGACGAGGTCGACCGGGTTCGTGAGGGTTCGTCGACGCCGTTCGACACCGAGGGCCACATGACTCGTTACGCGAGCGAGGCGGCCGAGACGATGGCCCGGTGGCGGGCCCTCGTCGACTACGGGCTGGCGCTTGCTCCGATCTGCGCTCCGCGCGCCGCGGACTCGTGCGTCCGGCTTCGTGACGGCCTCCCGGACATCGGCCCCGATGAGCTCGTAGCTCGACTGCGGGCGCTCGACGCGGCATTCCGCACCGGGACGTCGTGCCCGTCGACGACCGGCGCCGGTCGAGGCCCGAGTTGACGTCGCGGACGGGCGGCGCCCGCTGCAACGGAAAGCAGCGGCCTGTCCATCGCTCCCCTGGTCCGGCGATCAGCCGAAGGATCTTTCGTGTCCTTCGCGTGGACAGTCGCTCCGTGGGGATCTCGGCTCCTCGGGGAGGCGCGGTCCGAAGCACCGTTCTGGGTCGCTCGCCGGCCCCAGCGGGCCTCCCAGCCGACCAGCGTGTCGGCTGGGTCTGATCCCGGCCGGCTACGCCGCCATGGTCACGACCGCGCCCTCACCGGCTGGTCCGACCAGCGATTGCCATCGCCGTTTTCGGCGATCGCCATCGTCCGTTTTCGGTGATCGGCTTGCGCCGTCTTGGGCAATCGCCGTCGCCCGATGTGCGCACGCTGCTGCGGAGCCGTCGAGCCGGAGCCGTCCATCCCGAGGCTGCCTCCGTCCGCCTCCGTCCATTGCGTCCGGCGACGGCCGGCTGCCGGACGGGCGTGGCCGGATCTCGGACGGCGGTGTCCGGGGTGACGGGATTGCGGGCGGTTGCGGCTGGCGCGGGCGGTGCATAGAGCGGCGGCAATGCTGCCTCGACCCGTCCTGCCCGGCGAGAACGTGCTCCTCACCCGCCGGTGTACCCAGCGGACCTTCCTGTTGCGGCCCGACGACGACACCAACCAGACGTACCTCTACGTGCTCGGCCTGGCGGCGGAGCGCACCGGGGTCGGGCTGGCGATCGCGGTGACGATGTCGAACCATGAGCACGTCGTCGCCCACGACGACGCCGGGCGGCGGGTCGAGTTCTACCAGTACCTGCACGAGCTGGTGGCGCGGGCGACCAACGCGCTGCGCGGCCAGTTCGAGAACTTCTGGGCGGCGGAGCAGACGTCGGTGGTGCGGCTGGTCGAGGTCGACGACCTGATCGAGAAGATCGTCTACGCCGCCACCAACCCGGTCGCCGCGGGCCTGGTCGAGCGCGCGCACCACTGGCCGGGCGTCAACACGCTGCGCGCCTTGCTCGAGAAGAAGCCCATCATGGTGAAGCGGCCGCGGCACTTCTTCAGCGAGGACATGCCCGAGGAGGTCACGCTCCACTTCACGATCCCGCCCGGGCTCGGCGACGTCGACCAGATCCTCCCGCGGATCCGGGCCCGGGTCGCCGAGGTCGAGGGCGAGCACCTCGCTCGCCGGGCGGCGACCGGCGCGCGCGTGCTGGGCCGCCGGGCCGTGAAGGCGCAGTCGTGGCGCGATCGCCCGACGACGCACGAGCCGCGCTTCGGCCTTCGGCCGCAGGTCGCGGCCCGCAACCGCTGGGCCCGCATCGAAGCCCCTGCAGCGCAACCGTCTCTTCCTCGAGGCCTACAGCGACGCGCGCACCCGCTGGCTGCTGGGCGCGCCCACGCTCTTCCCACCGGGCACCTACTGGCTCCGGCACTTCGCCTTCGTCCCCGTCGCCCGCCCGTCCCGGATCCGCGACCCCGTGAACTGACCGGACCACTACCGCA
>JAYVRN010000508.1:0-4682 GCA_043776275.1 Myxococcales bacterium | reverse complement strand
CACCCGACGCCCCGGCGCCTCCCACGAAGTCCGAGCAGGCCCTCGGCAAGCGCGCCGAGTTCTTCGGCAAGCTGAGCGAGCTCGCCAAGCGCGACGAGGGCGATTGCGCCAAGCTCGGCGCCGATCTCGCGCCCCTCCTCGACGAGGCGCGCGCGATCACCCGGCTCGGCGCCGAGATCGCGGCACCCGAGGCCGCGCAGGACAAGGCCGTGATCAACGCGGGCTTCAAGGCCATGCTGCTGACGACGTCCAAGTGCGAGGACACCTCGAAGATCGACCCGATCCTCGATATCCTCGCCGAGGTCCCCAAATGAGCCTCGAACCCAGTGAACGCGCTCACCTCAATCAGCTGACCGAGAAGGTCGCGCTCCTCGAGCGCCAGCTGGCGGTGCTCTACCAGCACCTGAACCTCACGCCGCCCACCGGGCAGCCGCCGCTCGACGCGGTCGCGCAGCTCCTGCGTGCGGGCAACCGCCTCGAGGCCGTGAAGAGGTACCGGGAGCAGATGAACTGCGATCTCGCCACGGCGAAGATGGCGGTGGATCAGCTCGCCGCGCAGCTCGGCTTCGCGTAGCAGGTGCTCACGGGAACGCGCTGCGAACCGCGGCGCAGCTCGCGCTCCCGCGGCGCAGCTTGACCACGTTGGTCGCCGACTTGACCTTCACGAACTGCGCGGACTGCGCTGCCGAGGCCGCCGCGTCGTAGAACCAGATGTCGTCGCCGTACACCGCCTGGTCGAGCGCGATGGTCGCGGTGCCCGTGGTCGTGGTCATGCCGGTCAGCGGCATCTCGAGGTCGAGCTTCACGCGCATCGCAGCATAGATGTCGCCGTAGCCGCGCACGGTGATGCTGACGCCCGGCTTGCCGTCGCCATCCTGATCGAGCACCCGCGAGCTGGTGGCGGCCGGCAGCGGGCTCGCGATCGGATCGGCGAGCCGCGCTCCGAGCACGAGGGCCGCGGGCTCGGTGACCAGCGTGTCGTCGACGATCGCGCCGCTCATCACGAGCGGTGGCAGGCTCGCGACGAACGCGGGGTCGAGCTCCGGCTGATAGCCACCCACCATCGGCAGCGTGATGTCGCACAGCTTGGCGGACAGCTTCACGCCATCGGCGGTGGCGGTGGTCGTGACCACGCCCCGCGCGCGGAGTGTGATCGTCGAGAACCGCTTCGCCGGATCGCTCTCGCGCGTGTCCTCGAGCTTCATCGTGGAGATCAGCACCAGCCCGGACTTGGCGGCCACCGTGCCGGTGGTGTCCCCATCGGCCTTGCCGTCACCGCCGCCGATCGGCGCGGTGTCCTCGCCGGCCTCGTCGCTGACGCAGCCGGTCGTGGCGAGGGTGGTGAGCGAGGCACCGAGCGTGATGGCGAGGAGGAGGCGCATGCGACGCAGTCGTGCACCCGGCGCGCCACCGCAGGGGCCAACGACCACGCGGACTTGGCATTCGCCGGCTAACGCGCCCGCCGGAAGGCACGATCATGCAGGACTCTGCACAGCGGGACGCGACGTGCACACCACGCGCAGATCAGCGCGGCTGGTACCAGGTCGGGATGGGCTCGGGGATCGGCTGCCGGAAGTGGAGCGTCCATGCGTAGTGCAGCATCACGAGCAGCACCGCGGTGATCGTCCAGGCGGTGACCAGGCCCACCACGCGCACCGAGAGCGTCTTCACCCGGCGCGCGATCGGGAGCGTGATCAGCACGATCGCGGCCCACGCGGCGGTGGCCTGGAGCAGCCGACCGTAGAAGTCCATCGCGAGCCCGGTCGGCTTGACCTCGAGTGCCCAGCGATGCTCGAGCGGGTAGTACCAGACCACCGGAGACGAGGCGAGCATCGGCAGGATGAACGCGAACGCGAACGCGATCGCGCCCGCCGCCATCGCGAGGAACAGCGCCTCCTGCTTCTTCACACGCCCCTCGCCATCGTGATCGCGAGGCCCGAGATCACGTTGAACCAGACGATCACCGCCGCGAGGATCACGAACGCGGCATAGGCGCGCACGAGGCCCTGATCCTCCTGAGGCTGCATCGCGCGCGACATCACGAACGCCGCGATCACGAGCGGGAGCCCGAGCGCCGCGAAGTTCTCCTTGGTGTCGAACAGGTTCGAGGCCCAGACCTCGTGCCGGTCGAGATAGAGCCCGCGCACGTGGTAGCGGAAGCTCGGATACGCGAGGAGGCCAAGGACGAACGTGATCCCGTAGGCGACGGCGACCGTCGCCGCGTAGATCCGGGCGAGCCGGACCTTGTAGCGCCCGCGGAGATACCCGACGGCGATCAGCGCGTGGTGCGTGCTCGCGCCGACCAGCACGATCGCCGCCATCGCGTGCAGCACCACCAGCAGGCGGGCCGCGCCGTCGAACGCGATCTCGGGCTGCATCGAGCCGCCACCTTAGCAAAGTAGTCGCGGTGGGGCCTCGCCCCGACCAGGATCGGTCCGATATGGCCGATCGTGGAGGTCTGGCCCTCGCATCGTCCCTGGGGCCCGTTCGTGCGAACATCATCGGGCTCCGGCGCGGTGCCTACACCGGCGAGTGGCAGGAAGGCGACCTGCAGTGGAGCTCTACGCAGGAGCTGTCCCGTCGTTCGCGCGCAGATGTGCAAGCTCGCATCGGGGACGTACACGCTGTACGGCTACGGCGGCTTCCCGATCACCGTCGCCTTCGATGCCAGGCTCGCCGGTAGCGTGGTGCTCTCGGTCGCGAGCCAGTACTACAAGTGGCGCACTCGCATTCGAGTCGACGCGCCGATCAAGGGCGACCCTCCGCGCGAGGTGTTTCTCGTCAGCACCGGGGGCGGCGGTGGATCGTGCGGAGCCTCCTCACCGGATCCCGGTGAGCGCTGGCGCATCTTCGCGTCGAAGCTCGCAGATGGAGATCTCGGCATCGACTCGTGCAGTGGCCTGGCTCGCCGGCATCCGCGTGATCTTCCCCGCGGGCACCTACTGGCTGCGCCGGTTCGCCGGCGTCCCGGTCGCCGCCGTCGCCTGACCGCCGACTACTACGACGCGAACCTCATCGCTTCGCCCAGCGTTCGCGCTACCGCGCGAGCGTCGTTGCGGCGTGGTCGTAGACGTAGGTCAGCCATGAGATCCGTAGTGTCGAACGTCGCGACAACGACGCGGACGACCTTGGCGATCGGGGGCTCGGCCGCGATTCGCGCGCGCAACCCCGGTCGGGGTTCTGGGGGGGGTTCGGTTCAGGGGCAACCCCGGTCGGGTTCAGAGGGGCAGGGGCAGGGGGGGGATGGGCAGGGGCAGGGGGGCACGGTTACTTTCGAACTCGTGCTGTCGCACGCGGAATTGTCGTCTCGCATGTCTCGCATGGCTGGTGCGCGTGCTGCTGGTTTAGGCAGGCCACTACTTCGTGTCGTGAGGGGTCGCGATGTCGAAGCGAGAACGTAGTGACCTCGGTCGGCCACTCGTTGCCGTAGGCGAACCCCTCAAGCATCGTAATGTATCCGGACTCTACAAACAGAAGGAATCCAACCGCATCGGCCACCCCGTTGATGGCAGCGTCAACATCGCCAATCGTCAGCCGTCCAGGGAGTGCCGCAACTGCGACTGCATCAGGACCAGGTTCGAACTCCGTGAAGAAGCCAACCCCAGTGTGCTCGCGCCTTGTGGCGCGCAGAACCTTGGCTTGCTGCTTCAATTGCTGGAGGGCTGGGTGGGTGCCCTCGAGGAGTTTTTCGATAGCCGCTGTCTCGAGCGCGCTGAGATCCATGGAGCTAGTGTGCCAAGAAGGCCGTGTTGATCGTGACGACATCGAACATCACGTTCCCCCGCACGGTGACCTCGCGATTCGCAACATTCACTACTAGCTGAAAGATGCCGGAGATCCCTTGCATATTTACCGCTTTCACAACCGCCGACTCGAGCCCGCGATAGGCCGCCACAGGAGATCCGAAGTACTCCACAACCGGTTGAAGGAGGTGCCTTGCCTGGCCAAAGATGTGGTTGACCTTGTTCATCGGAATTTCTGACGCTGCTCGCGCGATACCAGCACCTGTTGTACCGCTCATAAATGCGGCCTTCGCGGCCTGAGCCCCGAGGAACTCGTAGCCTGCGACCTCGGCCAAGGCGGCTAGGCCGACTCCAAGAAGCGCGGAACCAGCAAGGACTGCAAGTCCCTCCACGACCGGCGGGGTAAGGGCATCCCATACCCGGTTGATCTTGTTCATCATACCGATGCCGCCGGACTTCAGTGCTTGAGCCGCCTCGGCTGGTGTCTGCCCGCCACCACCGCCACTGGAGCGACCGCCACCGCCGCCGCCACCACCACCACCACCCGGAGCGACTCCGTACATGCCCGCCGAATCGGGGTCGCAGACGCCTGGCGCCGAGGTTCCGCAGTTCTTCGGCTCGTTCTGCGCGACGAAGCCCTTCTGGCGCTGATAGACCGCCGCACCATCGCCCTCCATCGTGCAGCGCCCACCTGCGTCCTGGTTGCACACGTTCGCAGCGCCCGAGGTCGGCCCCGCGGACACTGAGTCCAGCCCGTCCGGATCCATGTACCTGACCGGGTTGTTCAAGCTGAACGCCGCCAGGTTCGATCTCCGCGGCGTCGACTGCTTCGCCAGATCCGGCACGCGGAGGTACAGCGGATCCGCCTGCGTCCAGTTCATCAGCAGCTTGTCGTAGTACCGGGCGCCGTAATACGTGAGCCCCGAGATGTCGTCCTGG
>JAYVRN010000507.1:0-4696 GCA_043776275.1 Myxococcales bacterium | reverse complement strand
GGTATCCGTGGCGGGACTTGCACCCGCGTAGCCGGTTAGAGAGACCGGAGTACTTGCTGCTGTACGACACGGACAGGATCGCGCGGAAGGCGGCAGAGTCGAACGGCATCCCTCACGGGACCGTCCGGTTAGCACCCGGCGCTCGCGCCACCGCGAGATCACCTTCCAGCGCAGGAAAAGCACGGACAAGGATCGGCGTCGAAGATGGCTCCGTGGCACCGGTTGCCCGGCGCCGTGGAACCAGTCGCTCTTACCGCACCCGTTTCCGGGTTGACGGCAGTGGGCACGCAATGAGCTCTGGCCGAAGCGTTGCTCGTCACTCGCGCGACGAGAGAGCCTGCTGCTTCGCTAACTCCGTCGCCGGAGGTTCGCTACCTTAGGACCGCTATATTTACGGATAATCGACGCCTGTCGGCCCGTTGAAACTGGGACGCAGGCACACACACGCGGGATCGGTTGGAATCGAACCAACGACACACCGATTAACAATCGGCCGCTAGCACCAGCTCAGCTTCGATCCCAAATACCGGTGGGTTGCCCCACCGGCAGCGGTCGCAGGGCCGCGCCTTCGCTCAGCTACGACAGGATCGGGTGGGACCCTGACGTGCGCGCAAAGTCGGCGATCACCGGCGGGGTCGACGTGTCGAAGCCGACAACATCGACCATACCGGCGTCGTTCGGGTCAGCAATGCTGAACCCGTTCGACGTCATTCCGACCACGACCAGCTTGGCCGGAATTCCCCGTGCATCTCGGTACGAGCGCAGCGCCTGAGACGGGTGCACGTTCCCCGCCCAGGTCTCGTTGTCGGTGTAGATACAGAACGTATCCACATCGACTCGGTTGTTCTCCGCCCAGATCATCGGCAGCGCACAGTCGGTCCCACCCATCGGGAGAGCCGCGACTGCGTTCACCACATCGTCGAGCCGCTGCCGCGGCGAGATCGTCAGCGTGGTGATCCCGGACTGACCGCCACCCCACTGTCCACCGTATCCACCACCCGCGGCGGTGAAGGCGATGAACGTGTGGTCGCGCTCGGTCGCGGCGGTCACGAGCGCCATCGCGGCACTCGCCACCCGCGGGGTCAGGCTCGGGATGCCCGAGACCGCCCCCGAACCCATCGAGCCCGAGACATCGAGGGCGAGCAGCATGCGCTTCCCCGCCGGCTCGATCACGCCGAAGCTCGCGTAGAACGCGGCGTCGAGCGCGTCGACGACAGAGGCTACCGGCTCCCACGTCCCCGAGCCACGCACGCCTCGCCCCGACTTGTAGGTCATGAGCGCGGACAGCACGGAGATCGGGTGCACGCGCGCCTTCGCGAGGCGCTGCGGATCGCGGAGCTGCGCGGCGACCCGCGCCGCGGCGGTCGAGCCGGCGACCAGGAGCCCCGCGCGCGTCATCGTCGCCAGGTTCCGGATCATCGCGGTCATCGGCATCGCGTCGAGGAGCGCCTCCCAGACCTCGGCTCGGGTGAGCCACTCGGTGGGCACGCACTCGCGCGGGATCCGACGCTCGCGGATCAGCTTCGCGACCGCGTGGACATCACTGGCCGACTTGAGCTCGGTCATGGCCACGATCAGCTGGCACGCCGGATCCGACTCGGCACCGGCCGGCAGCTCACCCTTCACCGCCCACGCGAACAGTCGATCGTGCGACGGCGACGCCGCGCGCGGGTGCGCGAGACGCAGCAGGTCACGGTTCGACCAGCCATCGCGGGACTGGTACTTCGCGAGCTGGAACGCGAGGTCCTCGGCCGGCTTGCCGTTGAACCACGAGCCCACCGCCTTCCGCATGCCGCGGCCCCATCCCCCGAAGCCCTGCGCGTACTCCGCGAAGTGCATCAGGTGGGTGCCGGTGCGGCAGACCTTGGGCAGCGCGGCGTACGCCGCACGTCGCGTGGCCTCGTCTCCGAGCTTGGCGGCCATCGCGAGGGAAAAGATCGCCGGATCGTTCTTGGGCGCACGTCCCGAGTGAGAGATATCAACGATCCGAGCGAGGGTACGAAGTCCGTCCGCGGCGAGACACCGCTGGACGTTGGAGGCGTTCTCGATGGTCAGCTCACGCTCCCCGACGTAGTAGGTCCCGCCCTCACTTCCGAGCACGAGGAAGCGATCGAGGCGAGCCCAGTCGTCGAGCTGCCAGCCGTAGCCGCCGGCCGAGTTGGGGACCTGGCTGGTTCCAGGGATCGGCTGATCCTGCGAGGTCGCCTGGGTCGAGAAGAACTTGGTGAACTTGAACATGAGCTTTCCTCCGGCCCAGGTCATGGGCGGTACTGGTGAGAGCGACCGCCGGGTGGCGATCAGCCGCGCGGATGCGCGACTCGTCGCCGGGTGGCGACGGAGAGATGAACGGCGCGGACAAGTGATCGAGCGTGCGTGTTCTTGGTGGTGGAGAACGCACGCGCTTCGGCCCGCGGAATCAAAGTGGCGCCCCCCGTCGGAATCGAACCGACGACCGGCTGTTTACGAAACAGCTGCTGCTGCCGCTGAGCTAGAGAGGCGAAGGACGTGCGGACCACCGGAGTCGAACCGGCCTGAGCGGGGTGGAAGCCCGTTGCCTAACCGATCGGCCAAGCCCGCGAGAGAAAGAAAGGTGCGTCGCTCTCGTCGTGTTCCCGGGGAACCTGAGACGAACAGCCCGGCCCGAGCCGCTGGGGCTCGGACGCAAAGTGAAGTCGACGCAGTTAGAGCAGGTGGGGGGAATTGAACCCTCCGACTCCGGTGTGGCGCACCGGCGTGTCACCACAACACTTCGCCTGCTTGGCGGTCTCGTTCGAGACCTTTGGTTCGAACCAGCGTCGGCGCCATCGGCGCGTTCGCTGATCCTTCGTGGGTTGAGTGGGAATCGAACCCACCTCGCGCGGTTTAAGAAACCGGTGCATCGCCTTGTTGCTACCAACCCGGGACTCCTGGCAGTGCGCGCGCCTCGTGAGGGGGGCGCCGGTTGTCTAGCCGGCACGAGGCGCGCGCACGCAGTCCCACCCTCTGGAATCGAACCAGAACCTCTCGGGCTTCAGCCGAGCGCGCAGACCAACTACGCAAGAGCGGGAAGTTGCGCTGCGCGATCACGGTGACCGCGCAGCGCTTGGTTTCATGGTGCCCTTGCCAGGGCACCGCATCATCAAAGCTCTTCGATTGTCAGAGATGTCCCGACGTACGCAGCGCGCACCTTGGGCCTCGATGCATCCGCGGCGATCGCGGGCGCACCTGTCGCGATTCGACATCTGAACTACGTAGTCCAGATAACGAGTCGCAAAGTCAGATTGTGTGTTGGCGTCGGATGACGGACCCGGAACGCCGAACGGTCATGGAGACGAAGCCGAAAACGAGAAGGGCCGCTTGGGGAGGTCTTCCCCTGGGCGGCCCTGACGGACTAGTCGCAGTTGACACTGTGACTAGCGGTGGGGGCCCCCAGCGCGAATACCCTGATCCTTGCTCCCCACGCCGTAGGCGGAGGTAAGCAAGCAACCCGACGTAAAGGCTCGCCGCCAAGATGGCGCAGTCCTTTCCGGCAGTTTGGGGCTATTTGGGTGGAGTTGACGCACGGGAGGTTCCTGGTAGGTCGACCGCTCGAGAACGAGCCGCCGATGGTTGATACGGATAACAGCGCTACTTCGATCTGTCAAAGCCTTTTACGAAGAGATTATTTGTTCGAGATCGTGAGTACGAAGTTCCCGAGGAGTTACGCGGTGTCGATGCAGCGATCCGTCAGAACGGAAGTTTCGCCAGAGAAACCAGCGTGACCGGCGCAGTCAGCGCGAGCTCGATCCGGGTGCGCCGACCGAGCAGCTCGCCTCCCGCCTCGATCGCTGCCTCGCGATCGAGCTCGATCGCCACGCGATCACAGAGGAAGTCCGTGACGTGATCCGAGAAGTAGTCACCGCGGAACGCCGCCGGCGTATTGCGGAGGATCTCGAACAGACCGGCATCGCCGCAGCGCAGATGGAAGCGCCCGGACTGCGTCCCTGCGAACGCGAACATCTTGAGCCCAAAGCCGAAATAGGGAATCGTCGCGCCGGCGACCAGCGTGCACGCGCCCGACCACAGCGGCTGTCCAGTCGGGATCGTCGCGCCGGTCGCACCGCCACGCTTCATGACGATCGCGGGCGAGCCGAGGTTCGTGACCACCGCGTTGGGCCGCGTGGTGGTGGCGAACCTCGGGACCGAGCGAAGCGCGACCGAGAGCGCATAGCGCGCGCCGCCGCCGACCAGCCGGCGTACGCCCGGCACCCGATCGACGACACGCCCGACCGCCTCCTGGTCCTCCAGCAGCTGCGCATCGAGGCCGACGCCAACGAACGGTGCACGCACACCGAGGACGTCGAGCATCGGGACCTTGCGCCACGCGCCGCGGCCGGCCGCGAGCGCCACGAGATCGTCCTCCGGATCGTCGCTCGCTCCGAGGGTGTCCGCGATCGCGTTCCCCGAGCCCAGCCGCAGCACGCCGATCGCGGGCTCCGGGCGCCCGCTCCCCCGGCACGCCTCCGCGATCAGGGTCAGCCCCATCACCACCGTGCCATCCCCGCCGCCGAGGATCACCAGATCCACGCCGCGCGCGATCTCGGCGCGGATCGTGGTGCGCGCGTGCGCGAGGGAGTCCGTGAACCGCACCCCACCGGGCAGCGCCTGCTCGAGCCGCTTGCGGATCCGGCCGCGCACCCCGCGCGCGTTTCCGTTGACGATCGCGACGGCTCTCACG
>JAYVRN010000506.1:0-17317 GCA_043776275.1 Myxococcales bacterium | reverse complement strand
GGGGGAGGACCGACTCTCGCCGCTGATGAAGGCGTACGACTCGGCGGTCCGAGGTCACGAAATCTTCCGCGCGATCTTCGGCCTCATATGAGGGGATGCCTCAGTGTCGTACTCGGTTCCGAGAACTCTCGTTGTACTCGCCATCAAGGTTCAAGGCCCTTACCTGCTCAGCAACAGAACCATCGCAAACCCAGCAACTACGACCGCGATGATCACGGCGGCCCAATGCCCGAGCGCGGTGCGCTGCCATGGTTCGGCGGACGCCTCGCTCCTGGGCGCCTCGGGGACCACGACCTCCGGAACGGCTGACCGAAGGGCAGCCACGGCTGCCCGTGCGAGCGACTCCTCGGGTACGTAGTAGAAGATCGATTCCTTCGTCCGGTAGGCGAGCTGCTGGCCGGGTGGGAATCGCGTCGGGTGGTACAGCGAGACTTCGAAGCTGATCGCCGCTGAGGACGTGTCCCGTACCTGCTTACGAGCCGCATCGTACGCGGACACATCTCGTCCCCTCTTCGCCGCGACGGAACGTGCCTGATCGAGCTGGATCCACATCGACTCCCAGGCCGAGCCGACCTGGTTGCACAGCGTGAGCAGCGTCGAATCGAGCGCGAACCTGACCGATGCAGCGAAGCGCTGGGCTAGCGGACTTAGATCCTCGAGACAGCCCTCTGCGATGCCTACGTGCTGCCCGAAAGTCTGGAACCAGCTCGCGTCCTCGCCGCGGTACGGCGACGCCTCGTTCATTCCACGCGCTCCAGCCGATATTCGACCGGTTCATCTGAACCGTAGTACATCGACCGCAGCAGGTTCGATGTGACCTCAGCGACCCCCACGAACAGCGGGATGGGGTGCCTCGGGCCGGTAAACCATAGCTCGTCGTGCGGAAAGCTACCGTCCGGAAACTCACCTCGATGGACGCACCACTTCGTGCGTTCGGAAAATCGGCTGTCCCCGGTCTCCATACTGCCGTCGGATCCGAGTCGCCACGTCGCCGCTTCCGGAACCGTTTGACGCCAGGAGCCCACGAATTCCGGAGGGCAGTGCGGCTTCGGGCGCGGGTAGCCTTCGCCGAGCACCGCGATCCAGACGGCAAGCTCTTTCGGAGTTGGCCTGTTGTTGTGGGGTGAGAGAACCTCCCTCCACGCGTGTCCGAAGTACCGCCGGCGATTCGAGACGAACTGTGAGCCCAGGATCGAGTGCTTCGAGCTGTCGTCTAGAGCTGCATGCAGCTCTGTCTCCAGTCGGTCCACGACGTCCGCGCGAATCGGAAGGACGAAGAACTTTTGCATGAGTGCGTCGATCTCCGCCCGCGTCGGGACTCGATACTCCTCCGTGATTGCTGCAATCGCCTCTTCTGATCGGGGATCAATCGCCATCGGGCTTCTCCTTGCCGTCGAGAATCTTCGCAACCAGTTCCTTGCCGAGCGCTTCTTCCGAATACTGCCGGATCAGTTGGATGTCGGTTTCGCTTTTCACGACGGTGTTGCCGCCTGCGTCGACATCCGTGTACATGCGTTCGATCGCGTTGCGCGCCTGCGAGCCCACGGACAACTTCTCGCCGACAAGCGCCTTCGCTTTTAGCTTCTTGTCGAGCACTCGACGAACTTCCTCGTATTTCTTGAGCACCTTGTGCCCTGGATCGGCGTCGTTCATCGCCTTCTTGTGAGCCTCGACAGCGGACCCGGACGTGCCACTCCGGCTGGTGCGCGCCTCGGTGACCGCGACACGAGCATGAGCGTTCTCGATTAGCCACCGTGCGAAGTCGACTTCCATGCCGAGCTCGCGGAACGCCGGCGAGATCGAAAGCGTGATCTCGTCGCCGCCCTGCAGATAGAGCGGCTGCTGTTCGTGCTCGAGCGCGCGGAGGAGCTCAGGCCTGCCCGCAGCCTTGGCCCTCGCGCGCTCGAGCATCCGTTCGTAGAACTCCTTATAGGTCCTCTGGATGAACTGTTTGCGAACGACGATCCGATCGGTCGCACTTGCCGAGGTGTTTCGAATGCTGGATCGGGTCTCCTCCCCCCTCCCATGCGCCGCCGAGGCATCTAGATGTTCCATCGATTGCTCGAGGTCAACCCAGAGATCGATGCCCAGATCTTTGATGTCGGCGTTGAGCACGATCCGGTCGCCCTGCGTCCCCGCAGCCGCGTTGAAGAACTGCGCCTCACTCGGTGCGTTCTGTTGCGCTACCGAGCCCTTCAAGATCGCCTCGACCTCGGAAGCCGCCTGCTTGCTGACCGCCTTGTCGCCGCCGAGCTTGGCCATGGCCTCGCGCGCCCTCTCGACCTTCGCGCCTTGCTGCGATACCTCGGCGCCCGTGAACGAGGCCATGTAGTCGAGTGCGTTCACACGCATGACGTAGCGCGCGACCTTGTCGAGCGTCTTCTGCTGTCCAGGAGCCAGGACGTCCAGCTTCTTCTTGCGAACGCCCCACAACACTTCGGGATCCAGATGACCGCCAACCATCACCGGCAGCTGCTCACCGTGGATCGGTAGTACTGCCTTCTCGGCCACGAGCTCGTCGCGCAGCTTCATCGTATCGTGCGCGAACTCGACGAAGTCCTCCTGGGAATAGACCTTGGCCCGGCCCTGCGCGTGCGGATCGGCCGTGTCGCGGGCCATGATCGCCGCCTTGCTCGCGTTCATCTCGGCCTCGAGCAAGCTCGAGTAGTCGGTTCCATGGAGATCGGCGGCGCCGACCTCCACGCGGGTCTTGAACGGGCCGAGCTTGTCGCTTGCCTTCATCGTGCCTTCGAGCTTCGCGATCTCGGCGAGGTGCTTCTTCGCACCCGTGTAGTCGACGTTGTCGCGATCAGCCTCGTTGTGAGGTCGCGATTCGAACCCATCGACCACGCGGCGATAGTAGTCCTTCGCGATCCCGAGATGGTTCCGGATGATGGCGGGCATCCGGGCGTCGACCGATGCGAGCGCGGCGTCGAGGCGCTGGCCGATGTCGGCCGCAGGCTTGTCGGACACCAGCGAGACGGTCTTGTGATCCACGCTGACGACTTCGAGCCCCTGCGACTCGAAGGCGGCCCTGACCGCGGCGTTGCGCTCCGCGATCAGTCGATCGTTGAACCGCATCCCGAGCACCTCGTCGTTCATCGTCTTGATGCCGTACTCGCCACCGCCGGGGAACACGACCGAGACGACACTCTTCGCGTGGCCGTCATGGATCGCCTCGGCGAGCGCGACATCCGGGACCTGGCGGCGGATCTCGTCCTGGAGGTGCGTTCGTTGCTCCTTCGTCGGGTTTCCGTTGCGTGCTGCGTCGAGCGCTTCGTTCTGCTCTGCCGACCGGACCCAGCCATCCTTCGGCTCCGGCGGGACCTTGCTTGCGCTGGCCGACTCCGCCGCGCTCGGGGCCACGCCGTGCGTTTCCGTCGTCGGCGATTGCTTCGCCTGCGCCTCGGCATGGTCCTGTGCGCGTTTCGGCACCGCAGGTCCATCGGGGATCGGCCGCGGTGGGCCGTGTCCGTCAGCAGTCGGTGTCTTGCCGTGCTCGGCAATCTTCGCCGTCTCACGCACATGAACCGTGACGACACGCTCGCCCAGGTGTACGTGCCAGCTGTTGGATTCCGGATGCCAGACCGGATTGATCGGAAGCCCGCTGTCGGCCACGGCCTTGAACGCACGGTCGACCGTGGCCCAATCGCCTTCGTAGACCTGACCATCGACGACCGGCGAGAGACCCGCAAGCTGGAGCGGTACATCGAGGAATCGCGCATCGGTCGCGCCGAGGGTTGCGGCGTTCTCGGCACGCGCCTTGGCGTGCGCCGGCCCGTCGCCATACGCGGCGCGCTCGTCTAGAAATAGCCGGTGTTCCTCGGCGAGCATCGCGAGCGCTTCGTCACGGGTTGGCCTCTCGTTCGCCAGTGCGCGCTCCGACAACACTCGCGCGCGATCGCGCAACGTCGCGAGGTAATCACTGTTGTATTCGTGCTCGGCCTGCTTGATGCGCGCGTGCATCTCGGCCATGTGATGCCCCACGATCCGCCCCGCCGCGATCGACAGGCCCTGGGTGACGATCTCCTCGGTGGCCGCCGCGTCGAGCTCGCCGCCATGGATTGCCGCCCGCGCGACATGACTCGCCATGATGCTGACGCCGGTCTCGATCGCCGCATGGCCGACGGTGGCCCCGGCGCTCATCGCGCGTCGCGACAGCGTCTTCACCTCGGCTTCGAGGGCGGCATTGCCGGCGAACAGGCCGGCGAACGGCTTCATTGCCGCCTCGGTGAGCAGCATCGCGAGACCATTCTCGGCGACATCGCGAAGCCCGACGTCGGCACCCGTGGCGGCCTGACCACCGACCGCGAGGACCGCCTGGGTCGCGGTCTCCGCGAGCTTGAACGCGACCGTCGCGCCGCGCATTTCTGACATCAGCAGATGGGCCTCGAGTAGCTCGCGCGCGCCGTTCACGATCGCGGTTCCCGCCTGCATCGTGACCACCATGATCCCGAGCTGGAGCAGGAACTCGTTCACCTTGTTCTTGAACCGTTGATCGTCGACCTGCGTCTTCGCCCATTCGAAGTACGCACCGACCTCGCTACGCTTGCCAAACGCCTCCATCTCTCGGCGAACGGTCTCGAGACCGCGCTGCTTGCGATCTGCACGCCGCTTCGCGAGCGGTGCACCGTCGGCGCTCGCACCAAACGACACGTTGCTTGCGGCGGTCAGTTGCCCGAGCCAGCTCGCAGCCTGCAGTCGCAGCTGATCGCCGAGGGCGTGGACCGTCGGGAGACCGCCTTCGTACCGCTTCGTCGCGAGACCGGTCTCGACCGCCTGCGCTTCGAGATCGAGGACCTGTGCTTGCAACGTGTGGATGTGCGCCCGTGTGGCAACGGTGTCGGCATCCGCCGTCAGCTCCTCGAGCTCGTCGGGATCCACGTCGGACGTGCCGGCCGCATTCAGGCGCAGATTCGCGGCACGGGCTCGCGCCCGTTCCATCCCGAGCGTGGTGTCGTCGGCGTCGACCGCGGCCTGGCCCGCCTGTGCTTGTTCGGCGTGCTGCGCATCGACCGCGCCTGCGGCGGCGCGGACGTGTTCCTCGGCGAGCGCGAGCGGAAGCATCTGCCAGCGATGCCGTGCGGTGGCGAGCGCCTCGGGGCCTTGGCCGAGTAGGTGCGCCACCGAGGCAGCGTGGAGGTAGGCTTCGACCACGCCGGCAACCGGACCTGCACCCGGAGTCGCATGCTTGCCGTGGTCGACGAGCAGCTTTCCCAGCTCCGAGCTGGCCGCATGGAGCAGACGCTCCTGTCCCGCGAGTACCGGCGTCCAGCGGGCCGCCTTCTTCGGATCCGCCGACAGCTCCGTGGCTCGCCGGCCGACAAACGCATCGGCCGCCCACAATGCGTTCGGAAGGTGCCACGGCGCGACCATCGTCCGGAGAAAGCCCAGCTGCAGGCGGATCCGGTCGATCGACTCCCCGGGCGCCGGGTCCCCCGCATGCGCATGCGGAGCCTGTGCGAGCGCGGCCTCATCGGCCTGCGTGCTGGCCGCGAGCGCATCGGGTGAGGTCGATGTCGCCACGGTGGAACCACCGCGAAGCTGCTCGCGAACCTCCGGGGGTGCGTGATCCACAGCGGCGCGGATCCGGCTCGCGCGTGCGATCGGGATCGCGAAGAACGGCGGGCTCGCGACGATCTGCGAGGCATCCTGAGATCCGTCGGGCGTCTCGCCGTCGACCAGCGGCGTACGTGCGACGTCTTCGACGGTCGGATCCTTCGGCGAGCTGACCTTGATCCAGTTCCACAGGGACGGATCCTTGTCGCCCATCCACTGGAAGTTCACGTCGCGCGCGCCGTGGGCGAACGCGACCGTGCCGGTGTCATGGCTGCCACCCGCGAGACGTGCCGCGGGTGCGAGCACGCCGGGCTCGGTCAACGCGTCGGCGATCACGGCGTCGAGCAGGCTGCTCGCGACGAGGTCGGACCCTCGGACGTGGTCGTCCCGCACATCGAGCTGCGCGCGCAGCCGCGCACCCATGCGACGCAACGACAGCGCGATCGGCACGTCGAGCGCAGTGGCGACGATCTGCCCGACGTCGGGGCGCCAACCCGGCGCGGTGTGATGCGTCCCGGCTTCTTCGATCAGCGCAAGAAGGTTCGTCGGGCGCACGAGCCGCGACACACTGTCGAGCAGATGTTCCGGCGAGATCCCGACGTACGCCCGGATGGCCTTGGAGATGACGGTATGCGGATCGCGCGCGTGTGACCACGGCAGCCTTGGGTGCGGTGCATCGAGTGGCGTCTCCGCGATGCGTCGGTCGATCGCCGCGATGACCTGATCGGCATGCTTCCCCACGTACTGGGTGGCGCTGAGGACCTGGTCCTTGCGCTGGATCGCGTTCGACGGCGTCGCGGCGCTCGACGAGCGTTGAACCACCGCGGACAGCAGATGCTCGGCCGACTCTCCTCGCGTCACCCGATCCGCGACCGCGTCGGCCTGTCGCTCGAACTCGTCGCCAGCGCTGCCCTCGCCGCTTGGCCCGATCCCGGCGCGCTGCACGACCGCATGTGCTGCCTCGTGCGCAGCCGTATGGAGATCGGGTGCCTCCCCGAACGTGACCTCGCCACCGCGGGTGAATGCCCGTGCGCCTTGATCTCCTGCTTCGCCGCTTGAAGTGCTGCCCACCTCGCCGATGTCGTGGGCGCCGAACGCGGCCTGGATCTGTGCGTGGAACGGATACGAGGACGGCTTATCGGCGCGTAGCGCTGCGAGGACTCGCATCCGAGGCGTGCGATCGAGGCGAACGAATCTGGCCGCGAGCTCATCACCGTTGCCGGGACGATACGACTCCAGGCGCCGAGCGAGCGCACGTCGCGTGCTGCCGTCGAGGGCCGCGAACGCACCCTCGAGCTCGGCCTCGTTCCCGTCGGCGACTGCCTCAAGCGCGCGGCGCACCGTCGCGTCGATGGTCTCGGGCTCGGAGACCGCGACCGGCCCGGTGGCTTCTGCCGTCTCGACCGGAGGCACGTTCGCGCTCGTTGTGGTTGCGTCGCGCCCCGCTGGGGCCTGCGGCGCGAGGGACGCGGCCAGTGCCGCCCGCTTACGCGCGCCATCGAGGTAACCGAGCAGGTCATCGTAGCGGCTCCGATTCACCCGCACGCCCGGCGCGAGCGCGGAAGCGATCGGATCGCCTGGCGACTGTTTCCGGATCCGTTGCGCGAGCGTTTGGCACTCGGCGGCTGAGAGCTGATCAAACTCGCACCTCAGTGCTGCGGCCTTGCGCTCCCATCCATCCTTTGCCCCGTCGCCATTCGGAGCCGAGACGATCGCAAGTAACTCGGCCTCGCGAGACGCGGCCTTCCAGCCACGCGGCGCTTCGGCGAGCGTGGTGACCTTCGCCTGGTGGGCGGCGAGTGCTGCTTCCGCGCTGGCCAGCTCCTCCTGTCCTGCAGGCGGCGCCGCGGTTGCGTTGGCGCGTACGCTCTCGAGTGACTTGGTGGCTGTTGCTAGATCGCGATCGAGGGCCTGTTTCGCTTCCTGCCATCTCGTCGGATCGTTCGATGCGTGTGCCTGAGAAACCGCCTCGACCGCGATGCCGACGGCGGCCACTTCGCGCGTGAAACTCGAGATCCGATCACCGGCTTGGTGCTCGGGCGGACGCAGCGGGAACTTCGGATCCGCGTGCGCCGCCGTGGGAGCCGCATGGCTCCCGGCCTGGCTGCGCCCTCGTAACTCGTACTCGCTCATGACGTCAGGTCCGTCGTCGGAGCAACAAGTCCCACATAGCTGCGCATGACACGCCTATCGGCACGCCTCCTCAGCGGTTGCGTACTATTTTCGTCGGTGTAACCCGCTGATCTCCGATGGCTTTGCTGCTCGTTGTCGCTGATCCGCATCGCCGACCTATCCGCCCATCCTACGATCGACGGCATGACGTTCGGGCGGTGATCGCACGTGGCGGTGACGAGCAGCAACCTGCCTGTAGCGTTCTGCGGCACCCCCTGACTCGGGGGCCGGCGACGACCGCTACCGCTTGCAGGCCGCGCGGTTTCCAAGCGCGCACGACTTCGCCAGAAAAGCCGTCGCATCGTCGAGCTTGCCTTCACGCTGCGCGATCGTGGCGGCGATCGAACAGCCGGCTGGCTCGTCGTTCGTGCATGCCTTCGCAGCGAGCTCGCGCGCATGCGCTACATCGCGGGGGACTCCCTGCCCGCTCTCGAGCGCCCTTGCCAACAGAGCGCATCCGATCGCCGACTCGAGATCGCAGGCACGTGTCGCAAATTCGACGCCAAGCGTGGCATCGACCGCCACGCCCTGCGCTTCGCCAGCAAGCCCCCCGTTGAAGTACTGATAGGCGAGCGCCGCGCACCCCGGGCCGTCGCCGCCGTCGCAGCCGCGCCGGAGCCAGCGCTGGGCTTCGAGCGCATTCTGGAGTGCACCGGACTCGGCGAGCCCCGCGAGGGTGCAGCCCGAGGCCACTCCGCGTTCACATGACGTAGCAGCAAGCTCGCGTGTGCGGTGCGGATCGCGTGCGACGCCATGATCGCCGAATAGCATCGCGCGGGCATAGATGACGCACGCGCTTGGCTCGCCGGCATCGCAGGCACCGTGAGCGAGCTGGACGGCTTTCTGATCGTCGCGCCGGACGCCAGTTCCATTGTCGTACGCCAACGCGAGCGTCGAACACGCGGGAACGATCGCGGCCTCGCATGCGCTTGTCAGCAAGGCGATCGCCTTGCTCGCGTCGCGGGGATTCGTCGCGAGATCCATGGCGCCTAGACCGCCACAACCCAGCTGGCTGCCGTGGTCGCACGCGTCGCCGAATAGCCTCCGCGCTTCTGGTTCTTCGCGCCGCTTCGCCTTGTCCCAGATCGCGAAGCCACGCGCGGCGGTCTGATCCCACGCCTTGGTCGTGGCAACCGGTAGCGCCGATCCATGTGCTTCCGCGGACTTCGCCTGCTCCGTGGATCCTCGACACGCGGTCGCCGTGGTCAAGATCAGGACTACGACGCGAACGCTCATCGGCGTCGAACTCGCTACTTGCACGGGGACCAAGCCGGCGCCGCTTCCGCGAAGAAGTCGCTCATCGTCATGCGGAGCGGCCCTGTGCCGTCGTCGTTGATCCGATAGATCTCGAAGTTGTTGTCGCGCTTCGAGACGATCGCCAGCTGCTTTCCGTCGGGCGACCAGCTCCCGTCGCGATCCTCCGCTACGACGCCCATCGTCAGGTTGACCAGCCCGCTGCGGTCCGCGTTGATCCGATAGACATCCGTTTCATCGTTGATGGTGGGGGCGCCGTTGAACGTCAGCCGTTGCCCATCGGGCGACCAGATCGGCCGTTGGTTGACCTGGAGTGCGGGCGCGAGCGCCTGCTGATTCGTTCCATCGGCGTTCATGACGAACGCAGCCACCCCGAATCCACCACGCAATCCATCGAACGCGATCTTCGAGCCATCCGGCGACCAGCGCGGACGCGAGTCGGCGAAGCTGCTGTTCGAGAGGTTCACCGAGCTCGAGCCGTCGCGGTTCGCGACGTAGATCTGGAAGCGCATGACCTTGTAGCTCGAATACGCGAGCTTGGAGCTATCCGGCGACCACGACGAGCTATCCGCCTTGATGTCGACGAGCGCCGGGTTGCGACCATCAGCCTCCATCACGAACAAATCAGAACCCGAGACGCCGGGGTAGTTCCGCTCCGTGATGAACGCGATGTACTTCCCATCCGGCGACCACACCGGCCCGAAGTCATCGCCGGCCGCGCCAGCCGTCAGGTTCGCGATCCCCGTTCCATCGGCGTTCATCGCGAAGATGTCCTTGGCGCCGCCGACCGTCCGCTCGAACAGGATCCGCTTACCGTCGGGTGACCACACCGGATTCTCTTCGGTCATGCCCGTGGCGCGCGTATCGAGGCCTGTTCCATCCGGCTTGACGACATACAGGCCATCGGTACGGTGAAACGCGATCAGCGGCGAGCAGGCACCGCCTTGACCGTCTAGGCCTCCGTCGCCCATGCCTGCGCCCACGCACTGCCCACCGACGCCGTCGCCGACATCGAAGTCCGAGTAGCGAAGCCCGGCCGGGCACGTCGAATCCGGGTACGCACACCAGCGTTCGGTCGGTCCAGCCAGACAGGTCCCGCCGGCCGCGAGATCGCAGTTGCCGTTGTCAGCGCATGGGACGTTATGCCGATTCGGGCATCCCGCGAGGCAGATCAACGCGATGGTTGCGAGCGCGCGCATACTTGGAGCGACGCCATCGTCGCCGAAACGGGCCCCCGAGCCAAGCGTGGAGGAAGAACGCATGATCGTGAATCCTCACGCATCGTGCAAATCATGGCCGCCCGTGCAAAGTTGCTGACCTGGCGATGGGGTTCATTGGATGATGCAGGCGTTGGCCCACGAAGTAGCCGCAGGCGAACTCGCAGCTCGTCGCCGATCGAAAGCACGCGGCGCGATCCAGACGGCGCTGCGCTTGTTGGTACGGGGGTTCGCCGTCGCGTGCGTATTCGCCGTTACTCTCGTGACGAGCACGGCGCACGCAGAAGACCCTTCGATGGCGAAGCCAACGAAGGCCGCAGCGCGCGAGCGACTCACCGCGGGCAACAAGCTCTATCGGATTCGCGAGTTCGAGAAGGCCGCCGAGGAATACAAGGCGGGCGTGGTCATCGAGGACGCCCCGGTCTTCTACTACAACCTCGGTCAGTGCTACCGGCAGCTCGACCGATACGAGGATGCGATCTGGCACTACGAGCGCTTCATCGAGCGCGGCAAGCCCGCCGGGGAGGTGCGAGCCGCCGTCGATGCGTTCGTGTCGCAACTGAAGATGGAGTTGCAGCGAAAGGCCGTCGTGCCGCCCCCGGTCGAGCCGCCCGCGGATGCCAAGAAGCCCTCGGAACCACCTCGGCCGCCGACGGTCGTCACCGTAAGAATCCCCGGCGAGCCGTGGTACCGCGACCGACTTGGATGGGGACTAGCGGGCGCGGGCGTCGTCGCCGTCGGTGTTGGAAGCTGGTTCTTGATCGACGCGAAGGGCATCGAGGCCGACGCGAACGCGCTGGCCGCACAATCCGAGCGTGAGCGGCTCCGCGATCGGGCGTCGGGTCGGCGCTTGACGGGTTCGATCATCGGGGGCGTGGGCCTGGCGGTTCTGGTGACGGGCATCATCAAGCTCGCGATGGTGCCCGCCGACCGCCAGGAAACGACTACCTCCGCGTTCAGCGTTGGAGCCTCGAGCGACACCGTGTTCGTGACGGGAAGGTTCTGAGCGTCATGATCGGCACGAAGCTCGGCCAGCTCACGGTCAAGCGAAAGCTCGGCGAGGGCGGAATGGGTGCCGTCTACTACGCCGAGCACGAGGTACTCGGGACTCCGCGCGTGATCAAGGTCCTGCTTCCGCAGTGGACGCAAAACGAGATGATCGTGCAGCGCTTCGTCAACGAAGCCCGTGCCGCAGCGTCGATCCACCACCGAAATATCATCCGAGTTCACGACTGCAACCAGCTCCCCGATGGCTCGTGGTTCATCGTCATGGACTACTTGGAAGGCGGGACGCTCGCGCGATTCTGCTCGTCGCAGGGCGGGCCGCTCTCCACGCACCTCGCGCTCCAGATCCTGGCGCCGACCGCGAACGGTCTCGAGGCCGCACACGCCGCCAACATCGTCCACCGTGATCTGAAGCCCGACAACATCTTCCTCATCAACTTCGAACAGAACCCACACCATCCGATCATCCTCGACTTCGGGATCGCGAAACTCGGCGAGCAAGGCGGTGGCGTCACCAAGACCGGAATGATGGCGGGCACGCCCGCGTACATGGCCCCCGAGCAGATGCGCGATCTACGCGTCGTCGATCGGCGCACCGACGTCTACGCGCTCGGGCTGATCGCGTACCAGATGGTCACGGGCGGATGGCTGCCCTACCAGGGAAACGACGCACCGAGCGCATACAGCGAGCTTTCCGCGGCAGAGCTGTACCACAAGCAAATGTCCCAACCGCCGATCGACCCCCGTGAGCGCTTCGCCGGCGTCCCGGATCGATGGGCGTCCGCGATCCTCGCGGCGATCCACCCCGATCCCGCGCGTCGACCTCAGACGGCGCGTGCGTTCGCGGTCATGCTCGCCGAGGCGACTCCCGGCGACTCGTTCTCACAGCACGGAACCGACATCGTGCGCACCCACGCGCGCGAGCTGCTCGATATCGGCAACCTGATGGAGACGGTTCGTGCGCCGAAACCGGCTGGCATGCCGGTGCCCACGTCGCGCTACCAGATCGGCGTTCGGCTCGGTGCGGGCGGCATGGCCGAAGTGTTCCGCGGAACCGTTGTCGGCGCGGAGGGGTTCGCGCGCCCCGTTGCGGTCAAGCGCGTACTACCGGGCTTCTCCACGGTTCCCCAGTTTGCTGCAATGTTTGTGCAGGAGGCACAGATCGCATCGCGTCTCTCGCACCCGAACATCGTGTCGGTGCTCGATTTCGATCGAGACCCAGACGGACGTTTGTTCCTGGTCATGGAGTATGTCGAAGGGCATGACCTCTCCAAGCTCGTCGAGACCGGCCCCCTGCCCCACGCGATTACGATCTTCGTGATCAGCGAAGCCCTTCGAGGTCTCGGCCACGCCCACGATCTGCCAACCGGCGACGACGTCCGCGGCGTGGTGCACCGCGACGTATCGCCGCACAACGTCCTGATGTCGTGGGAGGGCGCGGTGAAGGTGTCCGACTTCGGCATCGCGAAAGCACGCGAGGCCACGGCTGCGACGGCATCCACGATGATCAAGGGCAAGCCTGGCTACATGTCACCGGAGCAGGCCAACGGAGAGGCGCTCGACGGTCGATCGGATCTATTCGCGACCGGCGTGATGCTGTGGGAGATCCTGACGGGACGGCGGCTGTTCGACGGGACGACCCAGGAGACGATCGCGCAGGTCTTGTTCAAACCGATCCCGCGACCGAGCGCGATCAATTCCGCGGTGCCAGTAGATCTAGACGCCATCACCATGCGGCTGCTCGCACGCGAGCGCTCGCAGAGATACCCGAACGCGGAAGCGGTGATCGAGGATCTCGCACGCTGCGTCGATGCGCCGCGGAATGGCCGGTCGGATCTGGCGCGGTTGCTCGCCGAGCGGTTCCCGCAGGAGGTCGCCTCGCGATCGTCGCGGTCCCAACTCCCCGCCCGATCAACGGGTAACGATTCGGTAGAAACCGTGCCGGCGCGACCCGCGTGGCCGCAGTCCAGCACCACGCTCGGTGGCGCCGCGAGCCAGTCGGTCGTCGGACCGGGCGCGACGCGCAGGCGGAAACGTTTGTGGATCGCCGCCGCAGCCGTCGCTCTCAGTGCGACGGCGATCATCGTGGGAGTCACACGGTCTCGGCACGAGACTACGACGCCCGCCTCGACACCCTCCGACACCGCAGCTACACCGACTGCAGCAATGCTCGAGATCACGACGGATCCGACAGGCGCCACGGTCCGCGTCGATGGCATCTCGAAAGGGACGTCTCCGCTGAAAGTGAGCGTCGCACGCGGAAGTCGTGTCGTGGTCGACGCCGAGCTTGCAGGCTACCAGCACGCGTCCCGGACGTTTTCGATCGCGAGTGCCGAGCCATCCGTGACGCTCGCGCTGGCGGCGCTGCCGACGATCGCTTCCGATGCCGGTGTTGCGGACGCGGTCGTCACGGCAACGACGCCGGATGCCCGTGGGCCAAGTAAGCCGCCTCGCAAAGTACCTTCGTCGACCCGCACCACGCCGGGCACCTTCAACCCCAACGAGGTCGGCGGAGACTGATGCTCCGAGCACCTTGCATACTCATCGCGTTCGCGGCGAGCCTGCTCGCCTGCGGCGAGCCCGGCAGTGGTGCCGGCGACGACGTCGCCGCCGACGCAGGTGTCGACGGCCATCCCGATGCACCGCCTGGTTGCACGCGGCCGAGTCTCGACGCGCCATGGCTGAGAGCGCTGTTGACGGATTCCGTCGGGCAACTCGCTTCGGCGCCGCGCTTCCTGACCACCGAGCGCACAGCCGCGCGTACGTACTTGTCTAACCAGCTCACCGCGATGGGATGGACGCCGCAACGGCATTCGTACCCGGGCGGAGAGAACGTGTTCGCAACCATTCCGGCCACGATGGGTAATGGCAAGCCGATCGTGATCGGCGCGCACTTCGACACGGTGTCCGGAAGCCCCGGCGCGAACGACGATGCAAGCGGGGTCGCCGTCGTGCTCGCAGCGGCGCGGTACCTGAAGGATACGACGTGTAGGACCTCACCCGTGATTGTCGTGTTCTTCGATCAGGAGGAGCCTGGTCTGTTCGGCAGTCGTGCGTACGCGAAGACCCTGGTTCCGGCGGACGTACTTGCGGTTCATACGATCGATCAAGTCGCCTGGGACGCGGACGGGGACAAGCACTTCGAGCTCGAGCTTCCGACGCCGGCTCTGGAGGCGGAATGGAAGGCAGCGGCCACGGTCGTCGGCGTGACCGCGATCAGCACGACGACCAGCGGCACAGATCACCAGGCGTTTCGTGATCGAGGCTTTGCTGCGATCGGCCTCACGGAGGAGTACGTCGGAGGCGATACGTCGCCGTTCCGCCACACGGCGAACGACACCCCCGCGAGCATCGGACCGTACGTCGACTACCTCGTGCTCGCTGCGAAGCTCACCGGACAGGTAATCCTGGTAGAGGTCTCCCCGTGAGGCGACGCGTTGCCGAGTTGATCGACGCGTCCCGCGAGCCCGTTCGAACAAATGGATAGGCAGCAGCGCTTAACGCGCCCGCAGGTGATCGCGCGCCTGCGCGCCAACGCGGCCGCGCGAGGTTTCGTTTCGTTCGCGACCCTGGATCCCGACGACAAGCTCGTCCTCCGATCGATTCCACTCTACTTTCCGGGCCTCGCCGCGGCGCGCGAGGCCGCCGGGGTGCTCGGGCCGCCGCACAAGAAGGGCGGTCGCAAGACGGGACCCAAGCCCGGGACTCCGTCGCCCCAGCGACGCGTCCGGACGTGGTCGTGGCGTCGCGTGCTCGACGAGTTGCGAGCGCTGCATCGCGCACGAAAATCTACCCGGCTCGAAGAGTTGCTTACGCTCGGGAAGGCGAGCCTCGTCGCTGCTGCCCGAATGTTCGCGGGCGGGCTCCGGCGTGCACGAAAGGCTGCGGGCATTCCGCCGGAGCCTCGCAAGGCGAGCCCTCCATTGGGATGGACTCGCGAGCGCCTCGTGCGCGCGATCGCGCGGCGCTCGCGAGCTGGCGAGTCGCTCGCCTCGACACGAGTTCCGCAGGCACTCTACGGGGCGGCTCGCCGGACCTTCGGGTCATGGGCCAAGGCGTTGTCGGCGGCGGGGGTCGACCCGATCGACGGGCGCGCCCACACGAAGTACACGCATGACGTCATCGTGGAGAAGCTCCGCGACGCCGCGGCGCGTGGATCCGATCTGCGCTACGAGCAGGTCCGCAGAATCGTCGACATGAAAGCTATCCATCGCGAATTCGGCACACTCGTGGCCGCGATCCGCGCGGCCGGACTCCACGGTGTCCTCGAACGGCGGAAGCATCGTGGAACCAAATGGGACCGGGCACGTGTCCTCGACGAGCTCCGCGTCCGCGCGGCGCGTGGCGTCTACACGATGAATCCTGGCCTCCGTCGTGCCGCCCAGCTCTATGCAGGCGGAAGTTACGAAGCGCGGCTTGCGGCCGGTACGCTTCGGCCAGCTCGCACGCGTCCGCCCCGCCGCTACCGCACCGAACCGCAGCCGCGATCGTGGACTCGCCAGCGGTTGATCGACACGCTGCGCGAGCGAGCCGCGATGGGCAAGCACACGCTCACGTCGAGCCTCTACCGCGCTGCGCGAGCCCAGTTCGGCAGCACGCAGTCCGCACGTGTCGCCGCCGGAGTGCCCGAGCCGATCGATCTGCGTGCGGCTGTGCGGAAGCGCCAGCTGCGAGCATTCCAGAAGCGCCATGCTGGCGCAGCGAGGCGACGTCGTGGATCAGTGCGGGAGGCGTCGCACTGCTAGCAGGCGCAGAGGCATCGCCGCGATCACGTAGAAGCTGACCTTGCCGAACGGCTTGGCCGTCTCATCGGCGATGAGAACCCTCGTCAACGTGGTGTCATCGGTCGTGAGGCCGGGTCCGTCAGCTATCCAGACGAAATACGAGCGCATCTCGCGGGCCGACGAGCCAGACCTGGCGAAAACCTGCGGTCGCGGCTGTGGCGCAATGCCGCCGCCGGAAGCTCGAGAGCACAGGGTCGAACGTGTGTCCTGGAAGGCGGTTCGCATCGAGCGCGAGGACCAATGTGGATCGCTGCGCCGCGACGGGGTACTTGTCGCGCTTCTTTTCGATCGCGGTGAGCAACTCGTCAGCGAGGACATCGGATTCGTGGTCCATCGACACGGACCCATTCCTCGTCAAATCGCGCCACAGGGTCTTGTCGCTGCTCGCGCGAATGACCTGGATATGGAGGGTCATTCGGCGGTCATGCCGATCGGTCGACGAGCCATCCGCGTCCGCCGTGCCGTTGACTGGCGCCGTCCAGGTCCCGCCATGCGCGTTCAATACGCGAACCAATCGTTCGCACATATCGAGGGCATCCTCCTCGTTCGTCGGGCTTGGACCGACGAGGTTGGTGCGCACCCGACCGGCGCCATCAAGCTCCGCGGTAGAGCCCTTTTCACCTGGTCTGCCCTGAGTCCACGATATCGATTCGCTCAACGCCACGGTTTCGTGAACCGCAGCGTCGAACTCCCTTGGGTACTTGCCACAGGCGTGGCATGGATCGCGATCGGGCGGTGCGCCACTTCGGACGCCTTCCGGAATCGGTGCTCGGCAGTCGAGGTTACCGCAGGTGACGCCACTTATACTCGAGACCCTAGCAGCCGCGGCGTGGGTGTCGAACAATGTGCGCGGCGGTTCGACATCCTGCGCGAACGTTCGCCCTGACTGACTATCGCAGCGGATGGATTCGAGGAGATCGTGAACAGCAGCGGGTGTGCACGGACATGGCGTACGTAACAACGGGTCCGTGCCGTCGAACCTGCACGCGACTGAGTCAAGCACTGGCGCCGAGACGCAGGGCGAGTGGATCAAGTCGCTCGTCGCGGCGCGCGGATTCCCGCGCAATGGCTGGCAGCAGCTGCCCCCACCGATCGCAGTCGCCGTGGGGCGCCCGGAGGACGCAACGACCGACGAAGACGAGGAGGACGACGCATTTCCACCGTCGGGTAGCGAGCGCCTCGTCGAGTTCGGACTCAGCGTCGTTCAGCTCGTCAACAACCTCATGGCGCAGTTCGGTTCGCCGCCGGGAAGCGCGAGCCCGGCGAAGGCACCGAGCGGCGGCTCGAAGCTTCCGAGCCTGGGTGCGCTGTTCGACTGGCGAAAGG
>JAYVRN010000505.1:0-4718 GCA_043776275.1 Myxococcales bacterium | reverse complement strand
GTACGAACTTGCGGACGATCGCGTCGTCGTAGCGAAGGGTCTCTCGGGACATTGCTGCGCAGGTCTCGCAACCCGCGTGCCCGCAAAATTCCGCCTGGGGAGCTGCGTCCGCGCAAGGGTTGCGTTCACGGCGCGAACGCGCGCAAGTCGCGCGCTATGCGTTCGTCATCGCCGAAGTTCGGCGGCGGGCTCGCGCAGGACCTTGGCGGTCAGGAGGTAGCGCTCCTCCGCCTCGAGGTGTGCGCGCAAGGTCTCGATCACGTCGCGCAGCTCGGCCGTCACCGGGGAGGCCAGCCGCGTCCGCATCTCGGCGTGTTCGTTGAGATGGTCCTCCACCATCCGCTCCACACGTACGCTGCCATGGGTGTCCTCGGCGAGCAGCACGGGGCGCAGGAGGCGCTCCTCGAACGTGTTGTGCGCCTCGAACGCTTCCCGCAGCTGCCCGAGCTCGCGGATCAGCGCGGCAGGATCACCACGCCCTGCATCGATCTCATCTGCGAGGGCCTCGCACCCGGTCATCAAGGCACGCAGGGCATCGTGCTGAGCCACCAGCTCCGCGAGCGCACTGGACCGAGTGAGTGACATGCAACCTCCTAGATGGTCGACGAGAACTGCGGGCGCTCCGTGGTGGCATTGAAGTAGCGATCGAACACCATGCAGACGTTGCGGACGAGGAGCTTGCCCATCGGGGTCGTCGTGATCTGGTGGCTCGCCCGGTCGTAGGCTGCGAGGTCGCCGAGCGCCGTCAGCTTGTGCAGCTCGCCGGCGAAGTAGGTCTCGGTGTCCACGTCGTAGCGGCGTCCGAGCGCGGCGAGGTCCACGGTGCCATCGCACATCAGGCGCTCGATCAGGTCGCGGCGCACCCGATCGTCGCGGTCGAGGACAAAGCCGCGACGGACTGGCAGGTGGCGGGCATCGATCGCCGCCTCCCACTGCGGCAACAGGGTGTGGTTCTGCCAGAACATCCGGGAGGTCGACGAGATCGCTGATGTTCCGATGCCGATCACGTTGTCGGCGCGGTGCTCCACGTAGCCCTGGAAGGTCCGCGCCATCCGCTGCTCGGCAGCGGCGATCGCGAGGGCCGATCCGGGCCGGGCGAAGTGGTCAAGGCCGAGGTGGAGGTAGCCCGCCTTGGTGAAGCGCTCGATCGCCAGGAGCAGCAGCGACGCCCGCTCGAACTTGTCGAGGACCCGCCCTGCCTTCTCCACGAGCCGCTGGTGGGGCAGCTTGTCGGGCAAGTGCGCGTAGCCAAACAGCGCCACGCGGTCCGGCGCGAGGTCGATCACGGCATCCAGTGTGGTCGTGAAGCTGGCCTCGGTCTGAAGCGGGAGCCCGTAGACCATGTCGATGTTGACGTCCTCGATCCCCGCCGCGCGGCAGCGCTCCACCAGCCACTTGGTCTGCATCACGGACTGATGGCGCCGGATCGCGTCCTGCACGTTCTCGGCGAAGTCCTGGACGCCCAGGCTGATCGAGGTGAAGCGCAGCGCGCCGAGAGCCTCGATCTGGGCGGAGCTCGTTCTGCGCGGATCGAGCTCGATCGAGCGGCGCGCATCGGGTGCGACGGCGAAGTAGCGTTCGATCGATCCCATCAAGGTGCGCAGCGTGCGCGGGGCGAGAAAGTTCGGAGAGCCACCCCCGAGGGCGATCTCGACGACCTTCGCCGCCAGCAAGTGACCGGCCACCAGCGTCATCTCGGTGGCGAGCTGGTCCGTGTAGGCAACCCCGCGGTTCTCATCGCGGGTGGGGATCACGTTGCAGCCGCAGTACGCACACAGCGACTTGCAGAACGGCACGTGCACGTAGAGCGAGACCGGCTCGCTGGCCCGTCCAATCCGGCGCAGCTCCTGTGAGACCCGGTCGGCGCTGAGCGGCCCGAACTCCGTCGCCGGCGGATAACTTGTGTAGCGCGGACCTTGGCTGGCGTACTCGGCGAGGCAGCTCGCGGTCTCATCCGTGCGTGGGAGCATGCGTGAGACAACATCCAAGCGGTGTGCCGCGGCCCCCTGGGGGGAAATGCGCAAGGCTTGCGGACCCCGCAGCAGCCTCCCCTGGCCCACGCAGGAACTGCGGTCGAACGGCGTCCCCGGGCTGGCACGCCGGCTGCTCCGCTCGGGGCGTGGCCGCAAAACCTGACGACGAATCCTGGACGATGCCGATCCGGATCGGCATGTGGACGATGTTCGTATGCGCGATCGTGATGGTGATGGTTGTCGTGCTGATGCACTGAGATGGATCGGGCGCGCCGGCACACCGGCGCGGTGTCAGGGTCCACGGAGCCCTCAGAGATCGACTGACGGTGCGCCGCTCTGGCCCTGAAGACCGGTCA
The DNA here is from genome assembly GCA_043776275.1 of Myxococcales bacterium. GTDB lineage: Bacteria > Myxococcota_A > Polyangia > Haliangiales > Haliangiaceae > JABFXX01. The sequence continues at coordinate 2,389 of JAYVRN010000505.1, read as the reverse complement.
GGACCGTCTGGGTACTCGAGCAGCGTCGCAGGGCGCTGGAACGCTTCGTGCTCCATGTCCCGACATGCCCGCTCCGTTCCCCCACCAGTTCAGCACCACCGTGAGCCGCACGTTCGCGTCGCGCGCGCGGGTCCAGGCGCAGCAGGGCACCGCTTCGCCCGAGCATCTCCTGCTGTCGTCGCTCGGGCTCGGCCTGCTCACCACGTTCGAGGCGTTCGCGGCCCGCGATTCGATCGAGATCCACGACTGGACCGCGACCCTCGGTGGCGACGTCGAGCAAACGCCCGACGGCATGATGTTCACGTCGATCATCATGTCGCTCGACATGGAGCTCAGTGGCAACGTCGGTCTGGTCGAGCAGACGCTCGAGGACGCGAAGCAGGGCTGCCTGGTGCTCAACTCGCTCCGCGTGCCCCTGGTCGTCGAGACCATGATCCGGAGGCCCGATCAGCGGGTGCCCGAGCGGCAGGCGAGCTGACCTAACGCTTCGACTTCGACTTCGACTTCGGCTTCGGCTTCGACTTCGACTTCGACTTCGACTTCGACTTCGACTTCGCAGCTGGCTTGTCAGCACGCTTCGGCGCCGCCGCACGTTTCCCGGCCGGCGACCTTGCCGCGGGCTTCGCAGCAGGCGGGCGCTGCTTCGTCGCGGAGCTTGTCGCCTCCTTGGGCGGCAGCGTGGATGCGAAGGCGTGTGCCTGATCGAGCCAGCCGGCGAGGCTCGCCTCGGTCGCACAGCCCTTGGGCTCGACCTGAAGGAACCCTGCCATCGGCCGCGCCCAGGTCGGGAACGGGAGGATGTGCGGCTTGCCGATGTGGCTGGCTCCCGACGGGCCGATGCGCAGGAGCAGGTTCCCCTCCTTCACACCGCCGAGCATGTTGCCGCCCACGAGGTAACACAGGCCGCCGAACATCGGCTTGACCTCGATCGCCGGGTGCTTGTCGGCCCAGATCTTCACACGCGCTGCTAGTCGCTGGTCGTATGCCATGAGGCGCTCGATGCTACCGGATCGAGCGTGGTGAGGAAGTCGTAGCCGGTGCGTTCCTCGATGACCAAGACGCTGGAGCGGTACGTCCACCACCGCTCGTCGAGAATGCCGGCGACGTTGGGCATCAGCACGCAGACGATCTCGGGCGCGGACGCGGCCAGTAGCGCGGTCCCACGCGGCACGAGCACCACGATCTTGAACGTCGCCTCCGGCACCGCGATGTGCAACCCCGGATCGGTCCCGTGCCCGACGTCACGGCAGCCGTCGCCGAGCGCGCGTGGCGCGTGGTGCGCGCACGCCGCTGGCCACACCGGTCCGGCGATCTGGTACGCGTCCATCGGCTTGGTCGCACTCTGCACCCGACGCTGCACGTACAGCTCGAAGTCGAACCACGGCCCACGATTGAGGTCCGCCTCCTGCGGCAGCACGTTCGACATCACGAACGTCGCGTAGTTCCGCGCGGACGTCTCGGTCCGCTCCTCGGACCGCAGCATGTGGCCTCGATCGAAGCCCGAGCCGTAGAGGTCAGCGTGCGCCGGATGAAACCACCCGGTGGGTAGCATCGGGTCCGGATAGAAGTCACCGGCGAAGCGATCGACCGCACCGAAGTCCGGACCGGTGGTTCGGTAGCTGACCCAGTTGGGCGCGTTCAGGTAGTGGTTGTAGGACTCCGCGAACTCCTCGTGCACCAGCAGGCGGTCGTCCTCGGGACTGCCATCGCTTGCGATCCCGAGCTGGAGGTGGACCGAGACCTCGGGTGCGGGTGCGGGCGTGTCGGAAGGACTCGCGTCGACAGGGGCTGCCTCGGGATCACTCCCGGTGGGAGCGACGGAACAAGCGGACAGCACGAGCAGGAGGGCGTGGCGCATGCCCGCATCCAACCGCCCAACGCCTCATACGTCCAATGCATCGTTTCAATCTGCCCCATACCGTCCTGGTATGACTCACCGCACCCCGTGCGTGCCTCAGCAGCTGTCGTGCACGCCGTGCGCGATCACCACATCAGGCTGCCCGAGCCGAGCGCCGTGGACGGCAACAACGCTGTGAAGTGACGCTCGCCGGTGTGGGCCTCACAGAACCAGCGCTCGCCATCCGATTCCTCCCGGACCGCGACGCACTGCGCGCACTGGGCCTGGGCGTCGAATGTCCGCTCGGTGAGCCCGACGACCAGCGTGGGACAGGTGGCCTGCGCGAGGACCCGATCGGCGAGCGACTTGCCTCGATCGTGTGTCCCGAAGCGGCCGATCACGACCAGATCTGCCCGCAGGTCGGCCGCCAACGACGCGATCTCCTCCACGGGATCGCCACAGGCCACGTGCAGCCGCGAGCGCCAGTCGGAGCGCTTGAGCGCCGGGGTCTCGAGCGCCTGCAGGACCTCGGTCGCGAGGCGCACCTTGGCC
>JAYVRN010000504.1:0-17345 GCA_043776275.1 Myxococcales bacterium | reverse complement strand
GACAGCCGACCGGCCAGCGCTTGGGAGAATTTCTTGTCCACGAATCATTGCTGAGTTGGGAGCAGCTTTATCTAGGGCTGTCTGCGATGTCCTCTTATCCAACTGCAACCATCCAGGTAGAGGAGATTGAAATTGAGGTTGCCCGCAGCTTGCCGAGAAGCCTGATGGTGAGCGCGTGCCTGCAGCCCGTGCGGCTTCGTGATGGATTTCTGGTCATAGCCAGCTCCGAGATTCCTTGCGAATCCCTGCTCGAACAATTGCGTAGATTTTCAAGCAAGAATCCACTTTTTGTGTTGGTAACTCCAGCAAATCTTGACGTTTTGCGCTCTCACGCGGACGCGCCCGCTTCGCTGCAACAGGCCGCCTGAAACGATTTTCTCAAGCATCTCTTTGAGTACCGCCTATAATGGCTTCTTGCCCCTTATGTCGACAACTTTGAACCAATATCGTGAAGCGAAACAGAACTGGCTGAAGCTGAGAAGCCAGGCGAAGAAGGAACTTGTCGCTCGTTTCCATGAAGTCGCCGCAGAACTTTTACAGATCCAGAAAGAGCTGCTTGAAGACTTCGGTGAAAAGGTGAGCATGCCTGGGTAACCCGCGGCGCCGACAGACACCGTGGCCCGGAGCTCGAGGCCGCCGAACGGCGTGACGGTCTGCTCCACCAGCTTGCGGAGCCGGTCCGCGAGCTGGATCGCCGGATCGAGCGGGATCGCCCGCAGGATGATCGCGATCTCCTCGCCGCCAAACCGCGCGACAACATCTTCGTTGCGGACGGCCTTGGTCAGGATGTCCGCGAGGTTGATCAGCACCGCATCGCCCGCGAGGTGGCCGTGGGTGTCGTTGACCTTCTTGAAGTGATCGAGATCGAGCATCAGGAGCGACACGCTCGCCTCGTGGCGGCGCGCGAACTTGAGCTCGCTATCGAGCCGATCGAGGAAGTATCGCTTGTTGAACAGCCGCGTCAGCGGATCGCGCAGCGCGGACGACATCAGGTTCTCGTGGAACGACTCGTCGATCTCGTCGTGATAGGCGAACCGCAGCACCGTGGTGCGCCCGACCTGGATCTTGTCGCCATCGCGCAGCGGGGTGCGCTCGCTGATCCGCGCGCCGTTGACGAAGGTGCCGTTGCGGCTGCCGAGATCCTCGACCCACAGCTGATCGGTATCCAGGCGGAGGCGCGCATGCTGGCGCGAAACGCCGTCATCGATCAGCCGCACGAGCGCATCCTGCGCGCGTCCGATCCCGTGGTCGCCCCGGGGCAACTTGAACATCGCGCCGGTCGCCGTGCCGGTCAGCACCGTCAGGCACGGCCGGTTACGGAGCGGGTGCTCGCCGGAGACCGCCGTCAGCTCGGCCGTCTCCGTCGACGTCGTGTCCTCGTCCCAGCTCTCGGCCACGGCGCACTGTACCGCGAGAGGTCAGGCCTGTGCCGCGAACCACGCCGCGATCGCCGCGAGCCGATGCCCGCGGTCCCCGAGCGACGCAGCGATCGCCTGCGCCTCGGCGCCGAGCACGCGCATCCGCTCCGCGGCGGCCTCCGCGAGGGTCCCGAACTCCCCATCGTCGCGGTCGTCGGCGTGCTGGAAGGCGATCCCGATCGCCATCCCGTAGCGCCCGAGGGCCGCGCAGGTCGCGGCTGGCGCACCCGCCGCGATCGCCCCGAGCTCCGCGGCGGCGGCGAACAGTGCGCCGGTCTTCGCGGCGTGTAGCCTCTCCACGGCGGCGAGCGTGGCGAGCTCGGTGCGGGGCGCGGTCAGGTCGATCGCCTGCCCGCCGAGCAGCTCGAGCGAGCCTGCCCGCCGAGCGAGCACGGAGATCGCCGCGCCCGCCTGGGCACCGAGCTCTGCGAGTGTGCCGAACGCCTGCGTCAGGAGGCCATCGCCAGCGAGGATCGCGATCGCCTCACCGAACGCGATGTGGACCGTGGGGCGGCCGCGGCGCTCGTCGTCGTCGTCCATCGCGGGGAGATCGTCGTGGACCAGCGTGTAGGCGTGCAGCATCTCGATCGCGGAGGCCGCGGGCAGAGCGCTCGCGCGGGTCCCGCCACACGCTTCGGCCGCCGCGAGCAGCACCGCCGGCCGCAGCCGCTTGCCGGGCCCGGTGGCGGCATAGTGCATCGCTTCGACGAGGCTTCCGGGATCATCGGCAGGGGGCGCGAGGCGATGCGCGAGATCGGCATCGACCAGCACGCGGACCTCGTCGAGGAACGCCACCAGTGCAGCCGGCGCACTCGACGGCGCGAGGGTGGCGACCGTCACGTCACATCATCCCGCGCGATCCGGGGGCTCGCGCTCGTCGAACGGTGCGACCTCGACCCCACCGGCCGAGGACACGAGGATCTCGACGCGCTTCTCGGCGGTGGCCAGGAGCTGCTGGCCCTTGCGCGCCAGGCCCACGCCCTCCTCATACACTTGCAGAGATTGCTCGAGCGAGAGGTCGCCGGACTCGAGGCGCGTGACCACTTCGCGCAGGCGCGCGAGGATCTGGTCAAAGCCCTGGTCAGCGGGATCAGCCATCCGGATCGGGACGATAACGAACAGGAACTGAAAAGTCACCCTGCCGAGATCGCTTGACGCCCCGACCACTTGCAGGGAAGCTGAAACCCCATGGGGGAGCGTTCGGACTTCCGGCCCGATGATACGGGCGAGCTCAAGGAGCGCTGGAGGACGTACGTCCAGGACCAGCGCCTGAACGTCACCGCCCAGCGCGAGGCGATCGTCGAGCAGTTCCTCCGCACGCGGGAGCACGTCTCGATCGACGAGCTGCTGTCCAAGGTCCGCAAGCGGCAGCCCAAGGTCGGGTACGCCACGGTCTACCGCACGCTCAAGTTGCTGGTCGATTCCGGGCTCGCCGTCGAGCGGCAGTTCGGTGATGGCCAGGCGCGGTACGAGGTGGTCGGCGATCACCACGATCACCTGATCTGCGTGAAGTGCGGCCTCATCCTCGAGTTCGAGGACGACGAGATCGAGCGCCTGCAGGAGAAGATCGCCGCCAAGCTCGGCGGCTTCACCGTGCTCCGTCACCGTCACGAGCTGTACGGGCTGTGCCCCAAGGCCGCCGGCGAGGCGGGTGGTGCATGCCCGCGCGAGCAGGCCGCCAAGCGCGGCGCCTGAGCCGCACGCTCAGTCGTCCAGGCGTTGCCCGTCCGGGTCGCCGCTGGTGGGTTCGGCGCTCTTTGTGGGCGACCCCAGCAGCACCAGCCACCAGATCACGACGATCACTGCGAGATAGATCACGGGGCCCATGGGCCGCCTATCGACCGCGGCGGTCCACGGTTGCGTGCCCACGGAAGTCCGCAGAACCACACATTCGTTTTCCCTTGGAGGGCTCGCAGCCACCGAGGCATAGTCCGGCACCGCCATGAGCACGCAGTCCCACGCCGTGGCCCGAATCCTCCCGTCCCTGCGGACCGCCCTCGCGCTCGTGGCCTCGCTCGCCCTCGGCTCCGCCTGCCGGACCGACGGCAACGCCGACGATGGCCCGGCCGATGCGTCCCCCGACGCTGTGGACGGCGTGGGCTGTACGGCGCTCACGCCGCGCAGCGTGCCGCTCGAGGCCTTCATCGGCCCCACCGGCCTTCAGCAGCGCATGACCGCGCTGATCGACAGCGCGCAGACCACGCTCGACGTCCAGATGTACCTGTTCACCGTGAAGCCGCTCGCCGATCGGATCGTCGCGGCGAAGCAGCGCGGCGTGCAGGTCCGCGTGATCCTCGATCCGGACGAGGCGGGGAATGCCGCGGTCGAGCCGATCCTGATGAGCGGTGGCGTGACGTTCCGCCAGGCCACGCCGCTCTACACGTACTCGCACGCGAAGTATCTGATCGTCGATCGCGCCACGGTGGCGATCATGTCGATGAACTTCAACGTCGATGCAATGAGCAACGAGCGCAACCACGGCGTGATCGACAAGGATCCGGAGGACGTCGCGGACGTGATCTCGATCTTCGAGATGGACTGGGCCGCCGCCGGCAGCGAGCCGCCGAAGCCCGCCAACCTCGCGTGCACGCGCCTGATCGTCTCGCCGAACAACGCGAAGCAACGGATCATCGAGCACATCAACAGCGCGAAGGCCACGCTCGAGCTCGAGCTGATGTACCTGTCCGAGACCACCGTGCGGAATGCGGTGGGGCAGGCCAAGGCCCGCGGGGTCGCGGTCCGCGTGATCCTCGAAGATCCTACCGACGAGTCGGTCGCGTTCCTGACGGGCCTCGGGATCCCCGTGAAGTTCCCCCCGACCTCGATCTTCCTGCACGCGAAGCTGATCGTCGCGGATGGGATCGCGTTCGTCGGTTCCGAGAACATGTCGCTGACGTCGCTGTCCAAGAACCGCGAGCTCGGGGTGCTGGTCCTCGAGCCGGCCGGTCAGGCGATCATCAAGCAGTCGTTCGAATCGGACTGGACCGCGTCGCACCCGTAGCCGGCTCGCGCACGCGTGACGCCGTCGTCACGTTGGTTCAGGCGACGCTGCGGCGGCGCGCGCGGCGCCCGATCGCCAGGACCGAGACCATCGCGACGAGGCCGAACCCCGCGGGGCCGCCCGTCGCCCTGCAGCCATCATCACCATCACCACCACCACCACCGCCGGGAGCATCGACACCCGCATCGGCCATCGGCGGCGGACAGGTGATCGCCGCGTTCGCCGCGTTCGGCGTGGGAGCTCCGACTGCCGCGCAGGTAGGCTGACGCTGCAGCGACTGGCCGTCGGCCGGCGCCGGACCCGTGACGCGGCCGTTCGCCGGCACCATCGACGGGGCCAGGGCGTTGCCCCACGACAAGCAGTGCTGCTCGACGCCGGCCTTGCGAAAGCACGCGGTGCCGTTGGCCGGCAGCGTGCCGCCGAGGTTGATCACGACGTTGGGCGGGTTGGAGTTGATCGGGATCGAGCCGAACGCCAGCCTGGCACTATTCGACATCAGCGTGACGCGCATGGTGGCGCCGGACGGGAACACGATGCCTTGGTTGTGGGCGATCGTGGTGCCGTCCGCGTTGTAGACGATGATGCTGTAGCTCCCCGGGAAGGTCTCGCCGAGGGGATCCTCGATCTCGAGGAACTGCTGGGTTGGATCGCCCGCGCTGGACAGCATGACCTCGTTGACGCGCGCGAGGTGATCGACGGCATAGGCGGGGGCTGCCCCCAGCGTGACCACGAGCGCAGCGACGAGACGGGCGAGCTTCATCGCCAGCCAGTATAGGCGAAAACCGGGTCCGACCGATTTTCGGTATCCTCGCGACATGTTTCGAACCGTGGCTGTCGTGGCCCTCGTGGCATGTGGTGGTGGGCACAAATCCTCGTCCGTACCCTCGGAGGCGCCGTACGCCGCGCTGTTCGGGGACGCGCGCAGCTGGAGGTTCGAGGTCGACGCGACCACCCTCGGTGACGAGAGTGCGGTTACCCACAGCCCCATGGTCTGCCTCGCGAGCGAGGCCGTCCGGCAAGGCCGCGTCCAGATCGTGCCACTCCGGTGCAAGACCGACGCGCCGGGCGCGGAGGAGTGGCTCGATCGCGAGTTTCTGTTCACCGAGCTCGGGATGTCGAGCACCGCGGACGAGCACGGTCGGGTGCTCCTCAACGATGACACCGATCTGTCGCCGCTGGTCGCGGCGGACAAGGTCCTGATGCCGCCGCATCCGGTCGCCGCGCGGCGGACGTATCAGCTGCCGTGCTGCGTGTCGTACAGCGATCAGCCGGCGCTCGACGTGGAGCGCCGGCTGATCCCGTTCGGGCAGGCGTGGTGCATCGCGCAGCGCGTGACGAGCGCGAGCCGCTCGTCGGAGGAGATGCTGTGCTTCGATGCACGGCGTGGGCTGATCGGTGGCGTCCTGACTCGCGCGGACGGGGTGATCCGGTTCGGCGAGACACCGCCCGCGGGATCCTGACCCGAGTTGTGCCGCGGTGGCACGAGCGCGTGTCGCGGCGATCGTCGTTTCGCGTGGTTGGAGCTTCCGCTGCGTTGGCCCGCCGCTTGAGTGTGGGGTGGGGATGCAGCGCCTCGCGTCTCTGACCCTGCTCGCGATCCTTGGCTCCTCGGCCCTCGCCTCCGCCGACGAGGTGGAGGATCCGGAGCTGTATCGCTGCAAGAGCCGCTCGGCCGAAGTCGCGATGACGTTCAAGCCGGAGATGGAGCTGAAGGATCTGGTGACCTGGGCGATCGGCCTGACCTGCAAGCCGTTCATGCTCGATCCGCGGATCGTCTCGACGGGGAAGAAGGTCACGCTGATCGCGCCTGCCAAGATGTCCACGGCGGAGGGCTACAAGATGTTCCTCGCCGCGCTCGCGACCGTGGGGCTCACGGTGGTGCCCAAGGGCAAGGGATTCCGGATCGTGGATGCGCCGACGGCTCGCACGCAGGCGCTGCCGATCTATTCGAAGACGCTGCCCGATGACGCCGATCAGGTCGTGCGCTACGTGGTGCGGCCGACCTACACGAAGGCCGAGACGCTGCAGAAGACGTTCTCCTCGATCAAGTCCGAGGCCGGCGACGTGCAGATCGTGGGCTCGCTGGTGCTGGTCACCGACTACGGCAGCCAGGTCCGCTCGATGATGACGCTCGCGAAGCTGATCGATGTTCCCGAGGGGACGGATGCGATCTACACGATCCCCGTTCACCACGCCGATGCCAAGCAGCTGGTGACCGAGCTCGAGACCCTCCTCGGGTTGACCGCGACGACGGGCAAGGCCGAGGCCGCGAGCTCGAGCGTGGCCGTGCCCTCGAAGTTATTGGTCGATGCGCGCACGAACACCGTGATCGTCGCGGCGACCGAGGTCGCCTATCACCGGGTCCAGGCGCTGATCGAGCGGCTCGACGTCGCGCTCGACATCGAAGGCGGTGCGACGATCCACGTCTACAAGCTCTCGCACGCGATCGCGGCCGATCTGGCGGGGGTGCTCACGCAGACCATCCAGGGCGCCACGGCCAAGCCCACGCCCTCCGCGTCTCAGGCGGCTGGCAGCGCGCCGGCGCGCGCAGGGGAGGGCGATGGTCCGCGCGTCGATGGCGAGGTGCGGGTGATCGCGGAGAAGGGCGCGAACGCCTTGATCGTGATGTCGAGCGGCCGCGACTTCCTCGCGATCAAGGACATCATCCGCCAGCTCGACGAGCCGCGCCGTCAGGTCTACATCGAGGGCGTGATCGCCGAGGTCCAGATCTCGGACGATCTCGAGACCGGCGTGAGTGCCCACGGCTTCCTCCCGGTGGGCTCCGGCTCGAGCGTCCTGGTCGGTGGCGTGCAGACCGGCGGCACGGTGAGCTCGACCAACACCGAATCGCTCGCGGGGGCCTCGGGCCTGGTCGCGGGCGTGCTGTCCTCCGCCACCAGCTCGTACCTCGGGACCAGCATCCCATCGTACGGGCTGCTGTTCACCGCGCTCGCGACCAAGACCAACAGCAACGTACTCGCAGAGCCGAGCATGCTCGCGGTGGACAACGAGGTCACCAGCTACAAGATCGGCACGAACATCCCGTACAAGCGCGGGCTGACCTATGGCGGGCTCGCCGGCACGTCCCAGGCGGGCTCCACCACCGTCAACATCGACCGCATGGATCTCGAGCTCAAGCTCGACATCAAGCCGCACATCTCCGAGGACGGCACCGTGCTCCTCGAGATCGAGCACGATGCGAAGGATCTCGGTGACACCGGCGGCGACCTCGGGCCGACCTGGAACACGCGCACGCTCCACACCCGTGTCGTCGTCCACGATCAGCAGACCGTGGTGATCGGCGGGATGCTGTCGCAAAAAGAATACGTGGTGCACACGCAGATCCCGATCCTCGGCGACATCCCGCTGCTCGGTCGCCTGTTCCGGCACAGCCTCAAGCAGAAGCGGAAGTCGAACCTCGTGATCCTGCTGACCCCGTACATCCTGAAGGACGGCCTCGACATCGAGGCGATCCGCGAACGCCGCATGCAGCAGCACGGCGAGTTCGTGCGCTCGTTCACCTCGCTCGACGGGATGAAGTATCAGCCGCGCGTCGACTATCGCCACAAGCGCGGCCTCGTCGAGGAGATCAACCGAGCGGTGCAGACCGTGGAGGACGACGCCGCGGTCCTCGACAAGTTCCAGCGCGCACCGACGGTCAAGGCCGGCGCAGTCGACTAGTCCGCCGCAACGCATACGCGGTGCGGCGCGCCCCACGTGCGTGGGGCTTGCGAGTGCCGTGGTCTACTTGAGCTTGATCCGCTCGATCTCGGCGTTCTCGGACAGCGGGAGGAAGTGCACGAGGCACCGCCCGGGCTCGCTCGGCATCAGCGCGGCGGCCCACAGGAACGAGTTCTTCCAGTAGCCGCGGGTCGCCCGGGTCTCGAGCGGTGGCCCGAACCCGGTGCGCATCCATTGATCGAGCTCGTCCTCGACACAGCCGCGGACCTTGAGCTGGATCTCGATCAGCCTGGCGTCGGGATCCGTGCCGAGGAAGTACAGATCGACATCGGCGACCCGCTTGCCGATCTTGAACGGCGTCTGCGCGAAGCACCACGTGCCCTTGCGGCCATCGTTGAGATCGGTGGGCTGGCAGATGCCCTCCTTGGCCGCCTTGAGGGTCGTGTGGCCGAACCGCCACTTGCCGACGCCGTTGAACTCCGCCTTCTTGTCATTGCAGCCGACGACGATGGCGGCCCAGCTGATCATCCCGATCACCGCGAGCGCTGCGGAGATCTGGATCGCGCGCTTCACGCCAGCACCGCGCCGCGGACCGAGACCTCGACCGAGACCTCGTCCTCCATCTTGATCATCAGGAACCGGGGCGCCGCGAGACCGAGCTGCTTGATGTCGAGCTCGAAGGCAGCCGAGGCTTCGACCCGCACATCATCGAGCGTGCCACGCCCGGCGAGGGTCAGCACGACCTGTTTCCCGCGCCACCGCAGCACGCCCTCGGCGGTGGCGGTGAACTTGGTCCCGTCGCGAACCACGTCCTTGACGGCGCGCAGCTCGAACGTCGCCGTGGGGTGGGCGTCCATGTCGAAGTCCTTCTTGAGCTTCCGGTTCTTGAGCCAGTCGCCTGCATCAAAGGACGTCATGTCGACCGTGAAGGTTGCACGGGCAGACTCGATGGCACTGGCATCCGCCTCGACGTCACCGGAGACCTTGGTCCACACGGTGGTGGTGTCGTGGAGCTTGGACCGCGCCTGGACGGTCAGCTTCCCGGATTCGACCCGGTACTTCATACGTGCCTCCTTGGCGACGTTGGGATCACGCCGCGAGACACTGCAAGAGCAGCGTCGTGACGTTGTCGGTGCCGCCGTTGCGGTTCGCTGCATCGACCAGCTCGGCGACCGCGCGCTCGAGGCTCTTCGCGTTCGACGCGATCTGGCCGATCTGCTCGTCGACGACCATGCCCGAGAGTCCATCGGAGCACAGGATGTAGACGTCGCCGCTCTTGATCTGGTGGCTGCGGATATCGACCTGGACGGTCTCGCGCATGCCGAGGGCGCGCGTGATCACGTTCTTGTGGGGGAAGTTCCGTTCTTCCTCCTCGGTCATGTCCGGCTTCGCTTCCTTGTAGTCCTCGAGCAGCGAGTGGTCGCGCGTGAGCTGCGCGATCCCGCCATCGCGAACCCGATACACGCGCGAGTCGCCGACGTGGCCGACATAGATCTTGTCGCCGGAGACCAGGGTCGCGACGAGCGTGGTGCCCATACCCTTGTAGCGAAGGTCCCGGTTGGAGGTCTCGAAGATGCGGAGGTTGGCGAGCTTCACCGAGCAGACCAGGCGGTTCTCGATGTAGGACAGCGAGCGGTCCATCTTGTAGGGCCAGGTCGCGTCCTCGTCCTCGCGGGTCCGCTGATAGAACTCGCCGATCGTCTCGGCGGCCATCTTGGATGCGACCTCACCGGAGGCGTGACCACCCATGCCATCGGCGACGAGGAACAGCTGCTCGTCCTCGATCAACGAGAAATAATCCTCGTTGTGCGTCCGCTTCATGCCCACGTCAGTCTTGGCGGCGTAGCGGATCTTCATGAGGCCCAGTAGGGGAGACGGTCCGCGGAACCCACATTCCGCGTTGCAGGGAAATCATAGGCAGTGGGTGTGTGGTGCGTCAACCGCGCGGCCATCTGTTTGCGCTATGTTGTCGCGCGCATGCGCGCCGAGATCTTGACGATCGGGGATGAGCTGTGCCGCGGGGAGATCGTAAATTCGAACTCCTCGTCCCTCGCGGCACGCCTCTGGGACCTCGATATCACCACCCGCTGGATGACCAGCTGCAACGACGATGAGGCCGATATCGTCGCTGCGCTGACCCTGGCGGCCACCCGGGCCGATCTGGTGGTGTGCTCGGGGGGGCTGGGACCGACCGAGGACGACCTGACCGTCGACCTGGTGTCGCGGCTGGCGGGGGTGGAGCCGGTCATTGATGAGCCCGCCCGCGCCCGGATGGAGGCCTGGTTCGGGCGGACAGGGGCCCCGGTGGCCCCGATCCAGCTCCGCCAGGTCCGGATCCCGGCGGGGGCCCGGGTGCACCCCAACGCGGCTGGGCTGGCCCCGGGCTTCGAGATCGGGCTCCACGGGATCCCCGTGATCTGCCTCCCCGGGTTCCCCCGCGAGATCGCCAGCATCCTTGAGGGCGGCCTGATCACCCGGCTCCGCGAGCTCCGCGAGGCCACCGGACACGTCGAGCGGATCGCCCGGCGGATCTACCGCGCCTTCGGGCGCGGCGAGTCGCAGATCTCGCAGGCCTGTCGGGGGCTCGTCGATGGGGTCGTGGGCGCCTCGATCCACTATCAGGTGAAGTTCCCCGAGACCCTGGTCAAGCTCGTCGTGCGCGACCCGGACCAGGCCGCCGCGGACGCGCGGCTCGCGGCGCTCGACGAGCAGGTCCGGGAACGCCTGGCCGGTATCATCTATGGGATCGGCGAGATCGAGACCCTGGTCGAGAAGGTGACCCGGCAGCTCATCGAGCGCGGCAAGACGATCGCCACCGCGGAGTCGTGCACGGGCGGGATGATCGGCGAGCTCCTGACCCGGCTACCGGGCAGCTCGCGTGCCTTCCGGGGCGGGGCCATCGTCTATTCGAACGAGGAGAAGGTCCGCCAGCTCGGGGTCAATCCGGCGACGATCGTGGCCCACGGGGCGGTGAGCGAGGAGGTGGTGCGGGAGCTGGCGGCGGGGGCGCGCGAGCGGTTCGGCGTCGACTATGCGGTGGCGGTCAGTGGCATCGCCGGTCCCGATGGTGGGACGCCGGACAAGCCGGTCGGTACGGTGTGGGTGGCCCTGTGCGGCCCGAAGGACGAGATGAAGACCAAGCAGCTGGCATGGCCCGGAGCGCGCGATCAAGTCCGGCTCCTGTCGTCGTGGTGGGCGCTCCGGCTCGTCGACGAGGCCCTGTCGTGACGACGCCCGACGAGGCTGGGAAGCGGCTGTTCGTCGGCCTCCGGGTCTCGCTCGCGACTGCCAACGTGCTGGCGCGCGCCGTCGACACCGTGGCGAAGCGCGCGCGCGATGGTGGGCTCGACCTTCGCTGGGTGCCGCCCGCGAGCTATCACGTGACGCTCAAGTTCCTCGGCTGGACGCGGACCACGGCCGTGGAGGCCGTGATCGATGCGCTCGGCCGCGCGGTGGTTGGCGCGCCCAGGTTCACGTTCAAGACGGCGAAGGTCGGAGCGTTCGACGCGCTCGACAAGGCGAATGTCCTGTGGGCGGGCGTCGACGAGCCGACCGGTGCACTCGCGGCGCTCGCGCGGGCGGTCGAGCTGGCGATGGTCGGGATTGGCTACGCGGCGGAGACCCGCCCGTTTCACGCGCACGTGACCCTCGCTCGGTTGCGCGAAACTCGCGCGGTCAAAGACGTCGTGTTACCGGTAGCTGAACAGATGTTCGGTGATACCCGGATCGAGGCGGTAACTCTGTATGAAAGCGAAGCGAAATCAGTATCTTCTGTCTACAAGGAAATTTCGCGAATCGACTTCAAATCGCCTCAAACGGACGCTGAACGTCAGACCAGGGCGCTAGATCTGGGCGCACAACCTGAGTCAAGCGAGCCAGAGGCCACCAATGACGACACCGATGACGGGTGGCCTCGGGGACAAGGCCCGCACTGACCTCCAGACCACTGCCGGAAAGCAAAAGGGAGACACGATGGCCACGAAGGAGAGCTCGACCAACTCACTGATCCAGACCTCGGGAACCACCGCGGCCGGGAATCAGTCCCGTGACAAGGCGATCGAGCTCGCGCTCGGCGCCATCGACAAGCAGTTCGGCAAGGGCGCGATCATGCGCCTCGGCAAGGATCCGATCGATCGCGAGGTCCATGTCGTCCCGACCGGCTCGCTCGGTCTCGACATCGCGCTCGGGATCGGCGGCTTGCCGCGCGGTCGCATCGTCGAGATCTATGGACCGGAGTCGAGCGGTAAGACCACGCTCACCCTGCACGTCGTCGCCGAGGCGCAGAAGCGCGGTGGCGTGTGCGCGTTCATCGATGCCGAGCACGCGCTCGATGTCAGCTATGCCAAGAAGCTCGGCGTCAAGACCGAGGAGCTCCTGGTCAGCCAGCCGGACTGCGGCGAGCAGGCGCTCGAGATCGCGGACATGCTCGTCCGCTCCAATGCGATCGACGTGATCGTGATCGACTCCGTCGCGGCGCTCACGCCCAAGGCCGAGCTCGAGGGCGAGATGGGCGATGCCCACGTCGGCCTCCAGGCTCGCCTGATGAGCCAGGCGCTGCGCAAGCTGACGGGCGCGATCTCGCGCTCGCGCACGATGGTGATCTTCATCAACCAGATCCGCATGAAGATCGGCGTGATGTTCGGCTCGCCGGAGACCACCACGGGCGGCAACGCGCTGAAGTTCTATTCGTCGGTCCGCCTCGACATCCGCCGCATCGGCGCGATCAAGAAGGAGGAGGACGTGATCGGCAACCGCACGCGCGTGAAGGTCGTGAAGAACAAGATGGCGCCGCCGTTCAAGGAGGTCGAGTTCGACATCCTGTACGGCCAGGGGATCTCTCGCGAAGGCGACCTGGTCGATCTCGCCTCCGAGTCGAACATCGTCGACAAGAGTGGCGCCTGGTTCTCGTTCAACGGCGAGCGGATCGGGCAGGGCCGTGAGAACTCGAAGCAGTTCCTGGTCGATCACCCCGAGGTCTACAATGCGATCGAGGCCAAGGTCCTCGCGCACTTCAATGTGCGGCGGATCGGGATCGATGTGATCGAGCCCCCGACCCCGACGGGCGCCGAGCTCTCCGACGAGAACAAGAAGGCGGTCCGTCCGTCGGACACTGCGGCTGCGGCCGGAGCGAGTGGTGCAGCCGGTGCGGTCGGATCGCGCACCCCCGTCGCTGCGCCAGGTGTCGCACCCACGAACGGGAACGGCAGCGGCAAGCGTCCCAACGCCTGAACCGCATTCCTCACGGTGGTCTGACTGGACACAAGGTCAGGTGAGCGTTGGTGCTCACCTGGCCTTCTTTGTTTTGCGTTGTGCATCACACCCGTCAGCTGAGGTGACGATGGCGTGAGGTGCTCCGCTTGCGTTTGTCACAGGGATGGGCGATTACTTTCGCGCCATTGCAGGGTTGTGCGACCGGGCGTGGCAGCGAACCGAACTCTTAGGGGAGGCTCAATAATATGTTCGTCGATTCCACTCGTGGGCGATCGCAGGGGATCGCCCTTGCCGCCGCAGCCAGTGTTCTTGCGCTGGGGGCGTGTACCGACCCGACGCAGAACACCAATCTTCGACCAGACGGTGATCCGGTTGTTCTGACCGTCCTCGTGATGAACGATGCCGCGGGTCAGGTGGTGGAGCAGGCAACGTACTGCAAGCCGAACGACGAGAAGCGCCCGCAGCGCGTGGGCCTTCCGGACGCGACCGCGCGCGACATCTGTCCCGCGGATCTGTCCAAGGGCGCCGACGAGGTCACGAATGCCTATCCCGACGGCTGGTACGTCCGGATCGTGTTCGACGAGCTGCTCGATCCGAGCATCGAGGAGCTGACCGAGATCAAGGACCCGGAGACCGGGATGGGCACGGATGTGTTCGAGGGGTCGATCGCGAACACCCACCCCGTCAAGCTCGAGTGCGAGAGCGTCGGTGGCGGCTTCGTCGAGGTCGAGTACGACGGCTACTATTCGCCGTCGGGCAACAACGTGACGTGGCCCCTCGGCCCGTCGCTCGTGATCAAGCCCCTCGAGCCGAAGTCGGTCGCGACCAACAAGACCTGCCGCGTGACGATCAACGACAACGTCGTCGACAAGAGCGGCAACAAGGTCCCGGCCGATCAGCGGACGCCCTTCACCTTCAAGATCGCTCCGATCCAGGTGATCGCGATCGACCCGCCGGATGACCCGAATGGCACGGCGCCGATCGATGCGCTCCAGATCTACAGCGACAACTTCTACGTCCAGTTCAACACCGCACCGGACGAGGCCTCGTTCTGCGACGACGGTGCAGGGGCGGACGAGTGCGAGTTCGGGTTCACCCCGGACATCGGCTCGTGCAGCACCAATGGCGAGCCGTGTGAAGTCCAGAAGAACGGCTCGGATTGCCCGACCGCCGGCGATACCTGTGACGCGGGCGGCTTCTACGCCTATTCGCTTGCGCCGTACGGCTTCACCCCCACCGAGTACGGGTTCGGTCCCAACAACCCGGTGCAGGTCGACAAGTCGTACGCGTTCTCGTTCCTCGCGGGCCACAAGATCAAGGATCGCTGCGGCGTCGAGACCACGTTGCCGGCTCCCTCGGTGGCTGACCTCACGCTCGTCCACTACAAGACCAAGCCGTTCGCGCTGTCGAAGACGCTCCCGGGAACCGGCGATCTGGTGACCGCGCTGCGCAAGCCCGAGCTCGACCTCAACAACGTGGTCGATCTGACGAGCCTCACCGCCGCGGACTACACGATCACGCCAGCACCGCAGGTGACCGGCGCCCTGTTCACGAGCTCCACGGGTGGCAATGCGATCCTCCGCGGCTTCTACTCGATGGACACCGAGTACACGTTCACGCTGAAGGCCGGCGCCAAGATCTCCGACGCCTACGGCGTGGAGATCACGCAGGCCGCCGACAAGGTCATCAAGTTCAAGACCCAGCCGGCGATCACCGTCTCGACCTCCCCCGCGGACGCCGCGACCGTGCTCAAGGCGACCCCGACGTCGAGCGTCGGCGTCACGCTGACGTTCAACCAGGCGATGCTCGGCTCGACCATCACCGAGGGGACGGACTATACGTTGACCCCGGCGCACCCCGCGCTGACGGTCACCCCTACCTCGTCAACTGGCTGCGGCCAGTCGGGCACGAGCTGCGCGCTGAAGATCGCCGGCAATCTCGCCCCCGGTGACTACACCTTCACGCTGCTTGGCACCGCGATGATCAGCGACGCTGGCACGCCGGCCGGCAACTTCACCCCGACGGCGAAGGTGATCCACTTCACCGTGAAGAACGCCACCCCGACCACCCCCATCGTCTGCCTCTAGGAGCATGACCATGAACAACGTCATCAAGTCAGTCATGGCAGCGGCGCTCCTGTTTGGGGGTGGTTCGCTCGTCGAGCAGCCCGTGGCGTACGCCCAGGGCGCCACCGTCGGTAGCCTGCGTGGAGCGATCCGCGACAAGGCCACTGGCGAGGCCGCCGTCGGCGCGACCGTCGTCGCGACCTCACCGTCCCTCCAGGGCGAGCAGGTCGTCATCACCGAGGATGGGGGCCAGTACTTCATCACCTCGTTGCCCCCCGGCAACTACGTCCTCACGGTGTATTACAACGACGCCACGTTCTCGCGTGGCAACGTCGTCATCCAGATCGGCAAGGAAGCCGTCGTCAACGTCACCGTCGATTCCGCGGCGTCGACCGGCAAGCCCAAGGGCGAGGTCATCGAGATCAAGGGCACGGCTCCGATCGTCGATCAGGGCTCGACCAAGACTGGCATGACGATCGGCGACGACTACACGCGCAACATCCCGACGGGCCGCACGTTCGGCGCCGTCGTCGGCCAGGCGGCCGGTGCGCAGAACGACGCCTACGGCATCTCGTTCGCCGGCGCGACGTCGGGTGAGAACACGTACATCGTCGAAGGCATCAACACGACGGACACCGGCTTCGGTGGCATCGCCTCGAACCTCCCCAACGAGTTCATCTCGGAGACCGAGGTCATCACCGGCGGCTACAACGCCGAGTACGGTCGCGCCACGGGCGGCATCGTCAACGTCGTGACCAAGCAGGGCTCCAACGAGTTCCGCGGCTCGGTGTTCTCGTATGTCCAGCCGGGCGCGCTGATCTCGGAGGCCAAGACGATCCAGCGCGAAGGCGGCTCGATCGACAGCCAGACCAACCTCGACTACCGCTACGACGTCGGCGCCGAGCTCGGTGGTCCGATCATCAAGGACAAGCTGTGGTTCCACGTCGGGTTCAACCCGTCGATCTCCCACAGCACGCTGCAGCGGCTCGTCCAGACCCAGATCGATGACAACGGCGACGGCGTGCCGGACATCGACCCGAACACCGGCTTCACCGTCCACAAGCAGGTCGCGTCGAGCGAGATCCCGCTGGACTTCAAGACCTACTTCTTCACGGCGAAGGTCAACGGCGCGGTCAACCAGAACAACCAGTTCCAGGTCTCGTTCTTCGGTAACCCGCGCTCGGCGCAGGACGTGTTCACGATCACGCGCAACCCGGGCCAGACCCGCTGGAAGTACGATGACGGCGCGTACGACGTCGCCGGCAAGTGGACGTCGAAGTTCAACAAGGGCGCCACCCAGCTCGACGCGGTGCTCGGCTATCACCGTGGGTTCACCACGGAGAAGCCGTTCAACTCGGCGCAGAACGTCCCGACGATCTTCTACAACTACGAGCGCTCGCTCAACGACTTCTCCGATCTCGAGGGCTCGCAGATCTCCTCGTGTGACGACACCAGCCCCAACGATCCGTACCCGATGATCCGGAACTGTCCGGTCACCGCGTACACCGAGCAGGGCCTCTCGCTCCTCGAGAAGAAGGTCAATGACCGGACCTCCGCGGCGCTCTCGATCACGCACCGACAGAAGCTCGGTCCGACGGGCTTCCACGTGTTCAAGGCGGGCCTCGATGTCGAACTCGCGGGCTACAACGCGAACAGCCGGTACTCTGGTGGCGCGCGGTACCGCCGCTCGGCGAACACGGCGGCCGGTGCACCGGGCCGCTGGCAGCTCCGCGAGTTCTTCAAGTTCGCGCGGAACCTGACCTCCGATGAGGCGATGGACCCCTCGGCCGTGACGCTCGCGCAGGGTCAGTCGCTGTGCGCGAACGACCAGGCGATCTGCGAGCGGGCCGATCAGCTCGACGCGGACACCTCGAACCGCAACATCGGCGCGTTCCTCCAGGACACCTGGCAGATCAAGCCGAACCTGACGCTCAACGCGGGTCTCCGCTGGGAGCAGCAGATCGGCTA
>JAYVRN010000503.1:0-4735 GCA_043776275.1 Myxococcales bacterium | reverse complement strand
CTCGGCGCCGTGCGGCTGCATCGCGGCTTGCTCAACACCAGGGACCACGACCTCGTGATCCTCATCGACGGCCGTCCGGTTGGTGAGCCACGCCCCCTGCCCGCCGGAGATCCATGGCGTGACAGATTCCGCCCGCTCGAGCCACTCTCCGCGTACGCCACGGCGTTTCGCTACAGCTTCAGCCCCACTCCTAGGATGGACGACCTTCGGCAGATGCTCTCGACGTTGACGTCGCTGTACGAGGTCGCGGGCACCGAGCTCCTCTCGAAGTAGCCTGGGCACGCTCTGCCCAAACTCCGCTCCCGCGGCTCCTGGCCGCTGCAGTAGCCGAACGAGTACTACCGCCTCACCGTTGAGGTCGGCTTCACTTGGCGAATGGAGGTTGCGCCATGGTCGTATTGAGATCGCGTCGCTTGACGAGCCGGAGCACGCGGCCCGGCCGCTACTCCTCGGGCGGTGGGACGCGCGAGGACGCTTCGTTGTAGCCGTCGCGCGCGCGCGAGTTGTCCGGATCGAGCTGCAGCGCCTTCTTGAAGTTGTTCGCCGCCTCGCTGCTGTTGCCGCTGTTGAGGTACGCCTCGCCGAGGAGGACGAACACCTTGGCGTTGCGCGGCGCGAACCGCGCGGCCTTCTTGAGGTGTGCGATCGCATCGCCGAACAGGCCCTGGCGCAGCGCGATCTCGCCCATGCCGAGCATCGCCGGGACGCTCTTCGCGTCGAGCTCGAGCGCCTTCTTGAAGTTTGCAGCGGCGCCCGCGGTGTCGCCGTTCAACAGCTGCGAGGTGCCGAGGTTCGCGAAGAACACGGCCTTGGTGTCGCCCGAGGCGCCGTCGGGGGGCGGCGTGTCCACGGTGGGCGTGCCGGTGCCGTACGGATCTTCGGGGACATCGGTGCCGCTCACGCCGACGGGCTTGATCGGGGGCGCGGGGGGCGGCACATAGACGTTGGTGACGGGCGGGGTCGGGTTGGTGTTGACCGGCGTGCCGGGCGGGAGGAACCCGGTGTTGTCGTTGACGGTGCCGGGCGGTGCGAAGCCGCCAAGATCCGGGCCGCCCGGGCGACGGGGACCGCCGGTGTCGCGCACGGGCTGCGTCCGGGGGCCGGTGCTCGGGTTCCCGCTCGACGGGCGCGTGGTCGGCTTGGCCGCGACCATCACGCCGCCATCGGGGACGCCGGCGTCATCGCCGACGATCGTGCTCGGTGCGGCATCGGCCGTGATGCCCGCGGCGAGATCGCTCCCGCTGCCGTCCGATGACGTGGACCTGCTACCGCCGCGCGAGAGGGCGAAGGCCACGGTGCCGCCGACGAGGAGGAAGCCGAGGACGCCGATGATCAGCCCCCAGCGGCGACCCTGCGGTGGCGCATCCTCGTCGTAGAGCGAGTCACCCATGCTGTCGGAGCGGCTGCGCGAGCCGCCGGCGCGGGAGGCCGCGAGATCTTCGCCCTCGTCGTACCAGACCTGCGAGACGTTGTTGTCGTCGGGTTGAACCGAGGGACGGCGCGCGCGGGTGGGCGCCTCGATCGTGCCGACCACGGGCGGCTGCACGACGGGCTCGGGGATCGGCCCGGCGACGATCGGCACGCCGACCTTTGGGGTCCCGGTGCGACGGACGGCGGGCTCCTCGACGACGACGGGCACTGCCGCGACGGGCGCGGGCGCGGGCATCGCGGGCAGGCCATCGGCGGAGATCCCCATGCGCTGCATCACGCGCGACACGGAGGCCGGCGGCACGCTCTCGCGGCGGCGCGCGATCGCATCCTCCATCACCTCGCCGGTATCGAGACCGCGGCGCAGCGCCTCGACCATGCGAGACGTCGTGGCGAACCGGTTCTCCGGATCCTTCGCGAGCATCTTGGTGACCGCGGCCTCCATCCACAGCGGCACGCCCGGGCGGCGCGTGGGGAGCGGTGCGGGGCTCTCGGTGACCTGCTTGGTGAGGATGTCGAACACGCGCGTACCCGAGAACGGCGGGGCGCCCGTGAGGATCTCGTAGGCCACGCAGCCGAGCTGATAGATATCGGCGCGGCGATCGATGCGATCACCGCGGGCCTGCTCGGGCGACATGTAGCGCGGATCGCCGAACGTCATGCCGAGGTTGGTGGCGTTGGCCGCGGCGGCGACCGGCGCGTCGGTGTCGACGAGCTTGGCGAGGCCGAAATCGAGGAGCTTGACGAAGTTGGTCTTCGCGCGACGCGTGGTCAGGTAGATGTTGCGCGGGCGCAGATCGCGATGGACGTAGCCGATCGCGTGGGCCTCCATCAGCGCCTCGCCGACCTGGATCAGCACATCGGCGGCGCGCTCGACGGACAGCTGCTTCTCGCGCGCGAGGACGGTGTCGAGGGTCTCGCCCTCGAGCAGCTCCATCGCGAGGTAGAGCCGGCCATCGGGCGTGCGACCGAAATCGTGGATCTCGACGATGTGCTCGTTGTCGATGTCGGCGACGGTGGTGGCCTCGCGCCGGAACCGCTCCACGGCGAGGTCATCGCGCGAGAGCTCGGCGTGCAGGACCTTGATCGCCACGCGGCGGCGGAGCGTGATGTGCTCCGCGCGATAGATCGTGCCGGAGGCACCCTGGCCGAGGAGCGCCTGCACCTGGAACCGCTCGCCGAGCAGCTTGCCGACGAGGGCATCTCCCGTGGTCGGTCGGACCTTGGGGCGGCCGCAGTTCGGGCAGAACAACGCCGTCTCGGCGTACCCGTGATTGCAACTCGAACAGCTAACCTGGGCAGTCATGTCATGTGCGGGCATAGGCCGGGGCGACGGACGACCTGCCCAGATGATAGCCCACCCTCCGGGGCGAGGCCCGTGCAACCTCTACGCTTTCAGGTCGTCCCGCTCGACGGGTTTCGGCCCCGCTTGAGGGCCTCCGACAGCTCGGCCTCGGTGATCAGGCCCTTCGCGGTCAGGACGGCGACCAGGGCGGTCAGCCGGGCCTCCAGGTCATCGGTCCCAACTGCCTGTTGCAACGCGGAGATCGGGATCTGGGCGGTGACCGAGACCTCGGACTCGGGCTCAATCGACCCGATCTTGCCCTTTGACGTGATGAACATCGAGCCGCCGGTCGGGCGGCCCACGACGGCCGTGGTGATCGACCGATAGCCCTTGGCGACCAGCTCGTCGATCGCCGAGAGCGGGAGGGCGACGATGTCGATCTCGCAGTTCGTGACCGCCTCCAGCTCGGCGATCGCCGTGGTGTCCGTGGGATCGGCCATCGCCACGCGCAGCACCTTGGTGCCGGCGTCGGTGGTCAGGGCGAGCGGGAGCACCCGGAGCCGGGCGCACAGATCCTTGGGGACCTGGCGGAGCGCATCCGGATCGATGTGGATGTCCTTCGGATCGACGAGGGGCACCCGGGTCTGCTTGCGGAACGCCGCGAGCAGGGCGACCTCGTCGACGCCGAGCTCCTTGATCAACGTGACGATCAGCGGCTCCTTGCGCTCCTCGGCGAGCTTCCCCGCCCTGGCCGCGGTGGCCTTGTTGACCAGTCCGGCCTCGATCGCGATCTCTGCGAGGGTCTTCGGCATACGGTCAGCAGTGCACCCGACAAGATTCGAACCTGTGACCTTTGGCTTCGGAGGCCAACGCTCTATCCAGCTGAGCTACGGGTGCGTGCCGGCTGTTCTACCCGCGTGGCCAGAGAGAAACAAGCCGTCGGACGGGTGGGTTAACATGGCTCATGGCGATCGACTACGTGCTGGCGATTGGCTGCGAGCCGCAGAAGCAGCTCGGCGTCGGCCGCCTCGTGGAGCTCAACCGGACCCGGATCCTGGCCCGCTCTGCCCTCGCCCACATGCGCGAGGATGGCGAGCAGCGGCCTCCCACCGAGATCGAGATCCAGCTCACGATGCGCAAGCCCGACGGAGACTCCGCCCGGGGCGTCACGCTGCAGGATCTGATGAACGAGGCGCGCCCGCTCGACGACGTCGCCCACCACTGCAGCACCTGCCCTGCCGGGCTCACGCGCGAGTTCGCGTGTCACCGCCGGATCCGGTACCCGATTCCGGAGCACGTCGAGCAGTGGCTCCTCGCCCGCCTCCCGCCGAAGCTCGACAACACCGCCGGCGCCCTGCTCGTGCGCGGCCTCGGCGAGTTCGCCTGGGACGGCGCCCCCACCGCCAAGCTCCGCGCGTCGGGCACCACGTACTTCGAGAGCCGGGTCGCGTATGGGGTCCGCTGGGAGGCCGACGAGGGCACCCTCGAGGTCTCGAGTGATCAGCTGTTCCAGATGATGTTCATGGTCGGGAACCTGACCCCGACACACTCGCTGATGCTCGCGCTGTTCCTCGGCGTGATCCCGCACGACACGAGCGTGTTCCTGCTGAAGGACACCGAGGGCAAGCAACA
The DNA here is from genome assembly GCA_043776275.1 of Myxococcales bacterium. Taxonomy (GTDB): domain Bacteria; phylum Myxococcota_A; class Polyangia; order Haliangiales; family Haliangiaceae; genus JABFXX01. The sequence continues at coordinate 390 of JAYVRN010000503.1, read as the reverse complement.
GGCGCTCGCCGCCGCGAACGTCCCCTCCGAGACCGATCCGGATATCGAGCAGCTCGCGGCGTTCCTGCGGGCGCTCGCGGTGGCCGCGCGGCTGGATGCCACGATCCTCGTCGATGGGTGAGCTGCACGAAGATCTCGAGCTCGTGATCGAGCCGCGCGCACGCGACGTCGGCGACCTGGTCGTCGCGCGGGTGCTCCCGTTCGCGAAGCACCGCTCGGTCGGGCCGTTCCTGTTCTTCGACGAGATGGGCCCGGTCGCGCTCCGCCCCGGGCAGCACACGGACGTGCCCCCGCATCCGCACATCGCGCTCGCCACGGTGACGTACCTGTTCGAAGGCGAGGTGATCCACCGCGACAGCCTCGGCTCCGTGCAGGCGATCCGCCCCGGCG
>JAYVRN010000502.1:0-17440 GCA_043776275.1 Myxococcales bacterium | reverse complement strand
ACGCGCATCCCGCGGTTCTACCGCACTCCGTTGCGGGTTTCGCGGTGTCGCGTTCGACCCCGCTCAGGTGCGGGTCGCCATCATGATGCATCGGGCAGCCGCGACGGGGTCGCAGCTGTTGAGCCCCGCACCCCAGGCGGCGTTCGCTTCGATCGCGATCCATCCGCGGTCATCCGTGAGCCCGAGGTCGACCACGCACGGTGATGTGATCGCCGGGTCGCGACCGATCTCCGCGGCGAGTTCTCGCGCGAGAGCGAGGTCGACATCGCCCTCGTAGCACGCGATCGAGAGGACCTCGTCGCCGAGCAGCCAGCTGCGGGCTTCGGCGACGAACGCAACGATCTCCGAGACCAGCAGCGCGGTGTCCGCTTCGAGTCCGTGCGCCTCGGCTGCCAGATCTGCGGCGGACTCGTAGACCCGTGAACGGATCAGCTTCGGGACGAAGGTCTTGATGAACGTTGGGAACGTAAGAGTTTCCGCGTCCGCGAGCGTGGCGCCTCGCAGGGCGCGCTTGGTGAGGGCCGGTGCGAGATGGAGGAGCAGGTCATCGGGCGGGGAGACCAGCACCAGGCCCAGCTTCTGGGCGAGGACCTGGCAGTAGCTGTCGGCCCCGTACACGCGCACACGCTTCGGATCGAGCGCGGGCGGATCCCAGAACCGCCCGAGTCGAAGCACCTCGCCGCCAGCGGCGGTCCAAGCGTCAGCGACCGCGTCGCGCTCGACGTCGGGCTTGTCCGTGATCACGAGCGTCAGGCCTCGGGTGTCGAGCGGCACGGTCTGATGCATACCTCAGAGGGACCACGAGAGGATAGCTCGGTGCACTCGAGGACGGTCGCTCGGCGGGCATCACTGACCGTGGGACAGCGCGACCGCGTCGGGACCGGCGGGGGAGCGAAGCGTGCCCGTCGAGTCATTGGCGGCGCGCCAGACCACCTCGGCGACGTCGCGCTCGCTCGTCACGAGCGTAGGCTTCATCGAGGTCAGCCACCCGGCGCGATCAGATTCACGAGCCAGCGGAAGAACGCCGTGGTCGGGCCGCGGACGTGCGTCAGGTGGCCGGTGAGCGAGTGCGCCTGGGTCGCATAGTTGAGCGCGAGGCCGAGCACCAGCAGGTTGGCGGCGGTGACGAACAGGAACGAGAAGACGCCACCCGCTTCGCGGTGGTCTCCGTGATGACGGTGCGTGCTGGACCAGTTGGCGATCACATTCCACGCGAGCGTGAACCCGAGCAGTGCAGAGATCACCTGCGGGTGATGCACCCAGTGGGCGAGCACCATCACGACCAACGCGAACAGCGGCACGACGAACGGGGCGAGGGCGATCAGCCAGGTTCCTCGCCCCGCGTAGCCGACGTGACCACCTCCTCGGAGCGAAGCACGTAGCCCGGTGACGCGGTGCCCCGAGATCAGCGCGAACAAGGCGTGGGTCAGCTCGTGCTCGCACGTGACCACCGGATGGCGCGAGGTCTTCGGTCGCAGCACGATGAGCCAGAGGGCCACGAACGCGGTAGCTCCTGCGAGCAATGGGATGAGCGCACCCGGTCGAGGCACGAGATCCCGGAGTACGAAGCCAAGTGCGTAGACCACGCCCGGCAAGAACACGAGGCTCACGAAGGCGACCGGCCACTTCAACCATCCGATGATCCGGTCGAGCCACCCCACGACGGTCACCGAATGCAGCTTCCAGCCGCCGAGCTCGTGATCATGTGCGAACGACGGTTGCAGTTTTCGCGCCATCGCTCGGCGGCGACGGATGGGTCCGTGAGGGCGCCCCCACGACGACGGGACGTGCGGATTCGCCCACCGCCAAGATTTCGCACGGTCGCTCGTCGGCGCGCGCGCCATTCCCTGCCTGAGGCTGCGTCCGCCGGACTCGTGGACGGTCGCGGGATCGCCAGCCGCCGATCGTGCTCTACAGCAGCGCGCTCGCCCTGAGCAGCGCCTGGCCGAATGCCCACTGGCCCTCGGGCGTGCGCGCGCTGAGCGTGCCCGGCCGCCTCGACACGATAGACGCCCGCACCGGACAGCCCGGCCGCGATCTTCGCGATCGTCGTCGTGGGGCCGCGCAGCGGCAGGCAGGCTTCGAGGGCGCCGTCCACGCGGGGAATCTACTCGACCGTCTGCGGCGCGGTCGAGGACACGTTCCTGTTCACGTGGAGGCTCGAGCTCACGGTCAGTGCAGGTTCTCGGTGAACCCGAACTTTGCGTTCAAGAGGAACACCACGCCGCGGTCGAGGTCGATCATCGAGGGCATCAGCGCGCACAGGTCGATCCCGAAGATCTGCCCCTGCGCGCCGAGATGGACCTCCGCCGACGGCGCGAATCCGGCGTCGGTGCGCTCCTTGCCGACATACCTGCCCGCGAAGTTCGCGCCGAGATCGGCCTCGAACCCGATGCTCCACAGTCGAGGCAACCGGTGCCAGGCGTAGCCGAACGAGCCGCCGGCGTCGACGTACTGCGGGTCCGTCATTCCTCCCTTGGATTCCAATCGCACGTTGGCGCGCCCCACCATCGTCCAGCGATCATTGACCCAGTGTGCGATCTCGAGGCCGAGGCGCGCGACACCGGTGCCTTGAGTGCCTCCGCCGCCACCGCCACCGATCCAGAACTCGGTGCGGTCGCGCGGGATGCGGTCGGCGCGCGTCAGCACCGGGGCGGCGAGCACGAGCGTCGTCGGTGTCGATGGAGTGGCGAGTGGAACCGTCAAGAGCGTATCGGTCCCACGCACGAACCGCGCGCCTCCGTCGTTTAGTGCGATCAGGCGATCGTGGGGCTTGATGCGATCGAGCGGTTGGTCCTTTCGAGCGCCGGTCACGAGATCGACCTCGACGAGCGCGACTCCATCGTGCCCGTCGTCGCGCGTGAAGACTTGCTTCGTCGGGCCGGTGGCGAAGCCCTTGCCGAGTAGCGCACGGTCGACACCGGCGAGCACCACGAGCTGCGCCTCGGCGTCCACGATCGCGACGTTGCCCTCCAGCGTGGCCAAGAGCCGATGGCCGCCGATGGCGAGGTTGTCGATCAAGCACGTCGCGGCAGGCAAGGGGACCGTCAGCGCGCGGTTCACGCGCACCGTCACGCCGCTCCAGCACGCGCGCTCGCCGGTCACCGCCGATTCGCCGAACACGACCGCATCGCCGTCGAGCACCGCGAGGTGAGGCATGGGGCGCTCCGCGTCGGCAGGCGGTGAGGGCAGGGCGATCTCGACAGGGCGTGCGGAGGGGCCCGCCCCCAGGTCCCAGACGAGGAGTCTCGTGCCGTTCGGGCCGCGCACCACTTCGACGTAGCGGCCGTCGCGCAGCATCGCGAATGCCAGCCGCGTGCCGTCGATGGCTGCGAGCGGCGCGGTCGTCCACTCCGAGTCGGGCAGGCGCTGCGGTGCGCCCGATGACCAGTCGACCGCGATCTGGTGGACTCGCACCACGTCGCCGACCGACTCGAGCGACGTGAAGCGGACGACGGCCTTGTCGACCGTCACCTCCGCACGCGCGACGCTCTCGGGCAGGGTCACCTGTCCATCGCTCGCGAGGTCGAACAGCGCGAGCGCGCCTTGCTCTTTCACGGTGGCGAGCACGAACGGCGGCTCGAGCCCGATCACGGTAACCTGGCGCCGTCCATGCGCTGGGCCCAACGGCCGGCCGGGACCGCCGAGGCCCGATAGGCGTTGCTTGCTGTCGCGGACCCACAGCACACCGCGCGCGACATCGTCGTACACGCCATCGCCGCCGTCGCCGTCGGTCATGCCGAGCCGCACCTCGGCATGGGTCACCGGATCGATCGCGTAGAGCGCGGTGCGCGCGAGTGTGTCCGAGGTCTCCTCGTCGATCCCAGCGTCATCCTTGCTGGTGGTCAGCACCGAAGTCTCGCGGTGCTCGACGGTGCTCACCCACGAGAACAGCTTCAGCGACCCCGGGCCCATCCACAGCCTCGTGCGCTCGCTCCTGATCGCGCGGTGGGTCGGCAGGCAAGCGGTGGAGGTCAGGACAACGAACACCAGGGCGAGGACGCGCATCGCCACGGACGGTACTTGGTTCACGCGGGGCGGGCCAGGACGATGGGGGCCGAGCGTTCGCGGTGTGGCCGCTACGATGCTCGCTTCGAATGGCGGCCAGCGCGCGCAGAGGTCGCGTCGGCTTCAGTCGGTGAGCTCGGCCCAGGTGTCGGCGGCGCCGTCGACCCGGCGGACGCGGACCCTGGCGATCAGCTCCGGGGCGAACAGGCGCATCTGGATGCCCATCCGATTCGGATCGGTGTCGCCGATCGGTGACCAGTGCGTCGTGCAGCCGCACGTCGGACAGTGATGGAGTGCGAGCGCTTCGTCGCCCCAGCGATAGGCGGTCGTCGCGCCGGTGATTCGCACCTCGGCCGGCGAGTAGTACGCCCACAGGGTGCCGAGGCGGCGGCAGATGGAGCAGTTGCACGAGGTGAGCTGCGTCGGTGCACTCGGGATCTCGAGCTGCACCGCGCCGCAGTGACACGAACCGGCGATCATGGCGACAGCATCGCTCACTCCAGGAGCGTCCGCGAGGCGCGATGCTCAGTCCAGCGCTCGCTCGCGCCGCATCGACAGGGACGAACCGGTATCATTCGGGGATGAACCCACATGTGGTGGTCGGGCTGCTCCTGGTGTCCTCGGTGGCGATGGCCAAGCCGAAGCTGACGACAAAGGTGACAGGCCTGTATCCGAGCAAAACCTGCAAGACGAAGATCAAGGGTGGCGAAGGGCAGGACCCGCTGCTGACCTGCCCGGCCGTGAAGGGCTTCGCCGTCGAGGTGTACTTCTCGGCGACGGATACCCACGTCACCGTCTCGGGCGGCAAGGCCGGTGACACGAGCATCAATGGTCGGCTCGGCGACAAGCTCGAGTGGCGTCTCGCCGATGGCGTGCCTTATGCGCTGCTCGTCGAGCTCGCGGAGACCGACCAGGAGGCGGAGGCCTCGCCGGCGGTGAAGCCGCGCGTCGCGGTGTTCGCGATCGGCGGTTCGGCGGTGAAGGGCGAGGTTCCCATCGCCCCGGTGCCGAAGGCGAAGCTCGCGAAGGAGAAGCTGCGGGCATGGGCCGAGGCGCGCACGCTCGCCGACAAGCTCGCCCCCGAGTAACTCACGCTACTTGTCGAGGTCCTTTCGCAGCTTGGCGACGAGGGCGTCGCGCTGGCTGTCTGGGTTGTCCTTGCTGTAGGCGGGGTCGACCGTGATCGTCAACTTGCCACCCGCGAGCCGGTACCCGATCGTGCCCGCACTCTTGGTGCAGCTGATCGCCGTCACCTTGCCGATCTCCTTCTTCACGACCTCGTTCTCCCGGCACGCGTAGACCGTTCCTTCGAACGCGGCCTTGCACAGCGTCGAGACCGAGGACGCGTCGCCGGCCTTGGTGTCGCTCGGGCTGGCGTCGAGCTTGCCTTCGAACGTGAACGTCAAGCGGTCGCTGTTGCCGCAGCTCGAAACGAACTCCGGCTTCCACGAATCGAGATCCTCCTGGATCCGCTTCCGGAACTCGGATGCCTGCGCGAACGCGACCACGGAGACAGCGAGCACCGACGTTCCAATGATCAGCTGAGCGATACGCTTCATGTGATTCTCCTCGAGATGCTTTAGGTTGATCGTCGTGACGGTTCGGTTCAGCACTTGAGCTTCGAGCGCTCCGATCGTGGGATGAAGAACTGGTACTTGCGGCTCGATTTGTAGATCGTGCCGCCGCCGCACTTCACCGACTCCGTCATCCCGCGGCACATCTTCGTGCCAACCGGTGCGGTGCAGGTGAGGCTGTGATCGAGTGGGCTCTTGGTGCCATCCGGCCACTCCTCGCAGATCCCGAGCGCGGCGCGCGTCGTATCCGACTTGCTGTAGCGCGTGGTGGTCCAGAACCCGCCGAGCTTGGTCGCCGAGCCGCCCCACAGCCGATACACCTTCATCGGTTTGGTCAGCTCGATCTTCTTGGTGCTGCGGATCCCGCCGCCGCCGGGCGAGCTGTTCTCACAGCTGACCTCCGACGTGGCCTTCCACGGATCGGCCTGCGCGGAGCTGGCGGCGGAGAGCGCAACGAACGTGAACGTGGCGAGGGCGAGGAGCGTGCAGGCGAGGGGCTTCAAGATGGCTGACTCCTTCAGGTTGGCTGGCTGGGAGTTGCCTGCTGCACGCGCGGTGCCGCGCTCCGCGGACGTCGGAGGCAGCATCTAGGCCTCCGAGATGATTCGAGGTATCGGGCTGAGCCTGCAGGTTGTCGGCTCGGGCCTGCAGCATGTCGCGACCGCGACAAGCGACGCTGCCTATCACGCCTCGCGGGGTGAACCGACGAGAGTGCGGGACGGCACCGGCATCGAGGTCGCAGGTGTGTGTCCTCGGCAATGCGCCGGTTGGTCGTGGTCGCGTGTGTTGGTGGCGTGGCGTGCGCAACGACCGGCCAGGTCTGTCCGCGCGGGGCACGTCTCGCAAGCTCGGATCGGGCGACGGGGAAGGTCGAGTGGTGCGCGAGCACGACGGCCGGCATCGCGGCCATGCCCGTACCTGGTCGCCAATACGCGAGCCTCCTCGGCATGTCCCACCCCACGACCTTGAGCGGTGGGCTACACGGGCCCTTCACGCACTGGCATCCGACTGGCGCCCTCGAGTCCCACGGCCGGTACATCGAGGACGGATCCACGTCGGTGCCCGATGGTGTCTGGGGCTTCTGGTACCCCGACGGCACGCGCCGGAGCGTGGGCCGGTACGAGCGCGGCCAGCCCGTCGGGTGCTTCGTCATGTGGGACGAGCAAGGCGGTGAGGTCACGGGTATCGTCGAAGGCGAGCAGCTGCGCGTGGAGCGCTGCGACCCGCCGAGCGACGAAGAGCTGAAGGTCGTCGAAGCGCGCTCCCACCCACCGGCAACTCGCGCTCCGTGGGGCGATGTTGCTTTGCATGCCGTCGCCACGGGTGGCGCACTCGGTGTGCACAACCCCACTCAGCGGGATCGCGATCCGGCCTCGCGTGCAACGTTCCAGTTGCCATTCGCAAGCAACTCGGACGCCTCCGCGTCGGACCTGGTCTGGGCCTACGGCTCTCGGACAGCGACGCACGGGGCTACACCGCGAGCGCGGTGGTGGGGCTCGGCATTCCGTTTCCCCATCCGCGTCTGGGTGCCGAGGTTGAGGTCCAGCTGGGCGTTCAGCACCTCGACGTGACTGCGACGCGCTCGGACCTGCCGGGCACGGGAAGTGTCGGCTTCTGGGCGCCACTCGGGGTCGCGCGCTTGGCGATCTCGTTTGCGCTGACGCCGACCCTCCTCATTACCGGTGGGGCGCGGCTAGAAGGCGCCCTGGGGCGCGATGTCGATCGCGCGGTTCGCTACTGCGCTCCGGTCTGTAGTCCTCCGATCGGCGAAACGTGGAGCGTAGGTGGCGCCGCTTACGGGCTCGACCTCGGTCTGCGGGTGATGCTGCGCTGACAGGCCCAGCTCGGCTGGCCACCGGTCCCCAGACTCACGGCAATGCCCGAGCTGCGACGGGAAGTCCCTCACAGATCTTCAGGGTGATCGTCGCCAGCGACTGGAGGGTGGTTGTCCAGCGCGTGTCGTGTGCGGGCTCGCGAAGCAGCAGGTCCGCCCGTTCGTGGACTTCGCGGAGTCGGGACGGCGTGCAACCCGAGCGCAAGGATGCCGACAGGGCGGCGATCGCGACCTGCTCGGCGCCGGGCTCGGGCATCGCCTTCACGGCGTGGTCGACAACCGCGAGCCAGTCGGTGCCCCACTGCGCATACGCAGCGAGATAGTGCGCCTCGCGAACCTCACGGTCGTCGCGGGGTGTGCCACCGGCCGACCGTGCGCACATCGGGCTGTTGGGCTTGGGGTCAGAGACAACAGCGATGCGACACACGAGTGAGCGAGCGAGTGCAGCGGGGGCGCATGCTCGATCTCGAACGACGGCTGGGAGGGGTCTCCGTACTCGAAAATGATCTCCTGATCTCGTGACGCGTCGGCGTCGCGCTCGACATGGAAGTGATGTCGACCGGCGGGCAGGTCGAGTGCGATGGGGATCTCGCCGCGCGGCTGGCCGTCGACCACGAGTGTCGCGCCCCGCGGGAACGCGACCGTGACGTGGGACGGCCGATCTCGATTGCGTTCGATCCGCGCCTCCACCGCGGCGCGATCGTCGGCGTTCGGAGAGTCGCGGAGGTATTGCCGAAGGAGCTCCGAGGCCTTGTGGAAGCGAGACAGCTTCTCGTGGTCCTCCGCGAGGTTGAACAGGACCGATGGATGAGGAGCGAGCTTGTATGCACGTTCGTACTCATCGATCGCGGTCGTCCAGTCGCCGCGCTTCTCCGCGGCTTGCGCGGCCTGGAAATGAATCCGCGCGGTCTCGCGATCCTCCGCTCTCGCGGTGGAACCGGCGAGCGCGAGACCGCATGTGACGAGCAACCACCGCACGAGCCACGAGGCATACCAGAACCGCTGGCCCGATGTGGCGGGGGCTGCATCCGCGAACATTCCGCGCTCCGTTCGGGCCGGGGACTCAGAGGCGCACGACGGCCACGCCTTCGATGGCGTAGCGCGCGTAGCGGAAGTCGCGGATCGAGGTGAGCGAGTGATCGCGCCACTCGAGGACGACGAAGTAGCGCGGCGCGGCACGCGGATCGGCAGGTTCGCAGACCAGTACTGCGGGTCGGCCTTCGACGTTTCCGGCGGCGAGCACCCAGTCGCGCTTGCCGCCATAGTTGCTGAAGTATGTGCCGACCTCGGCTCTGCCTTTCATCGTCGTGCGCGCCACCAGATCGAGGCGGATCTCCTCGGACAGCATCGCGCGCACGGCATCGAAGTCGCCCGCGTTGAACCGCTCGACATACGCGCGCAGCAACGCAAGCTCCGAGGACGTCAGTGCCGACACCCGGGGCTCGGCCTCGGTAGAGAGCTCGCGCAGGCGACCGCGTCCGCGATGGAGCGCGGCTTTGACCGCGGGTACCGTGAGCTCCAGCATTCCGGCGACCTCCTTGAGCGAGTACCCGAGCACATCCATGAGGATGACGCACGATCGCTGGCTCAGCGAAAGCTGCATGAATGTTCCCAGCGCCGCTGCGGCTGCAAAGCGCCGCTGAAGTGCGTCTGCGTGGTCGAACATGTCCGGGGCGTCCTCTGGGAGTGGCTCAGTGGTGCTCGCGCGTCGCCGGTGTAGGTCCAGCACCACACGATGTGTGATCCGGAACAGCCACCCGCCGGGATTCGCGAGGGCGATGCCATCGCCGACCGCGGCCACCGCCTTGGCGAAGGCTTCTTGCACGGCGTCCTCCCCGTCGAGAAACGAGCCCGTCATGCGCGCGCAGTAGCGGTGGAGCTTCGGTCGCAGGTGCGCGAATAGCTCGGCGAGCTCTGCGACACCGACGAGTCCGGCCTCCATCGCGACCTCGCTCACGGCACCAACATCCCGTGATTGCCCACGATCGTGATTCCGCCAGCCTCGGGGAGGTCGACGCAGCGCGAGCGGACTCCGCGCTGGAACTCGCGAAACGATTCGAGCGTCGTGATGCTGGCGCCTGGCGTGGCCGCGACGAGATGGAAGAACCTCGCATCTGGGAGGCGGAGAGCGCAGTACCGCAACCCGGCGATCGGGTTGGCGCGCAGGTCGGCGAACACCGCCTCGATCAGGCGCTGATTTTCGTCAGCGAGGTCCGCCCGGGTCCGGTAGTGAATCAGGTCTGCCATTCCATGAAGACGTACGAGGCGGGCAAAAGGATGCGCGCATCCATTCGAAGTCGGTTTGCGTCTTCCGGGTGAAGGAGACACATGTTGCTATCGAACAAGACTGCAGTCATCTACGGCGCCGCCGGCGCGGTCGGGTCGACCATCGCGAAGGCATTCGCACGCGAAGGCGCCACCGTCCATCTCACCGGCCGCAAGCGCGGGGCTCTCGACACGGTCGCGCGCGAGATCATCGCGGGAGGTGGCGCCGCACACGTCGCCGAGGTCGATGCGCTGGACGAGACAGCGATCGAGCGCCACCTCGATGCCATCGGGCCGATCGCCATCGCGTTCAACGCGATCGGCATCCCTCAGGTCGGAATCCAGGGGATCCCGCTCGCGGCGCTCCCTTACGACCAGTTCGCGCTCCCGATCACGACCTACACGCGATCGCATTTCCTGACCGCGCGGGCGTCGGCGCGCAGGATGGCCGCTGCCAGGACCGGCGTCATCCTCGCCCACACCCCCGAGCCTGCGCGCGGAGGCGCTCCGTTGACCGGCGGCATGAGCATCGCGTGGGCCGCGATCGAGGCGCTGACCCGCATGATCTCGTTCGAATTCGGTGCGCAGGGAGTTCGCGCGGTCTGCCTGCGTTCGACCGGGCTCCCGGAGACCGCGACGATCGACGTTGTCTTCGGGCTCCATGCCAAGGCCCACGGGATCCCGCGCGAGCAGTTCCGCGGGATGATGGAGAGCATGAGCCATCACCATCGCTCGACGACGCTTGCCGAGCTCGCCGGCGCCGCCGTGTTCGCCGCGTCAGATCTCGGTGCGGGGATGACGGGCACCGTGCTCAACCTGACGGCAGGTAAGAGCCAAGACTGAGGAACCTTTCGCGCGTGTGACGCGCCGGCCTCGAGCCGACGGCCTTTGTTGGGTTGAGGATACGTACGGCCGTGGTATTCTGTACGTACCGTGATCAAGAACCTGACCCGTACCGGCAACAGCGTCGCCCTGGTGCTCGACAAGCAGCTTCTCGAGGCAGCCAACCTCGACCCGGATGACCAGGTAGAGGTCTCCACGAACGGGCGAGTCATCGTGATCTCACCTGTGCGGAGCAAGCGCGAGAACGATAAGTTCGAACGCGGTCAGGATCTGATGCACGCCAAGTTCGCGGGAGCCTTCCGAAGACTCGCCAAGTGAGCATCCGGTTTCTCGGGCTCGACGAGGTGCTCGCGCTCCACGGCGACCAGATCGCGCGGTACGGTGGCGCCGACGGGGTCCGCGATCTCGGTCTGCTCGAATCTGCGGTTGCCGTCGCTGAAGCTTCGTTCGGCAGCGACTACTTGCACGCGACCCTGCCGGAGATGGCTGCGGCCTATCTGTTTCACCTGGCACAGAACCACCCGTTCGTCGATGGCAACAAGCGGGCCGCGGCCGCAGCGATGTTCATGTTCCTGTACCTCAACGGTCTCGTCCTGAGCTGCAGCGAAGACCAGCTCGTCTCGCTGACGCTCGGGGTCGCGAGCGGCAAGACGACGAAGGCGGAGGTGGCTGTGTTCGTCGCCGCGCACGTCTCCCCTACATGAGCGGCCGCGACGTGGATCTCGCTGTGGGCGCGCCGGTCGGACCGACGAACACGGAACCGGTTGCACGTGGTGCCCTGAACGCCTTTTGAATGGGCGAGCGGATCGAGGACAATGCTCGTGTGTTGAGGGCGATCAGGCTGGCCGGTACCTCGACCCGCCGCAGCGCGAGCTCGCGCATGCGCCGCCAGTCGCCGGCGTGGAGGGCGACATCGGTGAGGACCTCGAGCGCATCGGCGTCACCGGGGGCGCGTGCGAGGACGGGCTCGACGAGCGCGCTGGCCGAAGTCCTCCGGCTTCCCGACCGTGGTCGACGCTACGACGACCGCTCCGGCGCGTAGAGCGGCCCGCGCCGCGGTGGAATAGAGGTGCTTCAACGCGTGGCTATAGGGCGGCCCCATGCGAAGCGCCATCTTCGTCCGACGTCAGCGGCCTCAAGCGGCCTCTCCGGGCCGGCCAAACTCCGATCGCACGACTGCGGCTTGTTCGGTCGATAGGCGCGTAACGGCGAGGGGCTCGTGCTCACCGGCACCACGCCGCCGAGCCTGTGACCGACGCCGCGCCGGTCACGGACAGATCGGCGCCGGCGCGCTTGCGAGTCCGGTGAACTGCAGGCCGGGATACGTTGCGTCGGGCAGTGAGACGGGGAGCGGCGTCACCCCGCCGGTCGTGAGATCGATCGTCCCGACGCCGCGTCCCGTCGCGTTCGTCGCCCCGTAGCTCGCGAACGCGATCCCGCGTGTCGGATCGGGCGCGATCCGCAGCACCGTGGGCCCGGTCGTAGCCACGAGCGTCGCGGCGCCCGTCGTCTTGTCGATCGCGTACGTCGCGCCGGAGTTCGACGCGGTCGCGACGTCGAGCAACTCGAGCGTCGTGCCTGCGAAGAACAGGAGGTCGCCGTCATTCTGCAGGGTGGTGTGGCTCCCGTGCGGCGTCACCGCGCCGGTCGCCACGTCGACCGTACCGTTCGACTCGCTGATGTACTGCGTCGCCCCGGCGGTGCCGCTCGTGCCGAACGCCGCGTACCACGTGCCGCTCGATGGGTCGCGGACGATGCCCTCGGCGCGTCGCACCTGCGTTCCATTGATCGTGATTGCCGGGCCTGGTGTGATCGTCCCGGTGCACAGATCGATCGTGCCAAGCCTCGGAGTCGCCGCGCCACCGACGGGCGAGTAGTTGTCGATCACGAAGCGCATCACGTGTGCGGCGTCATCCCAGCTGATCACGCCCCAGGTCTGTCCGGTCGGTCCGATCTCGGTGATCGCACCGGTCGCCGGATCGACCGCGACGAGCTTGGCGTCGATCAGCGCGAACAAGGCCGCGTGGGCCGGCAACGCATCCGGCGCTGCATCGACCGCAGCGTCCACCGCGGCGTCGATCCTCGGCGGCGCATCGGGGAGATGGTGTACGCCGTCGTCGCCACACGCGCCGAGCATCAAGGCCATCGCAACGGTCAGGTCTCGTGTCATATCGCTCGACCCTACTCGATCGAGGGACGAGGCGCCGAGCAGGTGCTCGATGGCGTCCCGACGAGCAGTTGCCCTCGTCTCGCCCAGTTAGGTTCCGATGCGTTCCGGGCAGTCGGTGGTGATTCCGAGCGGTCTGGCAACAGAATGGTGGCGTCCTCGGAGTTCCCCGACGAGAACGGCCCGTCGAGGCTGGTGATCGGCATCAGTCCCTAGCGCTTTTTCGCAGGTCTCGTGGCCTTGCGGGACTTGGCGGCACGGCGCTTGACGGCTGGTCTCTTCGTCGGCTTGTACGCTGCCGGCTTCTGCTTCTTCGCGACCGGTTTCTTCGCGGCCGGCTTGTTCGCGAGTTTTCGTGGACTGGCCGCCGCCTTCTTGCTCCCGTTTCGGGTCTGGTGCACAGCGTAGTAGCCGGCGTCGAGGCTCTCGATCAGCTGCTCGTCCTCCGTGCCGGTCGCGCCGCCCTGAGAGAAGCTGGCGACGATCTCCGTCGTGCCAGCTTTGTGCAGCACACCGTCGTCGCCGCAGAATAAGTGCAGGTCGTAGACGTGAGCGCCGGTGTCGTCGTGGACGCTGTAAGCCGAGCACGTTCGGTCCTCGGCTTCCGAGCGCGGCTTCCCAGGTGCCTAGTGTTGCTGCTCCACGTCGAGCAGCTCTCCTAGACCTAGAGGCACGCCGATTCGCGGCGCGTTTCTCGCGTGCTGAACAACGGCCAACGACCGCTGCTCACCGTCGGTTGCGGTTACTGCCGCGCACGATGCCTGTCACGAGTGTCTCGATCACGAGCGACCGCGCAGCACCTAGGTCGAAGTCGGGCTGCCCTACGTCGCCGTAGATGTGGCGCGCAAACGTCGTGACGGTCTCGATGATGATGCGAGCGAGGACGCGAGGTTCACGGTCGTAGTAGTGCTTCGATTCTATCCGACGTGCGATCAGACGCTGCAGCCGGTCCAGCAAGCTACGTCGCACCTTGCCGTAGAACACTGCCGCCAGCTCGGGGACATCGCGCGCGCTACGTTCCAGCACATCCGCAGCCTGCCTCGTCGAAAAGGTGCGCTCGTAGAGCTCGTCGATGACCGACGTCAGCTCGACGGCGGCATCGCCGACCTTGCGACGTGCGAGGGCTGCGTCGAGGCTGGGTAGTGCGAAGGTGGCTTCGATCGCTTCGTCCATGCGGTGGGCGAGGGCGGCAGCAGACGGGCTCTTCAGGGGCAGCGCGCTGGGGGCGGGCTTCGGTGTTCCGACCCCGCGATCGAGAAGCAGGCGAAACAGCGCTTCCTTGCTCTCGACGTAGTTGTAAAGAGTCCCCTGCGAAACGCCCGCCTCCGTGGCGACATCGGACATCTTGCTGTTCTCGAGGCCGGTACGACCGAAGACGCGCGTAGCCGCTTCGAGTATCTGGTCGAGGCGATCAGGGGGGCGGCGGCGCGGCATTTCTACAGCGATCATAGCAGAGTGACTCGCCCAGTCACTTATTACGTTGACTGACTGGACGAGTCAGTTATGGTGGTTTCATGCTCGAACGGTTGTTCCGCCGCACGTCCTGTCCGATGCGCGCCCCGGGTCAGCGAAGCGCCTGTGCTCGCCCCCAACACTTCGTGCCGCTCGTAGGCTTCTTGATTCCGTCGGCGGTGATCGCCTACGGCTTCGTGTTGCCGCGTGCTGGCTTCTCCGGTGTGAATGAATTGTCGATCGGGTTTGGTTCGAGCCTCGTTGGCGCGGCGGTCACGTACGTGATCGGCGTGTTCATGGCGCTGAGGCGTTGATGCGACGTCCATCCTTCATCGCGCGGCAGGCAGGGAAACCAGCTGGTTTCGTCGGCCGACTGTTGCTCGGGCTCATGGCGAAAGAGACCTCGCGGTTCAACGCGGAGGTACTCGACGCGCTGGCAGCGCGCGACAACGAGCGAATCCTCGAGATCGGATTCGGCCACGGCCGAACCCTTCTCGATGCTGCAGGTCGAGCGCCGCTCGCTCACCTCGCCGGGATCGACGTATCCGCAACCGCCGAGCGCGCGGCGACCCGCCGCTGCCGTGCCGTGATCGATGCTGGTCGACTCGATCTCAAGGTTGGTGACGCGTCGGCGCTGCCTTGGGGGCCTGCGACGTTCGACGCCGTGCTCTCGGTGCACACGATCTACTTCTGGTCAGAGCCTTCCGACCCGCTCGCTGAAGTGAGGCGCGTGCTTCGGCCGGGAGGTCGCCTCGTGCTGGGCATGCGCGAACGGAGCGATGCCGCGCTTGCAGCGTTCCCGGCCCATACGTACCGGTTCTATTCGAACACCGACGTCGAACAGCTCTGCCGAGACGCGGGGTTTCAGGAGGTCGAAGTCCAGACGGCCGCAGCAGGCCCCGACCTCCGCATCGTCGTCGCGCGCACGAACGCCGCTTGACGAGGTTGGCGTGGTCTTGTATTCAAGTGATTACTTGAATGACGGACCACGCCGCCAAACAGCGCATCTACGAGCAGTTCGCGCGGATCGGGAAAGCCCTCGGGGCGCCGGGTCGGCTGGAGCTGATCGACCTGCTCGCGCAGGGAGAGCGCCCCGTGGATGCGCTTGCGAAGGAGGCGCAGATGTCGATCGCGAACGCTTCGCAGCACCTCCAGGTGTTGCTCGCGGCGCGGTTGGTGGAGACGAGGCGGGATGCGCAGCGCATCTTCTACCGGCTCGCGGCGCCATCGGTGATCGAGCTGTGGCTCGCGCTGCGGCGGACGGCGGAGAGTCAGCTCGCCGAGTTGCCCGGCATCGCCCGCGAGTACCTCGGCGATCCAGATGCGTTCGAGCCTATCGATCGCGATGAGCTTGCCCGGCGGATCGATGCGGGTACGGTCGTCGTCATCGACGTTCGCCCCACCGAAGAATTCGAGCAGGGCCATATCGCCGGAGCGGTGTCGGTGCCGGTCGACGAGATCAAATCTTGGGCACGCGACGAGGCGCCGAAGCGAAAGCAGATCGTTGCCTACTGCCGTGGGCCGTATTGCGTCTACGCGTTGCAGGCGGTGGCGGAGCTGACGAAGCGCGGGCTCCGCGCGATGCGATCGGATGATGGCGTTGCCGAGTGGCGCGCCGCGGGTCTCCCTGTCGAGACCGGAAAGCGTGCGTCATGATCTTTCGCCCGTTCTATCGCTTCGAGACTGGCTGCGCCGCCTACGTGTTCGGCTGCGGCGGGCAGGGCGTCTGCTGTGTGGTCGATCCGCACGAGGCGGATGTCGATTCGTATATCGAGTTCGCGACGGCGAAGGAGATGCGGATCGCGTACGTGTTCGAGACGCACGTCCACGCGGATCATCGTTCCGGTGGGCGGGCGCTCGCCGAGAGGGTTGGCGCGATCTATGCGCTTCATCGGAATGCCGACGTCGGGTTTCCGTTTCAGGCTCTCGACGACGAACAAGTCATCGAGCTGGGCAACACGGTCATCCGCGTGTTGCATACGCCAGGGCACACGCCCGAGAGTATCGCTCTGGTCGTCAGTGATCTGCGGCGTAGCCCGGAGCCATGGTTCGCATGCACGGGTGACACGCTGTTCGTCGGTAGCGTCGGCCGTCCCGACCTGCCAGGACACGAGCGCGACAACGCGGCCGAGCTTCATCGCAGCCTGCACGACAAGCTGCTCTCGCTTCCGAGCGCGCTCGAAGTCTACCCTGCGCACTTCAGCGGCTCTGCGTGTGGCGCCGGCCTGAGCGGGAAGCCGACGAGCACGATCGACTTCGAGAAGCGATGGAATCCGCTCCTCGGCCTCGGGCGCGATGCGTTTGTCGACGAAGTCGGTGGATCATCGCCGCCGAAGCCTGCAGGGATGGACGAGATCCTCCGGTTCAATCAAGGCCGGACGTGACCAAGGTTCGAGCCGAAGTCCGGCTCGGGCTCGGTGCGAATCTCGGACAGTTCTCGCTCCTCGTCGTCGTGAACGCGTTCGTCGGCGCGATGGTCGGGTTGGAGCGTTCGATCCTCCCCGCGATCGCCGAGCATGACTTTCACCTCGCTGCGCGTGCCGCGGTGCTGTCGTTCATCGTCGCGTTCGGCATCTCGAAGGCGTTCACGAACTATCTCGCCGGTCGCCTGTCCGACATCATCGGGCGCAAGCGCGTGCTGCTCGTGGGATGGGCGATCGCGATTCCCGTCCCATTTCTCCTGATGTGGGCACCGTCGTGGAGTTGGGTAATCTTCGCGAACGTGCTCCTCGGGATCAGTCAGGGCCTCACGTGGTCGACGACGGTGATCATGAAGATCGATCTGGCCGGTCCCGCGCGGCGCGGCTTCGCGATGGGCTTGAACGAGTTCGCGGGGTACAGCGCCGTGGCGCTCTCCGCGCTCGCGACGGGCTATGTCGCATCGGCGTACGGCTTGCGACCCGAGCCGTTCTACCTGGGTGTCGGGTATGTAGTGCTCGGGCTCGGGCTTTCATTCGTCGTGCGAGAGACGCACGGCCACGCGCGCAAGGAGGCGAAGGACCATCACGGCGATGCCGGCGCCGTGTCGCAGCGCGAGCTGTTCATTCGCACGTCGTTCACGGATCGGAACCTGTCGTCGATCAGCCAAGCGGGCCTCGTCAACAACTTGAATGACGGCATGGCGTGGGGCCTGTTCCCGCTGTTCTACGCGGCAGCAAAGCTGTCGCTGCAGCAGATCGCGTGGCTCGCGGCGATCTATCCCGCGGTCTGGGGCATCGGTCAGTTGTTCACGGGGGCGCTCTCGGATCGGATCGGCCGGAAGTGGCTCATCGCGGGCGGGATGTGGATCCAGGCCGG
>JAYVRN010000501.1:0-17549 GCA_043776275.1 Myxococcales bacterium | reverse complement strand
TCTCGAGCGGGATCAGGCTCGAGAGCAGGAGGCCGCCGACGATCCCGGCCGCGCCGGCCGCGAGCTCCTCCCCCGAGGGGCGATACGGATCGCCATCGGCGTGCAGCGCGGGCACGAGGTAGCCCACGCTCATGCCGATCAGCCCGCCGACGATCACGTCCGAGTAGAAGTGCTTGCCCGCGCGGACCCGGAGGTTCGCCGTGGTCGCCGCCACCATCATGCCGCCGCTCCACGCGAGCGCCCTGGCCGGCCTGCTCGCCCCCGAGGCGCCGAGCAGGTACGCGCCGGTCACCGCGGCGCCGAAGCTGAGCGCGGCGTGGCCGGAGTAGAACGACAGGTAGCCATCATCGCCCTGGTCCTTCGCGTACCGCTGCACGCGAGGATCGTGCGAGTACATGTACGGGCGCGGGCGCTGCACCAGCCGCTTGGTGATGCCGCCGAGCAGTGCGTTGACCGCGATCGATTGCCCGTAGATCAGGAGCTTGTCCCCGTCGGCGTCGTCGATCGTCGAGCCCATCAGGTAGAGCATCGGGGCCGCCAGCGACAGCCCGAGCGTCGCGTCCGACAGGCTCGCGGCGCGGCGGGAGAAGTTGTCGTGGACGTCCTCGTCGAAGGTGGTCAGCTCGGTGCGCCACAGCTCCGTGCGGCGGATCGGCAGCAGCTGGGTGACCAGGCCGAGGCCGAGCACCACGCCCGTGATGCCGGCGGTGGTAGGGCGCTCGATGGTGTGCCCGGGGATCGAGTCCTCCCCGTCCGCGATCGCGGGCGAGGCGAGCCCCGCCAGCCCGATCAGCATCACCGCAGCGAGAGAACGTTGCGTCATCTTCCGCAAGCGTAGCGATCGTGACGCGACGCGCACGGGCAACAGGCGGCAGGTTCCGCCTGTTCACGCGATCTTCACGTCCTTGCCGGGAGGACGATCGGGGATCAGAGCTTCGGGCCGCCGCCGCGCACTTCTGCCGAGGCCTGCGCTTCGTACTTCTTGAAGTTGTCGCGGAACAGCGTGGCGACCTTCTTGGCCTTGTCGTCGTACGCGGCCTTGTCGCTCCAGGTGTTGCGCGGCTGCAGCATCTCCGGCGGCACGTCGGGGCACGAGGTCGGCACCTGGAAGCCGAACACCGGATCTTCGGCGGTCGTGGCGCTCGCGAGCGCACCGGAGTGGATCGCATCGATGATCGCGCGCGTGTACTTGAGCTTGATGCGCGAGCCCGTGCCGTACGCGCCACCGGACCAGCCGGTGTTGACCAGCCAGGTCTGCGCGCCGTGCTTGCGGAGCTTCTCCGCGAGGAGCTCGGCGTACTTGGTGGGGTGCCACACGAGGAACGGCCCGCCGAAGCACGGCGAGAACGTGGGCTCGGGATCCTTCACGCCCTGCTCGGTGCCGGCGACCTTCGCCGTGTACCCGGAGATGTAGTGGTACATCGCCTGGCCGGGCGTCAGCTTCGACACGGGCGGCAGCACGCCGAACGCATCGGCGGTCAGGAAGATCACGTTCTTCGGGTGGCCGCCCACGGCGGGCAGCTTGGCGTTCGGAATCGAATCGAGGATGTAGCTGCCGCGCGTGTTCTCGGTGAGCGAGGTGTCCTCGTAGTCCACGAGGTGCGAGGTCTGCTCGTACTTGACGTTCTCGAGCACGGCGCCGAACTGGAGGGCGTTCCAGATCTCCGGCTCCTGCTCCTTGGACAGCTTGATCACCTTGGCGTAGCAGCCGCCCTCGATGTTGAACGTGCCCTGGTCGGTCCAGCAGTGCTCGTCGTCGCCGATCAACAGGCGCTTCGGATCCGCCGAGAGCGTGGTCTTGCCGGTGCCGGAGAGGCCGAAAAGGATCGACGTATCGCTCCCGTCGCGCGCCTGCGTGGCGGAGCAGTGCATCGACAGCACGCCCTGCTTCGGCATCAGGTAGTTCATGATCGTGAACACGCCCTTCTTCATCTCGCCGGCGTACTCGGTGCCGAGGATGACGAACTCGCGGCGCGCGAACGACAGATCCACCGACGTGGTGGACGTCATGCCCGCGGTGTGGCGGTTCGCGGGGAACCCGCCGCCGTTGTAGATCACGTAGTCCGGCTCGCCATACGAGGCCAGCTGCTCCGCGGTGGGGCGGATCAGCATGTTGTGCATGAACAGCGCGTGATAGGCGCGCGCGCAGACCACGCGGATCTTGAGCTGGTACTTCTGATCCCAGCCGGCATAGCCATCGATCACGTACAGGCGCTCGCGCGTGTTCAGGTAGTCGATCGCACGCTCGCGGTTGATGAGGAAGCTCTGCGGATCGAGCTTGATGTTGACGTTGCCCCACCAGATGTCGTCACGCACCTCCGGCTCGTCGACCACGCGCTTGTCGGTCGGGCTGCGGCCGGTCTTCTTGCCCGAGAACGCGATCAGCGCGCCGGTCGAGGAGATCGTCGAACCCTTCTCGAACCGCAGCGCCGCCTCGTAGAGGAACGCCGGAGAGGGGTTGCGAAAGATCTCGGCGACCGAGATGCCCTGCTTGTCGAGAGAGAACGTCATGGTGACAGCTCCGTTACGAGTAGGTGTGGAAGCCGGAGGTATACAACATTCAGGGGTTGGCCTGACCCGCCGTCCGGGTGGTGCAGAACTTCCAGTCGACGTTCGCGCTGTCGGTGTCCTGACCGTTTGGCGACCTGCACAGAGAACCATCCGCTGTATTGGAATCGAGGATGGTCCCAGCGAGCACGACGCCCTCGACCAGGGAGACCTGCGCCGTGAACCCGGCGATGTCGATCATGATCATCGACCCCTCGTAGGACAGCGCATCGATCAGCGTGTGCGTGGTGTTGTCGATCAGCGCGATCCCGTCCGGGGCGCCGTTCTGGATCGCATCGGTGGTCCAGCCCGGGTCGATCTTGGTCGCGCCGCTGGGCACCGTGACGTTGGCGCCCGCGATCACCAGGTACCCGCCCGCGGCGAGCGTGCCGGTCCCCAGGTTGATCGTCGCGTAGGTCAGCCCACCGCTGCCGTTGATCAGGAGCAGCTGCTTGCCGGTCAGCGGCACCGGCGAGGCCGAGGGGTTGTAGATCTCGATGTACTCCGCGTTGTCGGTGCTGAGCTGGTCGTAGTCGACCTCGTTGATCACGAGGTGGTTGGCGCCGGTCGAGACGGTCACGGTGGCGTTCGCCGTGCTGCCGCCGAGCGTGGCCGTGATCGTCGCCGTGCCGGTCGCCGAGGTGTCCGTGTACGTGAACACCGCGCTGCTCTGCCCCGCGGCCACCGTGACGCTCGGCGGGAGCGTGCCGGCGTTGGCCGGGTTGACGGCGAGCGCGACCGTGGTCGCCACCAGCGCTGGCACATCGAGCGACACCGTGAACTGCGTCGAGCCGCCGGCCGCGACCGCCGCGGTGGCGGGCGACAGGGTGACCGTCGAGGGCGCCTCCGCCGCGCCGAGCACGCGCACGTGCGCGGTCAGGGTCTGCACGCCGAGCATCGCCATCACGGGCACATCGAGATCCTGGGTGACCGCGGTGACGTTGACCGCGACCGAGGTCGTGTTGTTGAGCACCAGGGCATTCGTCACGGTGAGCGACCCCGGCGTCCCGGAGATGATCATCACCGGCGTATCGCCCTGTGCGGGCGCCGACAGCGTGACCGTCAGCGCGGCGGGGAACGTGGCGGCATTGGTCGTCGCGCCCACGCGCGCGTAGGTCAGCGCGGGCCCGAACGTGGCGAGGCCAGGGGCGCCCGCCGTGAGGTCCGCGGCGCTGCGCGGCTCGAGCTTGGACGCCATGTTCCGCAGCGTCAGGATGCCGCGCACCGAGGTGAACATCTGGCCGACGGACGGTAGCGGCGTGGTGGCGAACACGAAGTCATCGACGATCAGCGTGTCGGCGCCGGAGGTCAGGGTGAACTCACCGAACATCGCATCGTTCGCGGTCACCGAGGAGCCCGCGGCGATCGAGACGATCACGCTCTCGAGCGCGAGCGCGCGCGAGCCGCCCGTCTTGATCTCGGCAAAGGTCGCGGAGATCGGCGCCGGCAGCGCTTCGGGGCCAGCCGCGGTGACGGTCACCGACGTCACGCTATCGAGCTCGATCTGGCCCTGGAACGCGGCCACCGCGCCATCCACCGTCACGCGCGCGCCGACCGTGGCGTTGGCGAGCGTGGTGGCCATCGTGCCGGTGTAGACGAACAGACCCGAGTTCTCGGGGACCGTGTAGCCCGCATCGCCGACCTTGGTCTGGACAAAGAAGCCGTTCGTGCCCTTGCCGGTGACGAGCGCGTTGGTCACCCGGACGGCGGAGCCCACGGGCACCATCCCGCCCTTGATCTGGTAGATCGTCGTCGAGCAGCCGGCCGCGCCGGGGTTGGACGAATTCGGGCACAGGTCGCATGCGTCGCCCTTGCCATCCATGTCGGAGTCCGCCTGGCTGGTGTTCGCGAGGTCGGGGCAGTTGTCGGTCGCGTTCGGGATGCCATCGTGATCGCGATCATTCGGATCGATCACCGTGCAGCTCGAGGTGTTGGCGTCGAGCGGGCACGGATCGCAGGCATCGCCCTGCCCGTCCGCATCGGCATCACCCTGCTTCGTCGCATCGACGGGGCGCACCGGGTTGAACACCATCGGGCAGTTGTCCGTGGCATCGGGGAGGCCATCACCGTCCGCATCGCCCGCGCCCGCCATCCCCGTGTACACCGTCGAGCCGGCGACCGCGGTCGGCCGCTTCGGGGTGCACGAGGGCTCGTTCATCGGCTGCCCACAGGCGAACGCCGGATAGTTGGTGGCGCCGGCCGCGGTCTTGAGCGCCGAGTAGGTCTTGCCGACCTCGGCCATCAGGCAGACCTTCTTGGGCACGCCGCAGACATCGACGGCGTCGCACGCCGCCGTCGTCGTCGCCGTGACCGCGGCGTCGTCGCCGTACAGCACCTTGCCGCCGCGCATCACCAGCGCCACGTCCTTGGGCTCCGCCTCGATCACCGAGCGGAACCCGGGCTTGCCGTGGCGCGAGAAGATCGAGATGTCGGCGACCCGCCCCGGGGCGAGCACGCCGATCGCATCATCGGTCGACGTCACGGCGGCCGCGTTGACGGTCACCATCTGCCACAGCTGAGCGTCGGAGAAGAACCCGTTCAGATAGCTCTTGTTGAAGCTGTCCGCGCAGGCGAGCTCGCGCAGCATGTTCATCGAGCCTGTGGGCATCCAGTCCGTGCCGAGCGCGATCTCCACGCCGAGCCGCGCCGCCACCGAGACCCGCGCGGTCTCGCCGTACAGCGTGATGTTCGAGCGCGGCGACCAGATCAGGCCGGTGCCCGCCGCCGCCATCGCGCCGTAGTCCGCCGGCTGGAGGCCGATCGCGTGGATCATCGCCGTCTTGCCGAGGACGAGGTTGTTCGAGGTCCCGGGCGCCATCGTGTCGAACGCATCCGAGCTCTGGCACAAGAACTCGTTGCGCGCGGTGGCATCCACGCCCTCCGAGGTGTGCGGCTCGTAGGCCTCGTCGGCGGAGATCGAAGACGCGCTGGTCGGCATGCCTCCGTAGTTGCAGTCACCCGTGCGCCGCGTGCCGCTCGAATCGTCGAGCGGGAACGTGTCGAAGTTCACGGCCTTCTGGTTGAGGCCCTCCTCGTTCGCCGCCTGATCGAGGTTGCGGAGCAGGCCGGGCTGGCCGCCGGAGCCGACGATCGAGGTCGCGCCGCCCATCAAGAACCGCAGCTCGCCCCACTTGATCTGATCGGCGGTCGCGCTACCGGTCGAGGAGATCTTGGCCTTGCCGTCGAGGCCCTTCCGCCACTGCTGCCGATCGTCGTAGCGGACGCCCGAATCGGTGTACGGGAGGTTCTGCGTGAACGTGATGTGATCGTGCGTGTTGATGAGACCGGGTGAGATCGCGCCATCGGGGCACGAGATCACGGTCTCGCCACCCTGCGCGCAATCACAGCCCACGCAGGTGATCGAGCCCGCCGCATCGACGGCGACCTGGCCACCGTGGAACAGCTTGGTCGGCGTCAGCACGTCGCCCTTCAGCAGCTTCGCGGGGCCGCCCGGCGTGATCTCGCACGTCCCGGTGGCGACCGGCGGCAACATCTCGCAGGTCACCTCGGTGGTGGTCGGCCCATCGGGCGGAGCATCGACCCCGCTGTCTTGCGCGGGATGAGAGTCATCCCCGCAGGCCGCGATTCCGAGGATGAACAGCGACGCGAGCGCGATCGAAAGACTTCTGCGCATGAGGGGCGGCGACCCTATCACGCGACCCTGTGACGTCGACGGAAAAGGCCGGTGTCGACCCTGTCACATCGGTGTGGATCGCGTGAGCCACCTCACGAACTCAACAGAACTCAACCGGTGAGGCGCTCAGTCGAGCGGCTGCTCGAGACTGTCAGCGACGAACCCCATGACCTCTTGGAGCATCTGCCCGAAATCGTCGTAGAACTGCTGGTCGAGCGCGTTGTCCCGGGCGTCGTACATGACCACGGGCGCCTCGCCGTTGGGCTGCGTGCGGCTGACGTCGAGGCAGAACCACTCCTGGTACTGCGCGCCCATCCCGACGACTACCAGGTTCTCGGAGAGCTTTCGCTCGACCCGCGCATCCAGGGTCCGCTTGACCACATCGGCCGCGGCATCGGTGGAACGCACGCCGACGAAGTCGTGGACGATGCCGAGGTGTGCCGGGATCGCGATCCCTCCGAACGTCCGGAGGAAGGTCCGGTACGACGGCGGGAACGTGACGCCGAGGGCTTCTTCTGCGGCGGTGATCGCGGCTTCCGGAACCGGGCCCGCGATCTCACACGAATTCTCGTGCTCGCGGAGGCGGCGGCGGACGCGTTCGACGAGCTCGATGGTGTCGGACGTCATGACGTGCACGCACGATTATGCACGGGAGCGATCAACAAGCGATCGGAGGAAATCGCGCACGCGGTGATCACCTCGATCGCGTCCGTCACCGGTTGACATTCACGCGGGGCGAGGCATCGCCGCGGGAAACGTCAGCGCATCGACCACGGCGAGCTCCATGTCCGTATCGTTGATCTGAAACGCGGCCTGCATCACGCCGAGGAACGGGATCACGCGCCAGCTCGGCACCGTGGCCGGGATCTCGGCGACCAGCGTGTAGACGATCATCCAGTACCGATCGACAGGATCGGGGAGCGATTGCGCCACGCGCGCGAGCTCTCCGAACACCTGCGCATCGGGTGCCCGCGGCCGGCGGAACGCACGATAGAGCTCGGCATCGAGCTCGTCCTGCGTCAGCTGGAGATCCGGAATTCCGAAGAAGAAGTCCCGCACCTTGAACCGGTGCTCGTCGTTGGCCACGCCCCGCGCCAGCGCCCGCAGCGCGAACACCTCGGCGGCGACAGAGATCAGGCTGCGCACCCGCAGGTACCGATCGTCGAGGTACTCGGTGAGCTGACGTGCGCGCGCCGCGTTGATGATCTCCCCGGACTCCGCGGGGCTGATCCGCAGCGAGATCCGCAGCGCCTCGAGGAAGGACAGCTCGCCCGGATGCATCACCTCGTCCGCCGCCGCGACCTCCGCGGCCATGCCGTACGCGGCGAGCCGGTGCATGCGCGCGGGCAGGCCCTTCGCGATCGCGGGTGCGCGGCCGAGCGGGCCGCCCGCGAACTCGATCGCATCGTTCGACAGATCGATCAACGTGCGGGCGGCATTGGCGGCGAGGCCCTGGAACAGCGGATGAACCGCGATCTGGCGCTCGAGCACCGCCATCTCGCGCGGATCCACCGAGCCGTCCGCGTTCATCGCGCAGATCATCGCCTCGATCAGGAACCGCCGCGGATCGTTGGGCCGCAGCCCACCGCCGAGCAGGGTCTTCACGTTGCGTTCCTTCAACCCGACGATTCTAGTGGAACAGGAGGTCGATCGCGATCACGAGCGCGACCGAACCGACGGCGGCGAGCGCACACCTCACGAGGAGGCTCCGCTCCACGGTCCCCTCGCGCGCACCCTGGCCGCGCAGGGATCCCCAGCCACCGGCACCGACCGCGAGGACCGTCAGCACCGCGAGGACGATGGCGAACGGGAACGTGGTGTGGCGCTGCGCGAGCCGGCGCTGCATCTCGGCCCGCGCCTCCTCCGTGGGATCCGCACCCTGCCGCGCCTGCTCCGCCGTCCACTGCGCGAGCTCGCGCGCCACCACGCGATCGCGTTCGGGCCGCATGGTCTGCGCGTAGGTCGCATCGCGGCGGAGCCGAACCTCCCCCACGGCGAGGCCGAGCTGGAGCCCGCCCGCGAGGACGAGCGCGATCACCAGGCCCGTGAGGCGCGCCCCACGGGTCCCCGGGATCGTCGCGGCGAGCGCACCGAGCACGCTCCGCGCGGCGAGGTAGGCCGCGGACAGCGTGACGAGCGCCGCGGGGATCGCGACCAGCCACTTCGCGTCGCCGAGCTCGCGGTGCAGCTTCACGCCATCGCCGAAGCCGTGCCAGGTGCCGGTCGCGAGGTACCACGTCGCGTGCAGCACGAGCGCCGCGCCGACCGCCCGCGCGATCTTGCCTCCCAGCGAGCTCCAGCGAGCGAGCCCGAACCACAACCCGGCCCCGACCAGAGCCTCGATCACGATCCCACCGAGGGCGATCACCAGCTCGCCGCCGGTCGCCTCGAACCGGATCCAGCCGCCGGCGAACCAGAACAGCTGGACGTCGGTGACGGAGCCACCCACCGCCAGCGTCGCCCCGCCGTGACCGACCAGCTCGTGCGCGACGAGCCCGATCCGGCTGGTCGCGAGACCCACCGCCGTCACGAGGGCGGCGAGCCGCAGCACCGCGATCCACCAGATCCGGGGCACGACGCCAGCATACGCGAATCATCCCGGGTAGATGCTTCGACTGGGAACCTCGGGGTGCAGGGGTTATCATTAGCGCGATGGTTCGGGCTGTGGTCGCCACCGCGCTGGTCGTGACCTGGATCGGCGTTGCCGATGCAGGGTCAGGGCGCAAGATCGCCGTGGAATCGGAGCCCGCGGGTGCGGCGGTCTATCTCAACGAGAAGGAAGCCGGCCCCAAGTGCGATGGCACGCCGTGCACGATCGAGGCGCCCGTCGGCGAGCAGACGATCATCATCGAGCTCAAGGACCACACCACGATCTTTCAGTCACTCGTGGTCCCCAAGCGCGGCCGGATCCCGAAGGTCTCCGTCAAGCTCCTCCCCGCCGTGGGCACGATCGTGATCGAGGGTCCGCCCGGCGCTCGCGTCGAGATCGATGACGTCGATCAAGGCAAGGCGCCCACCCGGGTCGATGTCCCCGAGGATGCCCATCACGTGGTGGTGACGCTCGACGGCAAGACGGTCTACGACCAGTTCGTCGATGTCTCCACGGGCAACGAGACCACGGTCACGCCGAAGCAGGTCGCGGCCGGAGGCGGAGGCGGCGGCGATGGCGGCGGCGGCGATGGAGACATCGAAGGCACCGAGCCCAAGGTGGTCAAGACGGCGAGCCCCAAGCGCGCGCGGGACCGCTTCATCTCTGCCAGTGCCGCGATCGACATCGGATTCCGCAACTTCAGCTACTCCGGCGTCGAGACCCCGCAGAAGCTCCGCGACGAGAAGGAGGGCGGCCAGGTGCTCGCCGGTCCCTTGATCGAGCTGTGGCCCGGCGAGCTGATCGGCATCGATCCGCTGCGCGGGCTCTCGTTGCTCGCCCGCCTGCAGTTCGGCCTCAACAAGCAGGACGTGACCGGCAACGGGATCATGGACAAGACGAACACGTTCTGGCAGTCGATGGAGTTCAGCCTCCGCTATCGTCGGACGATCGCGAAGAAGTTCACCGCCGAGGCGGGCATCGGCTACGTGCGTGACCAGTACCAGTTCGAGGCCTCGCCCGCCGACCGAGACCTCGTCCCCGACGTCGACTATCAGTCCGTCCGCCTCGGCGTCCGCGCCTCGATGCTGCTCGACAAGTTCGAGCCGTACCTGAGCTACGAGAACCGCGTGGTGACCTCCGCGGGCAAGCTGCAGGATCGGTTCGCCTCCGGCACCGGCGCCTCGGGCTACCGCATGGCGCTCGGCCTCAACGCACGGATGGGCTCGTTCCTCGGGCGGATCGAAGGCGGCCTCATCAACTACAGCTGGGACATCAAGTTCGAGCCGATGGCCACCTATCGCGCGAGCGGCGCAGACGATTCGATCCGGCAGATCCAGATCGCCATCGGCTATCAGTACTGAGCCGCGCTGCGCCTCAGACCGCCGCGACCGCCACCGCCACTCGAGCGCGCACTCAGATGGCTCGATGTAGTGCTTGCTCGCCCTGCAGCATTTTGCGGCAGGCGCGCGTGTCATAGCTGCGAGAGATCGAGAACCTGTTGTTTGGTCTTCTTTTTTTTCGATGCAGCTGATGTAGAAGAGAAGCATGCGAGGGGTTGGTTGGTTGCGGAGAGTGGCGCAGCGTTCGCGTGCGGAGACGCGATCGCGATCGCGGTGACGGTCACGAGATCGGCGTTCGCGCGCGTTCGCAGCGCAAGTCGGTGCACATCTTCACGTCAGGAGGGCGGGTATGTTGAAGACCATCTTTGTCGGAGTCTCGATCGGGTTCGTGTTGCTCGCGTTCGCCGCTCGCTCTCGCAGTGATGCGAGCGATCCGGGCGAGCTCACGACGGACACCTCGTTTCCGCTGCCGGATCCGGCCGTGGGGAGCGCGTCTGCATCCGCTGGTGCGATCGCGCCCGGCCACCTGTTCGAGTCGTACGACGCCGGACCAGCGGAGGCGGTGTGGAGCTATGACCAGCTGACGCCGGCAGAGAAGGAGACGGCGGACCTCGGACGGGATGCTTCGGGCTGGGAGCCGTCGCAGGTGCGGCGCGTCGAGGCGGTCAAGGGCGCGGTCCGTCGCCAAGCGGCGGTGCTCGCGCAGCGAGAGCTCGGCCTTGGAGATCTGGGCGCGACGGGGGTCGTGCCATGATCGCAGCGCAGCGGCAGCGCCGGACCTTCGCTTCAGTGGGGCTCTTGCTCGGACTCGGTAGCTGCGGCGGTGACACCAGCACGACGATCGCGAGCGAGCCCGCGCGGCTCGGCGGTCTCGGGTTCGATGTGCCCGCAGGCTGGCAGCGCGCGGACTACCAGCAGCCCAACGAGCGGATCGCGATCTGGACGCCGGGGGACAACGCCCGGAAGGAATCGATCACCGTGATCGAGAGCCGCGCGGTGGGCGCGCGCGTCGATGAACCGCGCTTGAAGAAGCTGCTCTCGGGTGCACAGCAGGCGTTGCACGCCGCGCGGACCTCGGAGGTCGCGGCGGTCGCGACCGAGCTGGGCCTCTCCGGCTACCGGATCGAGGTGGAGTTCACGCCGTCGGCGGCGATGCCGAACTACCGGCGCACGCACGTGGTGCTGCGCACCGAGCCGGGCGCGCTGGTGCACGTCATCTACACGGCGCGGACGCCGGATCCGGACCGCGAGGTGCTCGAAACGCTGCTCTCGACCGTTCACGCGGAGGCGGCGTCGTGAACCGTCCCATCGTGAGTCGGATCGTCCTCGGAGCTGCAGTCCTGGCGGCGGTGCTGCGCTCCGCGCCGGCTCAGGCCGCGGAGATCTGCGGAAACGGTACAGACGACGACGGTGACGGCCTGACGGACGAGGGTTGCTACAATTTGTCGTCGGGCGTCTGCGAATCGCCGCTGTCGTGCAGCGAGACCGGCATGGTGAGCCCGTTGCTCGGGGCGTTGCGCTTCCAGCTGCCGCCTGACGTGGCGCCCAAGGTGCCCTGGGCCCCTGGCGTCGGCATGCGCCGGTTTTACGTCAGCAAGTACGCCCCGGCCGCGGGCGCACCTGCTTACCGCAAGCCGATGGGCGAGCGCTGGCAGCACACGTACACGACCTGGCTCGACAAGACGGGCTCGCCGCCGACGAGCAAGATCGTCCTGCACACCAACCGCGGGCAAGACGTGCTGTTCTCGGATCTCGGCCCGAACCCCGACGGCAGCGGGTACGAGATGTACGCGGCACAAGCAGGCTTTCACGTGAAGTCGCTGCGGCAGAAGCTGGCCGCGCCAAACCAGTACGAGCTCAAGATGCTGACCGGCGAGACGATCGTCTACGACAGCGGCGGCAAGCTGATCGAGATCTGGGACGCCATGGCGATCCCGCCGAAGGTGCTGATCGCATACGACGGCGCGGGACAGGTCTCGACGGTGACGGATGCCTCCGGGAAGCGTCGGCTGCTGTTCGCGTACACCGGCGCCGTGCTGACCTCGCTGCAGTTTCAGACCAACTACACCGGCTCGTGGACCACGCAGCACACCACGAGCTATGGGTACACGAGCGGCAACCTGACGACGGTGACGATCGGCGGCTTCGGTGATGCGGGCCTGGCGCAGGTCAACGTCTACACCGGCTCGTACCTGACGCAGGTCAAGGACCTGGCGAACAACAACATCGCCACGTTCGCGTACACGGCGACGGCCGGGCAGGTGGCACGGATCGACACGCCGCACGGCATGATCGGCTTCGAGTACAACTCGACGCGCGCGGCGTGCACGGCGAAGACCGTGCTGCACTTCAACCGCGGCAACGCCACGGCGTGCAGCACGGACGCGGGCTGCGGCACCGGCTTTCTGTGCGGCGGCAAGACCGGCACCGGGACCACGGGGGTGTGCTTTCGCGCGGCGCGCTGCCTCACCGTCGCGAGCCCCAACGAGGATGTGATCACCAACGTCGCCCCGCTCGGGCCGCCCTCGGAGAGCTGCACCGGCGCGTGCACGGACGTCCAGCAGTATGTCTGGAACACCGGCGCTGGCGTGCTCGATCTCAAGGCGGTGCAAGATCCGGCGGGCAACTTCACCTCGCGCACGTTCGACACGAACGGGATGCCGACGGCGATCGCGTTCGGTGATCCCGACTCGGACGCCACCAACACCAACCAGGCGCGAACCGAGTGGCGGTTCTATGGCAACCCGAGCTTCCCCGGCAAGGTGACGGAGATCCGCCGCAAGAGTGATCTGTCGCCCTCGGCCTCGTCGTGCAGCGCGGGATCATCGACGGGCTGCGCGCAGACCCTGTTCGGCTATGACGCCGCGACCGGCAAGACGGCCTCGGTGGCCGAGCTGGGATTCACGCGCAACATCGATGGCGCGATCGTCCCGTACAACTACGTCACGGCGTTCAGCTACGACGCGAAGGGCCGGCTGACCCAGATCGACGGGCCGCTCGCCGGCGCTGACGACGTCACGACGTTCGACTATTTCGGCGCGACCAGCGACTTCTCGGCGGACTTCCTGAAGTTCATCAACCGGAAGAAGAACGCGACGCAGTTCCTGACCCAGGAGGCCGGTGGCTACGATTTCTGGGGCAACCCGACGAGCCTCAAGGAGCCGGACGCCACGTTCACCTGCCTCACGTTCGATGCGTGGCGCGGGTACCTCAAGAACTCGACAGAGAACATGGCCGGGCAGACCGGCTGCACGAGCCCGAACGCCGCCGACCTACAGACCAAGTGGAGCCGTGATTCGGCGCTCCGCCTCACACAGTTCACCCGGCCCGATGGCTCCTGCGTGTTCTACGAATACGACACGAAAGGTCGGCTCCTCCGCATCAAGCGGCGCGACGACTGCCTGCTCGCCGCGGTGGGTGATCGGCAGGACCTGCTCTACGACAGCGAGGGGTTGGTGACCGAGGTGGACACCTATGATGCGGCCGGGGTGCTGACCGCGAAGCAGCCGTACACGTACTTCGACAGCCGCCGGCTCGAGAAGGCGCTCAACCCCGTGGACGTCACCAAGTGGACCGGCCTGAGCTACGATGTGCGCGGCCTGTTGACCCAGGTCGACGGCGCGGGTGGCCTCGGCAAGACGGTCTACAACCGCGCAGGTGTGCCCGACAACCGCGTGACCTCGGTCGACAAGTACTCCTCGGTGGCCGGTTCCGCGCTCGACAGCTGGAACCTGCTCTATGACTGGATCGGCAACCAACTCCAGGTCACCGACGGCGATCTGAAGGCCACGCAGACCGAGCGCGACGATCTCGGCCGGGTCACGCGGCTGGTCAGCCCCGATCAGACCTATCCGATCGCCTCGATCTACGACGCGGCCTCTCGGCTGACGCTCAGGACCGAGGCGTTCGGCGGTGGCGCGGTCGAGCGCCGCACGAGCAACACGTTCGACAACCTCGGCCGTCCGCTCGTGGTGGACTACCTCGATTCGAGCTGCTTCGGCGCGACCGTACCGGAGACCGAGTGGATCTACGACGCTCCGCCGGTGGGAGCGACCTGCCCGATCGTCGGCGCGTGTACGCACACCGAGGGTCGGTTGGCCTATGTGCGGATGACCTTCGCCTGCGGTGGCGACACCAACACCTATGACCAGGAGACATTCTACGGCTATGACGAGGCCGGACGGCAGATCAGCGAGACGACCCGGGACAACATCGTCGTGCCGATGCTGCCGCCGCGACAGCAGCTGTTCTCGTGGACCAAGAACAGCGCGCTCGCACAGATGACCACGCCATCGGGCGCGATCCTCGGCTGGACCTACGGTTCGGCGGCGAGCAACTCGGACGCCGACCTGATCAGCGCGCAGTGGCGGACCAGCGCGGCGACGCCGGTGACGAGCGCGGTCACCTGGAGCCCGTTCGGCCCGCTCAAGCAGTACAACCAGCAGAACACGCTGTCGTCGGTCGCGCTGCGCACCCGGATCACGCGGAACCTGGCGTACCGGCCGACCGGGATCTTCGTGGAAACGCAGACCGGCGGCACCGTGGCGCAATCGGTGGTGCTCGCCGAGGACGCGAAGGGCAGGATCACCAAGCGGGACTACACGCCGAACACCGGCGGCGTGCAGGACTCCTACTTTCTCTACGACGACCAAGATCGCGTGCTCTGCGAGACCACCAACCTCGTGGCCTCGTGCCCGACGAGCGGCGCGACGATCAAGAACGCGCACTCTGCCTCGCCGCCGTTCACGCACGCCGGCGACTGGAAGAAGATCCTCCGGCCGAGCCCCGGCACCACGGGCCTGACCAACGACATCAACGCCGCGGGCTACGGCACGAGCCACCGCGTGACGACGGTCAACCAGTCGGACGGCACGCCCGTGCTCGGGACGACGAGCCTCGGGTATGACGCCAACGGAGATCGGATCTCCGACGACAACGCGGGCCTCGCCTACGACAACCGCGCCTACTTCTATGACCAGCGCCACAACCTCAACGCGGCCTGGATCGACTTCAAGCTCGGCGGTTCACTGTCGCAGCTGCAGACCTACTCTCACTTCGACGCGCGGAATCGCCGGCGGTCGAAGACGGTCTGGAACGCGACGCCCGGGATCGCCGCGACCTGGGACTATTATTATGATCCGTATGACCGGCTGACCGAGATCCGCTATGTCCCGAACTACGCCGTCCCGACGACGTACAGCATCTTCCAGCTGTTCTGGCTCGGCGATCGGCTGACCGCCTACTGGCAGACTGACTATCCGGCGGCGACCACCACGAAGCGGTATGTCGGCACGGATGAGACCAGCCGCCCGATCGACATGATGAGCTGGCCGCCCAGCGGCGACGCCACGCGGGTCTGGTCGATCAACCCGAGCGCCTGGGGCTTCGACACCAACGCCGTCGGCCCCGGCGTGTTTCAGCCGGTGCTGTTCGCGGGGCAGTACCAGGACTCGGAGACGACGGCGTACCGCGACGACGGCGTGACCGTGCATCGACCGGCGCTGGCACTCAACGGCTTCAGGACGTACGATCCGTTCGTGGGTGGATACCTTGAGGTTGATCCGCTTGCAGAGCAGGCATACGTCTACTCCGGGTCAAGGCCAACTTTCGCGGTCAGTGGCTTCTATGAGAGGGGAAGTTTGGTGGCGAGCACTAGCGCTTCACAGAATGCTACGCTGATACTCGAGGAGCCGAACGTCGAGATCCACGGAAAGGACTTTTCGGTCCCGTTCTGGATGGAAGTGGGATCTGGCTGTTTTCGCCAGGACTCCGCAGCGAATCACAACCTTGTGACGGTCGACGGTGTTGCCGCGAGTGCGCCGACGCGTACTTGGAAGCGCGACGTACACGGCGCGCTCGATTGCTACAGTGCAGTGAACCTCGTGCCCCTTCTCGTGAAGTGCGAGAAGCAATGTGGGGAGTTGCTATTAAACTGTCAGGTTTCCGCGCCGGTTGGCAGTCGTTGGTTTGGCTATCGATTCGCACCGGGAGAACTCGGCTCGAACGTTCCGGGCGTTCATAGTTCTGATACGCAGTTAGTCTCCACCGGATGTCAGTGCCCTTGTCAGCTTTCGTCAGAGGATTCGCCGCCGTGTTGCGGAGCGGCACCAGACATCCATGACGGCCTAGATGGGACGGATGGGACGGTTATTCAATAACATGTACGCGTGGTCTTCTATGCGGTGGATTGGCCGTGTTTCTCTGGTCGTGGCCGCGGCGTTGCTTGCAGCGTGTCCGTCATCGGATCCAGTCTGCAGTGGAGCCGCAACACACGTCCGAGTCAACGCGACCGGAACGCCCGCGTTCTTTGCAGTTTCAGACGGCAATGGCGAGTGGGAGAGCCCTGGTCAATCGGATGCAAGCGGGTACGACCTCTGTGTCGTCGATGACTTTGTCATCGTTGCTGTGTGTGCCGACGACGCTGGGCGGTTCGCGACGCAACAGATTGCACGAACCCCTGAAGACGGTACGGAACTGAGCCTCGACCCTTGCGATTCGCCGGGCAGCTCCAAGGAAGTCGTCTCAGTGAGCGGGGACGTGAAGCAGCCAGCTCTGGTCACTCTCGGAGGCGCCTCGCAACTGAGCATCGTGTCGCCATGGATGTTTTCGCTGTCAGTGTATGTCGGAACCTACGATCTAGTCGCGAGCAACGACTACTACGACATTCCGGCGAGTTCGCGGAGAGTGCTGCTACGTCGCGATCAGAGGATCAGCCAGACCTCGTCAGTTGGCGTGTTGGATCTGGATGCTGACGGAGTCGAGACGACCTCGCTTCCCCTCGCCATCACCGGATTGAATGCAGGCGATCGGCTCACGGTAAGTACGTCGCTGTCAACGAGTAGGACTGGCAACGGTCTTCCGTTCGAGATTGCCACGCTCCAAACCCCCGAGGTCCATCTACTTCCGAGTTCAGCGCTTCGCGCAATAGACCGCCAATTTCTCAGCGTGCTTGCGGTTGGAGGACGCTTTGCACGGCACAACCACGCCGAGTTCGTCGGAGGATTGGCGGTCGACCTCCTCCCGACATTGCCCGATGTTGTGCTGCTTGCGACAGAGGTCCAGTGGACGTCGTTGCCGGTGGTTGACTTCTCGGGCGTGGACTACTTCCTCTCTGGCAATTCGGGACGACAGCGTTTGTCGGCGACCAACGCATGGCTCCAGGTGCACGGCGCGTCATCGCTGACGTTGGTCACAGGCGTGCCTGGCTTCGATTCGCAGTGGACGGTGGCAACCGCCCGCTCTCGTACGTTCCAGCTAAATCAGACTCGCGACGAAGTGCAGCGTTCGAGCATCGTTTCCGAGCTCGTCCAATGAGATGGGTGCAGTTCCCGATCTGACGTGGGTGCAGTTCCCGATCTGACGTCGAGAAGCGGGAGCAGTTTCGATCGGTTGCGCGATCTGGCTTGAGGTACGGGGCCGCAATGCGGCAGATATCTGG
>JAYVRN010000500.1:0-4760 GCA_043776275.1 Myxococcales bacterium | reverse complement strand
AGTGCGCCACGTGCGCCGGCTTGGCGGGCGGCGCTGGCTCGGCGACCTTGCCGTGCTCGTCCTTGTCGGCCTTGTCGGCCTTGTCGGCGGCCGGCGGCTCCGCCTGGGCGTGCTCGTCCTTCGGCTTGTCCATGGGAGGGGCGTTGGCGTCGCCGCCGTTGGAACCCTCGGCCCCCGGACCGTCGTGCGCCTTCGCGGTGGCGGCCTCGCTTGGCGCACCTTCGTGAGCTTCGTGCTTCGTCGGACCGCCGACCGGCTTGCCCGAGAGTGCGGACACCGCGGCGCTCAGATCGTCGACCCGGGCCTCGAGCTCGGTCACCCGCTTGGGCGCGTTCCACACATCGCACCCGGCACCGGTGGTCGCCGACAGGACGCCGATCAACAGGCTGCGCCCGAGCTTCGCGTTGGTCACGAGGATCGGTTCGGCCGGATCCCCAAGGCGTCAAGGGCGCCCAGCGGGCCCAGCGAGGCCCAGCGAGGCCTACGGGATCGTCGGAGGGCGGCGACGGATCGCGGCAGGCGCGTCAGGATCCGGTTCGAGCATCGGCAACAGATTCGCGAGCTCCCGCGCGACCTGGCGGCAGCGGTGTCGCACGAAGTCGATCCCGTACGGCTCGGCGAGCAGCACGATCAGGGTGCAGTCGTACCAGAAGCTCATCGCGTAGGCGTCGGGGTCGACGATCTCGCCGTACGAGCTGTTCGGCGCATGCGTGTTCGCGGTCCGACGCGCCAGGAACTGCCAGCGCGAGGCCTCGGCTTCATCGGGCGGGTTGGCAGACGCGATCAACTTGCCCGCCCGCGTGACGAACGCGTTGGTGGCGCGATCGATGCTGGCGAGGCCCTTGAGATACGTGGAGATCCGATCGGTGACCTTGTCGCTGGTGGGCGTGGCCCCCGGGCCGACCAGGATCTCGGGAAGGCGGGCGACCTCCCAGCGACGTCGGATCGCGCGCAGCTGGCGCGTGATCTTCTCGAACGCTTGCTCGATCGGAACGTCGGAGCTCGAGCGCGTGCCGAGCTCGACGCGGAGGAATTCGCCGCCACCGAGTGCGAGGGTGCGCGCAGGGACACCGGTCCGGACATCGTCGTTCTCGACGATGCGCGCGGACACCGCGCCGGTCTCGGCGACCAGCTCGCGCAGCGCCTCCCGCACCTCGTCCTCGAGCCCGGTCTCGGTGCTCACGAGCTCTTCTCTGCCGGCAGGTACGTCGTGGAGATCATCGTGGTGGGCTGCGCGTAGAACAGGTAGTTCGCGATCGAGGGCTCGGCGCCGTACAGGGCGCGCCACTCACCGCCCTTGAACCCCGGAGGCGGGTGCGCGATGTCGCCGAAATCGAGGTGGGTCAGTTCGTACGCCGGGAGGATCGCGACGAGCTTCTGGAGCCGCTTGAGGAGCGGCGCGTCGTAGACCCCCGCCCGAGGGCACTCGCGGACCAGGTACCCGTCCTTGCCCGCGACCAGATCGATGGCGACCTGCTGCACCGCGGCCACCCGCGCGCGGTGGCTGATCACGACGCGGAGATAGAGCTCGCTGATTGTGGTGCCGTCCGTGGTGCGCCACTCGTCGGGGATCTCGACGCCCTGGTCGCGGACCTGGACCACGCACGGCGTGCGACCGAGCGAGAGCACGTAGATGTAGTCGCACGCCTCGTCGTCGCCGCCGTGGCGCACGAACGTGGCGGCCGAGAGCTCGATCGCGAGCTCCTCGGCGAGGCCCGCGAGCTCGTCGGGCGGCAGCCCCTGCGCGATCACGTCGTGGGCTTCTCCCCAGGTCAGCGTCGGGTACAGATCGGCGAGCGCCTGCTCCACGGTGCCCATCATCTGGCCCTTGTGGTCGTCGCAGCCCTCTTTGCCCTTGCAGTTGGTACAGCCGCCCATGACGAAGCTCTCCGTTTATCACGCCCGGCACGCTGACAACTACCGGAGATCGCATGGCACGTCCCAGGTGTCGCGCGCGTCGCATGTTCCACCCCGACAAAGCCGAGTAGGGTCGGCCGCATGAAGCGTTTCGCCGTGTGCTCGATGATCCTGATCGCAGGGTGCGGAAGCAAGAAGGACCAGGAGGGTCGCGCCCAGCCACTGCCCCAAGTCACCTCGGGCTCCGCCGCCTCGGGTTCGGCCGGTTCGGGTTTGGGTTCGGGCTCGGCGGCGGCCACCCCGGCGCCGACCCCGGGGCTCGACCTTGCCGGCATGAGCAAGACGACCAGGCCCGGCGATGACTTCTTCGCCTATGCGAACGGCACATGGTTCGCGACCACGGAGATCCCCGCGGACCGCTCGGGCTGGGGCTCAGGTCCGATCACGGGCGAGATCACCGCCAAGCGCGTCGCGGACCTGATCCAGACCGCGGCCAAGACCGCCCCCTCCGGCTCGGAGGCCAAGAAGGTCGGCGACTACTACGCGACGTTCATGGACGAGGCCGCGATCGAGACCCAGGGCCTCGAACCGCTCTCGCCCACGCTCGACAAGATCGCCGCGATCAAGGACGGCAAGGGCCTTGCGTTCGCGATCGGCGAGACGCTGCGCGCGGATGTCGATGCGATCAACAACACGAACTTCGACACCCAGAACCTGTTCGGCGTGTGGATCGCGCAGGACCTGACGGATCCGAGCAAGTACATCCCGTTCCTCATGCAGGGTGGCCTGGGGATGCCGGACCGCGACTACTACCTCGATGCCGCGCCACGGATGGCCGACGCGCGCACCAAGTACCAGGCGCACATCGTGAAGATGCTGACGCTCGCGAACATCGCAGAGGCCGAGGCCAAGGCGATCAAGATCGTCGAGCTCGAGACCCGGATCGCCAAGGTGCACGCCACGCGGACCGAGTCCGACGATGTGAAGAGCGGGACCACGCACTGGTCGCGCGCCGAGTTCGACACCAAGGCCCCAGGCCTCGACTGGGGCGCGCTGTTCGACGGTGCCCAGCTGGCCAAGCAGCCGACGTTCGCCCTCTGGCACCCGAAGGCGACGACCGGCATCGCCGCGGCGGCGAAGGCGGTCCCGCTCGAGTCCTGGAAGGCGTACCTGACGCTGCGCGCGATCGAGCGCGCGGCTCCGTTCCTCCCCAAGGCGTTCGTCGACGAATCCTTCGCGTTCTACGGCGGCGTCCTCGCGGGGACACCAGCGCTGGGCGAGCGGTGGAAGCGCGGCGTGGACATCACGAGCGATGCACTCGGTCAGGCCGTCGGCAAGCTGTACGTGGAGGCGTACTTCCCCGAGCCGGCGAAGCAGAAGGTCGCCACGATGGTGAAGAACATCCTCGCCGCATTCGATCGCCGGATCGACGGGCTCGCGTGGATGACGCCCGCGACCAAGGCCAAGGCCAAGGCCAAGCTCGCCGTGCTCGTGGTCGGCGTGGGCTTCCCGGACACGTGGCGTGACTACGCCGGGCTCGAAGTGAAGCTTGGCGACGCCCTCGGCAATGCCCAGCGCGCCGAGCGGTTCGAGTACCAGCGCAACCTCGCCAAGCTCGGCACGCCCGTGGATCGCCACGAGTGGGTGATGACCCCGCACCTGGTCAACGCCGTGAACCTCCCCGCGATGAACGCGATGAACTTCCCCGCGGGCATGCTCCAGCCGCCGTACTTCGATCCCTCGCGTCCCGCGGCGATGGACTACGGCGCGATCGGCTCGGTGATCGGCCACGAGATCAGCCACAGCTTCGACGACCAAGGCGCCCAGTTCGACGACACGGGCAAGCTCGCGAACTGGTGGACCAAGGACGACTTCGCCCACTTCTCGGCCTCAGGGACGGCGCTCGCGAAGCAGTACGACGGGTACCGGCCGTTCCCCGACCTCGCGGTCAACGGAACGCTCACCCTGTCGGAGAACATCGCGGACGTGGCGGGTCTCGCGGTCGCGTACGACGCGTATCGCGCCTCGCTCGGCGGCAAGGACGCGCCGATGTGGGAAGGCCTGAGCGGAGACCAGCAGTTCTTCCTCGCCTTTGCCCAGTCATGGCGGAGCAAGCTGCGCGAGCCCGCGCTGCGCCGTCGGATCCTCACGAACGGTCACGCCCCGGGCGAGTACCGCGCGGACACCGTGCGCAACCTCGATGCCTGGTACAGCGCCTTCGACGTCAAGGCAGGCGACAAGCTGTTCCTCGCGCCCGACGCGCGGGTCCGCGTCTGGTAGCGGGCTACAGCCCGACGCGCGGGTCCGTGTCTGGTAGCGGGCTTCGCGGGCTTGGCGGCTACAGCCCGACGCGCTCGGACGGTGGCAGCGAGAGCCCGAATCCCTCGTGAAGCGCGCGGACCGCCAGCTCGGCATACTTGCGGGCGATCACGCACGAGATCTTGATCTCCGAGGTCGAGATCAGCTGGATGTTGATGTTCTCTGCCGCGAGCAGCTGGAACATCGTCTTCGCGACGCCGGCGTGCGAGCGCATGCCAACACCGACGACGCTGACCTTGCAGATCTCGTCATCGTAGCTGACGCGCTCGCCCTCCTTGCCGACCAGCTCCGGGACCTTGTCCTTCAGGATCTCCACCGTGCGCTTGCGATCACCCTTGGGCACCGTGAACGTGAGGTCGGTGGTGCCGTCGTAGGCCTGATTCTGGACGATCATGTCGACGGAGATCCCACCGTCGGCGAGCGGCGCGAACAACCGGCCGGCGACGCCCGAGATATCCGGGAGATCCTCGCAGGTGATCTTGGCCTCGTCCTTGGCGACGGTGACTCCCGAGACGACGACTTTTTCCATGGCAGCATCCTCCGGGACCACCCAGGTCCCTTCGACATCCGAGAAGCTCGAGCGG
>JAYVRN010000499.1:0-17565 GCA_043776275.1 Myxococcales bacterium | reverse complement strand
GCGCGATCAAGGTCGCGTCCAACGAGAATCCTCTGGGGCCCTCGCCGAAGGCGCTCGCGGTGCTGCCCGCCGCGCTCGCGCAGCTTCACCTCTATCCCGATGCCGGCGGATTCGCGCTGCGGCGCGCCATCGCGGCCAAGCTCGGCCTCTCGCTCGGGCAGATCGCGCTCGGCAACGGCTCGAATGACCTCCTCTATCAGTTCGTGCTCGCCACCTGCGAGCCGACCGACGCGGTGGTGTCCCATTCTTGCGCATTCCTGTCGTACCGCCTGGCCGCCCAGGTCGCGGGTCGGCCGTTCATCGCGGCGCCCACCACGCCGGACCTGGCCTGCGACGTCGACGCGCTGATCGCCGCATTCACGCCACAGACCAAGCTGGTGGTGCTCGGCTCACCGAACAACCCCACTGGCTCGGTGATCTCGCAG
Organism: Myxococcales bacterium; assembly: GCA_043776275.1. GTDB lineage: Bacteria > Myxococcota_A > Polyangia > Haliangiales > Haliangiaceae > JABFXX01. The sequence goes on along the minus strand of JAYVRN010000499.1, from coordinate 17,140 downwards.
GCGCAAGCTGCCAAGGTCCTGGCGGCGCTGCCGGCGCGCGCCCTGCTGGTGTTCGACGAGGCCTACACCGAGTACGCCGCCGCGTGGCCCGAGATCGATCACGTCGATGGCCTCTCGCTGCTCCGGGCGGACCGCCGCGTGGTCGTGCTGCGCACGTTCTCGAAGATCTATGGGCTCGCGGGGATCCGGATCGGGTTCGCCGCGGGCGATCAGGCCGTGCTCGACGTGCTGGGCCGTGTCGGTCGCACGTTTCATGTCTCGAGCCTCGCGCAGATCGCGGCGATCGCGGCGCTCGAGGACGCGGCGCACGTCGCGGCGAGTGCGCGCCATGCGCGAGCACAGATCGAGCGGTTCCGCGCCGAGATCCAGGGGCCGGGCGTGCGGGTCTTGCCCTCGCTCGCGAACTTCGCGCTCGTCGATTGCGGGCGGCCCTCTCCGCCGATCTACGACGCGCTCCTGAAGCGCGGCGTGATCGTGCGGCCGATGGCGGCGTGGGGCATGCCGAACGCGATCCGGGTCTCGGTGTGCAAGGACTCCGAGCTCGCGCGCGTGATCACCACGATCAACGAAGCCCTGGCCGCGTAGCGATGCGGCTCGCTCCGCTGGTGCTGCTCGTCGGCCTCGGAGGTAGCCTCGGAGTTGGCCTCGGGTGTGGCCGCGGCGCGGCGAGGCGGCCCGTGATCTCGCAGCCGACGCGCGCGGTGGTCACCACCGTCGGAGATCGGATCTTGCCCCTCCTGCCCGACGGCGCGCAGGTGATCATCGAGCTGGATCTCGCCCGGCTCCGCGCGAACCCGGTGGTCGGCAAGCTCGTGACTGATGTGCTGCTCGGGCCCGAGCTGCCGCTCGGGCTCACGGCCGAGGTCGCGCTGTCGCCGCTCGCGAAGGTCGACACGCTCGTGCTCGCTTCGTATGGCCTTGGCACCTCGAACGCCGCGACCGTGACGATCCTCGCCACCCGCGAGCCGGTCCCCAACAGCGTGAACCTCGGCGGCGGCCTGGTCGCGCTCGGGCCGCAGGAGTGGACCGCGCAGCTCGAAGCGCGCGCGGCGCTCGCCGGGCTCGGCGCCGATGCGAAGGCACCCGCGATCGTCGCCTCGCGCGAGCTGCTCCTGCTCCGCGACCACGCGATGCCTGCGGGTGCGCCGGGAGCGGCGCTGCGGATCACGGCGCGGCTGTCGTTCGACGCGCGCGTCGCGCTCGCACGGCAGACCGGACTCGATGCACCGCCGGCGCGGATCTCGATCTGGGCCGACGTGGTCGACGACCTGGCGATCATCATCGACGCCGATGCCGTCGACCCGGGCGACAAGAAGGCGAAGCATCCCACCAAGCGGCTCGAGGCCGGGCTGCGCGCCGTGCTCGGAGGCGTCGCCGGCGAACCCGCGATCCGGGCGCTCGGGCTCCCAGCGAGCCTCTCGGGGGCGCGGATCGTGGCGAAGGGGACCTGGGTCCGGGCGATCATCGCGGTCGGTCCTGCCCACCTCCAGCGCGTGGTGCAGCGCGCAAGTGCGATGCTCTCCGGCCAGGGACCACCCAGATCATGAAGCTCCACGTCGAACCCATCAAGCGCCGGCTGACCGGCACCGTCACGATCCCCGGTGACAAATCGATCGGTCACCGATCTCTGTTGTTCTCGCTCCTCTCGGCCACGCCCGTGCGCGTCCTCGGGCTCGGTGACGGCGCCGACAACGGCCGCTCGGCGAAGGCGATCACCGCGCTCGGCGCGACGATCGTGCGCGACGGCGCGAGCCTGGTGATCACGGGCACCGGCCTCGATGGGCTGCGGGCTCCGAGTGCGCCGATCGATTGCGGCAACTCGGGGACGACGATCCGGCTGCTGTGCGGTCTGCTCGCGGGTCAGCGGTTCGCCACCACGTTGTTCGGCGACGAATCGCTGAGCAAGCGGCCGATGCGCCGCGTGATCGAGCCGCTCGCGGCGATGCGCGCATCGATCACGGGGCAGGGCAGTGGCGCGGACGTCACCCCGCCGCTGACCGTGGGCCCCGCGACGGGGCCGCTCGCGCCGCTCGACTACATGCTGCCGATGGCCTCGGCCCAGGTCAAGACCGCGCTCCTGCTCGCGGGCCTCTACGCCGATGGCGACACGGCGGTCACCGAGCCCGGCCCGAGCCGCGATCACTCCGAGCGCATGCTCACGTACCTCGGCGCGCCGCTCACCGTCACGGGGCGCCGCACCGTGATCTCCACGCGCGGCTGGGATCGCCGTCTCGCGTGCGATGGCTTCGAGGTGCCGGCCGATCCCTCGAGCGCGGCCTTCCTCGTCGCGGCGGCGCTGATCGCCGGCGGCGAGCTGCGGCTGCCGGGCGTCTGCATCAACCCCACGCGCACGGGTTTCCTCGATGCGATCACGGCGATGGGCGGCCACGTCACGATCGAGAATTCGCGTGCGGCGGGGCCCGAGATCGTGGCGGATCTCGTGGTCTCCGGGCCGCCGCAGGAGCTCCGCGCCATCACGATCGGCGGTGACCTCGCGGTCCGCTCGATCGACGAGCTGCCGATCCTCGCCGTGCTCGCCTCGCGGGCGCACGGCACGACGATCGTCCGCGACGCCGAGGAGCTGCGGGTCAAAGAATCCGATCGCGTGGAGTCCACGTGCGCGATGCTGCGCGCGTTCGGGATCCGCTGCGAGGCCGCGCCGGATGGCTTCACGGTCGAGGGCCAGCCCGAGCGCCCCCTGCTCGCGGCGCGCGTCCACGCTGATGGCGATCACCGGATCGCGATGGCCGCGGCGGTCGCGGGGCTGGTCGCCGACGGTCAGACCCAGATCGACGATGCCGACAACGTGGCGACCTCGTATCCGGGGTTCGCCGCGGCGCTCACGAGCCTCGGCGCCGACGTCGCGACGATCTCGTAGCGCGTGGCGACGATCTCCTTAGCGGGTCGCAGCGGTCTCGGTGCGCGTGGCGTGCGAGGCGCGCGCCGTGGCGATCTCGATCACCTGCGGATCGGTGCGCTTGCCGCTCCAGTAGATCACCTCACCGTACTTCATGAGATCCGGCGGCGTGATGATCCGCTCGTGGCGGCCGCTGCGCGCCTCGGTCTGCGAGGCCCAGTACACGAGCTCCGAGCAGTAGAACTTCTCCGGCGTGTCGATGCCGAACATCCCGCTGATGTCGAACGGCGCGCCGAGCTTGCTGCGCGCGCGGTTCACCGCCTCCGCTTCGTCGGCCGCGGTCATGCCCGTGGGGCGCACGACGATCACGTAGTGGTTGCGCGACACCAGCTCGGCCAGCGGGATCTCGCGGACGCCCGATCCCACGGACTCGATCACGGTGTCGTGCGTGGCGTCGTAGATCGATGCGTGCGAGAGGTCCTCTCCGATCGTTGCCGTCGCGATCACGTCACCCATCACGTAGTAGGACCGCGTGAGGAGCCAGTCACCATCGCGCGCGATCCCGTGGATCTCCTTGGCCCACAGCTGGGTGACCGCGAGATCGGCGGTCTGGTCCGCGGGCCGATGGACCACCATCGACGCCGGCTCGTGAGCACAACCCGTACCCGCACCCGCACCCACCGCGGCAAGCACCAGCAAGGACGTGAGTCTCAGCATATGTCCGGGGTACGTCCACGCGGCGTGCCACGCGCGAGACGCCAGGAACTGCGCGGGGTTGCGAGCGCCCGTGCCCTCGCTTGGTGGGGGTCAACCAGGTTCCAACCAGGTTCCACGGTGAGGGTCGAACAAACCGTGGCCTCCGCGCGTCCACTCGTGCGAAAAGGACGGCCCGATGCGTAGTTACCTCGCGTTCACTGCAGTTGTCTTGACCGCCGCGACCGCCCTCGCCGATGGCAAGGGCCAGCCTCGCGACTTCGCGAGCGAGGTCAAGATGCTGTTCCGGATCGGCGCGTGCGGCAACGACGAGCCGGTCGCCGACAAGCTGCCGAAGAAGGCGATCACGGCGCACTGCAAGGAGATGGCGGACCTCTACGCGTCCTACAAGCTTGCGTGGGCCGACAAGGCCGGCAGCTTCATCAAGGAGCTGCGCCCGGCCGATCTGCCGAAGACGGTGGTCTACCCGTTCGGCGGCGGTGATCTGACCTCGGCGCTGGTCGTCTATCCCGACGCCACCGAGATCACGACGATCTCGCTCGAGGCGGCGGGTGATGTCCGCACCGTGGATTCGATCTCGACCAAGCAGCTCGTCACCGATCTCGACACCATCGGCGGCGACATCCGCCGGCTGTATCGCTCGGCGCACTCGACCACGAAGAGCCTGCAGGCGGCCTCGCATTCCGAGCTCCCGGGCTCGCTGATGTTCGCGCTCGCCGGCCTCGCCGTGCACAAGATGGAGCCGGTCTCGCTGCGGTACTTCGACATCGAGCCCGATGGCAAGCTGACCTACCTGTCGAACGAAGAGCTCGACTCGCGCGCCGCGGAGCTCGCGCAGTCGAAGAAGGACAAGCTCAAGAAGCCGACCACGCACTTCTGGTTCGAGCAGGACTCGGCGTTCGCCAACGTGGAGATCCAGTACCGCCCGCGCGGTGACGCCGCGGCGCCGCTCCGCACGTATCGCCACATCGTGATGAACCTCGATGACACCCACCTGACCGCCGATGGCCGCGTGCTTGCCCACCTGCGGCTCAAGGGCAAGGTGGCCGTGATGACCAAGGCCGCGAGCTTCCTGCTCTGGTACGACGACTTCACGCAGATCCGTGACTACCTGCTGAAGAACGTCGCGTGGATGATCTCCGATGCCTCCGGCATCCCGCCGAGCTACGCGGGCCCGGCCGGCTTCGAGCAGGTGACCTACGGCGAGTTCACCGGGCCGTACTTCGTGATCGATCAGAAGAACACCCGCGCGGAGTTCGTGAAGCTGTGGCGCACCAATCCGCACAAGGACCTGCCGTTTCGGTTCGGCTATCCCGATGCCGAGAAGCACAACCACCTGATGATCACGCGGCCGAAGACCACGCCCTGAGATGGCTAAGCTCGGGGAGGTCGATGACGCGGGGATCCTGCTCCTCGATCGCTTCGAGACCGCGCACGGCGTGTGCGCGATCGTCGAGCTGACCGACGATCGGCTCGACGCGGCGCTCGCCCGGCTCCCTGCGGCCGAGCAGGCCCTGGCGCTCGGGCTGCCGCCTGCGCGGCGTCGCGAGCTGGTGGCCGGCCGCGCCGCGCTCCATGTCACGCTCGCCGAGCTCGCGCCGGCGCTCGCGGACTTCCCGATCCTCGCCGACGATCGGGGTGCACCCGTGCTGCCCGCGGGATGGTTCGGCTCGATCAGCCACAAGGGCGCGCGGGCCGCCGCGCTGATCGCCCCAGCGGGGCTCGCGCGCGTGGGCGTGGATCTCGAGAGAGCCGCGCCGTCGCGCCAGGACATCGCGCGCTGGATCCTCACCCCGCGCGAGCAAGCGACCCTCGACGATCGCGGCCGGGGGGCGACCTTGCGGTTCTCGATCAAGGAGGCGATCTACAAGGCGATCGATCCGTTCGTCCGGCGCTACGTGGCCTTCACCGAGGTCGAGCTCGTGGTCACCGACGGCGTCGCGCACGTCACCAGCGAGTTACCGCTCGAGATCGAGACCACGTGGCGCGAGCACGCGGGGTTCTGGCTCGCCACCGCGCGCGCCCAGCTCCGCTGACGGTGCTGCCTACAACACGGGCGGGGCGGGGCAGCCGAACACCACGTCGAGGTCCGTCACGCTGCGCGTCTGGAGCCGGCTACAGAACGTGCCGTAGAACCGGAGCTTGGTGGTCGCGGGGTCGTAGTCCCAGCCAGCGACGTGCGCGGGATCGCGGGGGACCAGCTCGGTCTTGTCGTAGAACACGTAGGTGTGCTCGAGGTCTTCCGGCGCCGGGGCCACGGTGTACTCGCAGCTGACCACCTGGTTGGCGATCGCCTGGAACGCGAGATCGAGCTGCGCTGTGGTGTCGGCCTGGTAGTACTTCGTGGCGCCCGCGAGCGGCGCTCCGCCGACATCCGCGAGCTTGTTGAGCTCGGTCGCGTTGACCTCGCTGCCGAACCCGACGACAAATGTCGTGATCCCGCGCGTGGTGTGGAGGTCGGCGATCGCCTGCTCGCTGCCGAGCTTGCCTCCGCCGAGATCGCACGCTGACTGCGCACCATCGGTGACAAGCATCAGGTAGCTGTCGCGGGTGTCATCCGCGAGCGCGGGATCGGTCGCGGCCTGCTGGATCCCGGTGTCGATGTTGGTGACGCACGGGAAGTCCGGGTAGTTGAGATCGGCCAGATCCAGCGCGGAGGTCAGGAGTGATGCGATCGGGCCGGCGTTGTGATCGGCGACCGGCAGCGGGATCGCGCCCTGGGCGCATGCCTCGCCCTGGATGTCGGGGAACATCGTGAGCCCCCAGCGGACCTGGTCGGCGTAGCTCGACAGCACGTGACCGATCGCGCCGACGGCCGCGGTCCACTTGGTGGTGTTCGTACCCGCGAGTACCTGGCGCATCGAGCACGAGCGGTCGAGCACGAGCTCGAGGTTGGGCTGGACGTAGGTGAGGTCGAGGAGCTGGCCACCGCAGCCGCCGATGCTGCAGGTGTGGCTCGCCGGATCGCACTTCTTCCCCGGGCTGCACTCGTGATCATAGGTGCACTCGCCGGTCGGGCCGGCGTCGGTCTCGGAGAGCGGGGCCTGGGTGGAGCACCCGATCGCCGAGAGCAGCAGGCTGGCCAGAGCGGCCCGAGCGGCCCGAGCGGCCATGGCGGTGGGAGAGACGGCGGACGCTGTGCGCATGGCACGACGTAGAGCACGGCGCGTGCCCGCCTAACTCCGCGGGACACGTGGGGCCTGCGGGCAGAGTGTCGGGGACTCCCGACAAGCTGTTGGGGACTACCGACGCACGCGCGGCACGTCACGATCGAGCACGGTCTTGCGCTCGTCACGGCCGGCGGCACGGATCGCCTCGTCGGCGACGGCACGGACGTGGTCCGATAGCAGGTCGGCCACCGAGTCCGAGCAGTTCATGCCGGAGCGGTCCTTGATGTACTTCTTCAGCTTCGAGACCACGATCAGCATGTCCCGCTCGACCGCGTCCGACAGCGCGACGCCACCGTCCGTGCCGACCGGCGAGGCATCGCCCACGACGCGACGCGTGGTGACGGCGACCGGCGCGCTCGCCTGGGGCATCGGCCGTGGCGCCGGGTTCCCGCCGGAGCCCGCGTTGACCCGATCCGGGGTCGCCGGCATCGCCCGAGGTGGGGGCGCGGCGGCGGCGCTGGCCTGGTCGGACTGCCACTGATCCTTCGAGGGCGCGCGGACCTCGACGGCGCCGGCGTCACGGTGACGGACGGTCGAGAGGTGGCTGTCCCAGCACACGACCGAGCAGAAGTAGAGCGGCATCCGGCTGCGGTTGCACGTCGAGACGCTGCACTGCCAGTACACCGCGCCGTAGGCGATGTCGGTCCGACACTCGGTGCACCTCATCCAGGCTTCGGCCATGGACGGAGCCTACAGGAGATGAGTGATGGGCGGAGCCGGGCGACGATGCCTAACCGCGGCGGCGCCTGCGCAGCAAGGCGAGCACTCCGAGCCCGAGCGGCAGGGATCCACCCGCGCTGCGACCACTGTCACAGCAGCCACCCGAGTCGAAGTCCGTCAGGTCGCAGCTGTCGGCGGGCTCGCCGTCCATGATCTCGATCGGGATGGTGTACGCGAGCGTGCGGGTGGGATCGTCCTTGTCGGTGATCGAGAGGCCCAGCGAATTCTTCGCGACCACGCCGGGATCCATGCACACGCGCAGGCGTCCGTCGTCGCGCACCGCGGCTTTGGCGTACTTCGGCTGCGCCGTGATCGCGTAGGTGTGCTTGGTGCTCTTCGGGTCGTTGGCCTCGATCGTCACGTCGGCCGCGTGTCCGCGCACCGCGGCGAGGAGATCCGGAACGGTGGGCTCGGGCCCGCGCGCGACCGCCACCCCGGTGGCCTTCTCGATCCAGTCCGCGATCTTGTCGGGCCGCACGTAGAGCCCACCCTCCGAGCAATCGAACTGGTTCGCCGCGTACCCGCGTGAGGTGACGCCGGCGAGGAACGTGCCGTAGTCGGTCGGCAGGTAGAGCGGTCCACCCGAATCACCTGGGCAGGTATCGATGCCCATGCCGCCGGCGCCGAGCTCGCCGGCCGGTTGCGCGGCGGTCTGGCAGTCGTCGGGGTGCGTGGTGCACGCCGCATCGGTGATCGTGGTGGTCGCCTCCTTGAGCTCGTTGACGTACATCATCGCGGTCCGATCGATCGCGCCGTAGCCGACGATCGAGACCGAGGCGCCGTTCTTGATGTCCACGCTCGCCCAGCCGGTGGCGAGCTTGCGCGGCTCGCGCGTGGAGCTCTTCGCGAGCACGAGCACCGCGACGTCGAACGAGCCCTGCGAATCCGGGTACTCGACGAACGAGGCGACGTCGATCACCTCGCCATCGGCCTTCTTGACCAGCGAGTTGGTGCCGATCAGCACGCTCTTGAACGGGAACTGCGGGTCGACGCAGTGCCCCGCGGTGATCACCACGGTGGGTGCGATCAAGGTCCCGGTGCACTCCTGGGTGCCGTCGCTGACGTAGACCGCGGCGACGTCGGGCCACTTGCCGAGCGGCGCATCGCTGCCGCCGATCACGGGCGTGGCGGACGGCCCGGCAGCGGCCTCCGCGGGGAGGAACGGAATGAGGAACGGAACGAGGAGGAACCAGGTCGCAGCGCGCATCGGGGCGGACCATCGCACAGCTCCCCGGCGAGAGTCAGTGAGGATCTTGGCACCGGCTGCTAAGCTCGCGACGTGCCACGCCGGTTCGCCTCGCTGTACGCCTCGCTGTACGCCTCGCTGTACGCCTCGTTGTACCTCCTCACGGCGTGCTCGGGCGCTGCAAAACGCCCGAACACCCCTGCCAAACCTGACGCCGATCCCGATGGGCCGCATCGCGCCGCGGTCGCCGCGCAGCTCCAGCCGTTCCTCGACGCCGAGGTCCTGAGCGGCGCCGTGATCGGCCTCTACGATGCGGGGAAGCTCGAGATCTACGGGTTCGGCAAGGGCGCCGATGGCAAGCCGCCCGACGGCAAGACCCTCTACGAGGTCGGATCGATCACGAAGGTCTATACCTCGCTGCTCCTCGCCGACGCGGTCCAGCGCCGCGAGGTCACCCTCGATACGCCGGTCGCCGAGCTGCTCCCGCCCGGGATCACGGTGCCGACCAAGGACAAGCTCGCGATCACGCTCAAGCAGCTCGCGCTCCACGCCTCGGGCCTGCCGCGCCTGCCGCCGAGCCTGGTTCAGCAGCAACGCCCCGATCCGTACGGCGGGTACGGCGAGGAGCAGCTGTATCGCGATCTCCTCGCCACCGAGCTCGAGGTCCCGCCCGGGACGCGGATCGTCTACTCGAACTACGGTGCGGGGCTGCTCGGGCACGCGCTCGGTCGCAAGCTCGGCAAGGGGTTCGCGACCGTGCTCCGCGAGCGCGTGCTCGCACCGCTCGGACTCAATGACACGTTCTTCGGATTCCCCGCAGGCACCGAGAGCCGGCGCGCCCAGGGCACCGATGCGGATCTCCGGCCCACCGTGCCGTGGACGTTCGACGCCCTCGCCGGCGCGGGCGCCCTGGTCTCGGACGCGCGCGATCAGCTCCACCTGATCGACGCCGAGCTCGATGCCTACGCGGGCGGCAAGGCCGCACTCCGCGCACCGATGCGGCTGACCCAGGAAGATCAGCTCGAGAACGAGGGGCCGAACACCGGTCTCGGGTGGCAGATCGACAAGGACGGACGCTACTGGCACAACGGCGGCACCGGCGGCTTCCACAGCTTCATCGGCTTTGATCCCAAGGCGCGCCGTGGCGTGGTGATCCTGGCCTCAACGGCGACCTCGCTCGCCGATCGCCTCGCGGACACCATGTATCACGTCCTCGAGGGTACGCCGCCCGTCGCCGCGAAGTTCCCGAGCGTCGCGGAGCTGGTCTCGCTCGCGGGCACCTACGAGCTGACCGGCACCAAGCTGGTGGTCACCCTCGAGGGCAAGCGCCTGTACATCGAAGGGCCGGGAGAGCCCAAGCACCGGCTCGCGCCGCTCTCGGACCACGAGTTCTTCATCGAGGCGATCCAGGCCGCGGCGATCTTCCAGAAGGACGGCGACAAGGTCGCGCGCCTGGTGTTCGCCGTCGGCGGCACGACGCTGACCGCGATCCGCGTCGACACCGCGGCGCCTTGAGCCCGCGTTCGATCAGGGGATCGGGAACTCGGCGCGCAGCGCCTTGACCAGCTCGTTGCCGGTCGGCGTCTCGAGCAGCCGATAGATCCGTTCGACCTCGAGACCCGGAGCGGCTGCACTCTGGTCGCGGCGCTCGTACCCGCTGCTGGTGAGGACGTGGAACGTGATCGCTCCGTCCACCCAGAACCAGACCTCGGGGACACCGAGCTCGCGGTAGACCTTCAGCTTGTCGATCCCACCGCTCGTCCACACCACCTCGATCGCGAGGTCGGGCCGGGCCTTGGCGTCGACGCCCCAGATGTAGCATTCGTCTGGCTCGAGACCGGCGTTGCCCTTCCGCTGCTTGACCGTCCAGGAGCCGTACCGCTTGAACACCAGCCCGAGGTACGCGAAGTAGACATCGAGGATGCTGCCGATCGTCCGGCCAATATGTTCGTGGTCCATCGATGGCGACATCAGCTCGAGCTCCCCGTCCAGAAAGGTCACCTTGGGCCCAGGGCGGTCGCCTCTCGAACGCAGGATCGTCTCGAAGGTGTCCCAGCTGACGTCGTGCATCACGACACGCTGGTCGGCGGTCGGGACATGCTCGCGTCGGGGCACAGCGTCGATCGTCCTGCGGTTGATCACGACGGCCATGGTAGCAGGCGGCATCTGCACGAGCAGCGCCAACCGTAACCACGCGTGATCATGCGCCCGGCTTGTCCGTGTCCGCCGGCCCGCGGACAGCGCGTCCGAGCTACGGACAGGCCCCCGGCGTCGGCGTGGTCGTGCTCGTCAGCCAGGTCGCCGCGCACGCCGTCGCGTCGTAGCCCGTGACGGTCTTGATCGTGTCGAGCATGTCCGCCATGTGCGCCGTCTTGCCAGCGTGCGCCAGGTAGAACGTGTGGAGCGCCTGGTCGACCTTGTCGGCCCCGACCTTCAGCGCCACGCCGCGATAGAAGAATGCCCCGCGCATGTATGGCGCGTTGGTGAACAGATCGTCCTTCAGGATGTCGACGGTGCCGCAGCTCTGCGGCCACACCTTGTCCGTGCCGGGGATGCCGGCGAGCTCGCTCGCATAGCTCTGCCACACGGTGGCCCCGACCGTCGGCGCGACCACGTCGAGCGCGCGACCCGCGAGGTACGTGACGGTGCCCTCCGACAGCACGAAGTCCTCCCAGCACTCGATCCGGATGCCGTCGCCGAACCAGCCGTGCGCCGCCTCGTGGACATTGGTCTCCTGGCTATCGAGCGAGCCCGCGGACACGTGCCACAGCGGGTGGTGCTCCATGCCGCCGTACGCGCCCGGGCCCCACTTCACGGACACGGTGCCGACCTTGTTGCCGAACCGGTACGGGCCGATCGTCGTCTCGAGCCACTGGAACGCGGCGACCAGGTTCGCGGTGCCGGTCTGCGCGAGCGCGAGCTCGGCTGGCCGGTACCACACCGAGACCTGCGTGCCCGCGGCGGTCGTGCCGAGCGGTAGCTCGGTGTACGCATCGATCGACCACGCGAGCTGGTACGACGGCGCCTCCGCGATCGTCTGCGGGAACACGGCGAGCTTGCCGGCGGGGACGCCGGTGACCGCGAGCGTCATCGCGAGGCCATCGCGCGGCTGGCTGTGGCAGGGGAACAGGTTGCCGCAGTAGTACGGCCACAGGAATGTGTAGCCCGCCGCCGCGGCGCCCGCGAAGCCGGTGTGGTTCTTGTAGTGGAACGCGATCTCGATCGTGACCGGCGCATCGCTCGCGTCGAGCGCGAGATCGATGGTCTTGGTCGTCGTCGCGGTCGCCGGATTTACGGTGAAGGCGAGCGGGGCGCCGGCCTGCTGCACGGTGTCGAGTGTCAGGTCGCCGACCTCGAGCGTCGCGCCGGGAGTGGTGCTCGGCTCGAACGTGATCTGCGCGGTCGCGGCGAACGTCGTGACGTCGAAGCTGAGCTTGGTCTCCGAGATCCCGCGCGCCGGGTTCGGCGTCGGCGCGATGGGGGCGATCGGCGCATCGGGCGCCGTGGGAGAGCCGTCATCACCACACGCCGACGCGACGGTGACGAGGGCGACGACAACAATCACCAGGGCGAGGGTGCGCATCTCGGCGCGGACCATGCCGCCCACGGCCCCCCGGATCAAGCAGTTAGTAGCGCGGGACGCTCGGATCGACGTCGCGCGACCACGCCTCGATGCCACCGGCGAGGTTGTAGACGTGCGTGAACCCTTCCTTGAGGAAGTGCTCGGCGGCCGCGCGGCTGCGCGTGCCGTGGTGGCAGTGGAACGCCAGCGGCGTGGACTTCGGCAGCGCCTCGATCGCGGCCATCGCCGCATCGTCGAGCAGCTTGGTGCCGGCGATCGTGGCGACCGCGCGCTCCTTCTCGGTGCGCACGTCCCACAGCTGGATCTTGCCGTCGGCGAGCAGGGCCTTCAGCGCCTTGGGCTCGACCTCGCGCACCGCGGCGGGGCGGTTCGGGTTCTCGATCTTGAAGCCGCCACCGTCGGGGCTCTCGAGAAAATCGACGGTCACGCCGGCCGCGCGGCCCGCGCTCGCGCGATCGAGCTGCACGGTGACGCCGTTGGTCTCGATCGTGAGGTGGCTGCCTTCCTTGGGGCCGAGGTCGAGCTGGTGCTCCCAGCTCGGCGTGATCGTCAGGTGGATCACGTCACCGGGGCTGCCGTCCTTGAGGGCGGCCGACAGCTCGGTCGCCGCGCGGGGCGAGACCGTCAGCGTGGGGGCCTTGGCCGGGGCCACGAGATCTCCGAGCTTCTTCTCGAGCTCGCCCGCCTCGTGCATCTGGCGAACGATGTCGGCGCCGCCGACGAACTCGCCCTTGATGAACAGCTGGGGGAACGTGGGCCAGTCCGAGTACTCCTTCATGCCCGTCCGGATCTCAGCGTCGCTGAGGATATTGACGGTGGCGAACTTGGGCACCAAGGTGTTGAGGATGTTCACGACGGACGCCGAGAACCCGCACTGCGGGAAGCTCCGTGTTCCCTTCATGAACAGGACCACGGGGTCCGCTTGGACGATGGTGTCGAGCTTCTTCTTGAGGGCTGGATCGAGCGTCATGGCGGTGCCCCGTGTCTAGCACGATCGGGGAGGGCGCGAAGCTGGTTGTTCGGGCGGTTCCGTCCGTGGGGGACCTCCCGGGCGTCGCCTGGGACGCCCTCGACCACGGCCCATCGCCGTTCCTTCGCCATGGCTTCCTGCGCGCCCTCGAGGAGTCCGGCTCGATCGATCCGATCAGCTCGAAGAAGCGTGGCCAGCGCTCGGGGTGGAGCTCGGTCTATCTCCTCGCCGAGCTGGACGGTCGCCTGGTCGGCGCGGTCCCGGCGTTCGTCAAGGCGCACAGCTACGGCGAGTACATCTTCGACTGGGGCTGGGCCAACGCCGCGGCGCGCGCCGGCCTCGAGTACTACCCGAAGCTCGTGATCGCGGCGCCCGCCACCCCCGCCACGGGGACGCGGATCCTGCTCGCGCCCGATCTCGGCATCCTCGCGCCGCGCGTGCGTGAGGTGCTGATCGCCGGGGTCCGTGCGGTCGCCGAAGACCTGGGGTGCTCCTCGATCCACTGGCTGTTCTGCACGCGTGACGAGCAGGCGCAGCTCGCGCAGCTCGGCTTCTTCCCGCGCGCCAGCTACCAGTTTCACTGGCACAACCACGGCTACCGCACGTTCGAGGACTTCCTCGGCGCGCTGACCTCGCGCAAGCGCAAGCAGCTGAAGAAGGAGCGGGCGCGTGCCCAGGCCGCGATCTCCGGGCTGCGCTGGATCCCCGGCCGCGAGCTCGATGCCCGCGCCCTCGACGATCTCGATCGGTTCTATCGCCACACCACGGACAATCACGGCGGCCGGGACTACCTGCGGCCGCGGTTCTTCCACGCGCTCGCGGAGGCGATGCCCGATCAGATGCAGATGGTCGAGGTCACCCGCGATGGCACCCGGATCGCCGGCGCGCTGTTCCTCGAGACCGAGCGCGCGCTCTACGGCCGCTACTGGGGCTTCGACGTGCACGTCGATCTCCTGCACTTCGAGACCGCGTACTACGCCGGCATCGATCGCGCGATCGGCAAGCAGCTGCCGCTGTTCGAGGCCGGCGCGCAAGGCGAGCACAAGCTGCTCCGCGGGTTCGCGCCATCCCCCACGTACTCGGCGCACTGGATCCGCCACCCGGGCCTGTCGGCCGCGATCGAGGACTTCACCCAGCGCGAGGCGCTCGCCGTGGCGAACGAGATCGAGGAGCTGGCGAAGGCGGGCCCCTACAAGGCGACCGGCGTCGACGAGACCGAGCCCGCCACCGACTGATCGCTCGATGGTACGTTGCGCGGATGGCTGACCAGGACTCTCGCGCCGGCGACCGCTACGCGACCCAGGCGATCCTCCACTACGTCAACACCACGCACGTCGCGCACGACGCCGGTCTGGCGCGCGCGTTCGCGGTGCCCGAGGGCATTCCGGCGATCCAGGTCGGGCCGAGTGATGGCAAGCTGATCCATCTGCTGCTCCGGCTCGCCGGGGCGAAGAAGGTCGTCGAGGTCGGCACGCTCGTCGGGTACTCGGCGATCCACATGGCGCGCGCGCTGCCGGCCGATGGACACATCTGGTCGATCGAGTACGAGGAGAAGCACGCTGCGGTCGCGCGCGACAACCTGGCCGCGGCGGGCGTCGCGGATCGCGTCACCGTGCTCGTCGGCCCCGGCGTCGAGGTGTTGCCGACGATCGCCCACAAGGGGCCGTTCGACGCCGTGTTCATCGACGCGGACAAGGTCAACTATCACGTCTACGGGGCGTGGGCCGTCAAGCACCTGCGCCCGGGCGGGCTCGTGCTCGGCGACAACGCGTACCTGTTCGGCGAGCTGATGGAGGACTCCGATCGCGGCCGTGCGATGCGTGCCTTCCACGAGCTGGTCGCCGCCACGTGCGATTCGGTGTGCGCACCGACCCCGGACGGCCTCGTCGTCGGGATCAAGCGCTGAGCGCGCCGCGGCTCACTTGAACTTCGCCCCGACGGTGGTCGAGGTGTTCGCCGTGAACATGCACGTCGACGTCTGCCCGGTACAGTTCGGTGTGGTCCAGCGGTCGAAGGGCTTGTCGCCGACGGTGACCACCGCATCGAGCGTCACCCGACCCTTCGGCACCGAGATCAGGCAATCGTAAGCTCCGGTGTCGCCGCACGAGCTCGCGCCGACCACGTCGACCCGGCCCGTCCCCATCACCACGACGTGCAGCATCACCCGCGGCGCGGCGTCGAGCCCCGCATCGAGGGCGCCGCCTCCGCACGATCCGGCCACGTCGCGGGCCGCGCAGAAGCCATCGGCGCCGCAGACCTGGCCGCCGGCGCAGTCACCCGCGGCCGAGCACGTGACCGTGCAGTCGCGGAGGTCCGGCGCGTAGCAGCCGCCGAGCCCGAGCCCGATGGCGCTGGCGATGGCGCTGGCGCTGGCGCTGTAGCTGTAGCGGACGGCGCGGGCTCCGCGGGCGCCAATCACCGGGGGGATCAGAACTGCCATGCGATGCTCACCTGTGATCCGCCGTACGCACGCGAGACGGAGAGCGGGGCGATCCGGACGCTCGCGACGGCATTCCTCTCGGTGCGTGCGCCGAGGAGATACAGCGCCACGCCGCCGACGATCGCGACGCCGCCGCCGATGCCGAACGCCTTCGCGATCGTGGCGCTGGATTCGCCGCGCGCATCCGCGGAGGCGAGGTCCTGCCATCGGGCACCACTTGCGTAGCCACGCTCGACGGTCGCGGTGGCATCGTGCGCGCGCAGCGCGAAGTACAGCGCCACGGACAAGCCGAGGCCCCCGGCGAGCCCGAGCCCGATCCCGACGGTCTTCTCGCGCTGTCCGCGCACGGCCCCGGGAGAGGTCGCGAACAAGGAGCCGCTCTCGCGCGAGGTCTCGATCTCGATCGGCGGGTGCCCGTCTCGCTCCGCCGGACGCTGGGCATCGTGAGCGCAGCGCGCGGAGCTCGTGAGGCGCGCCTCCGCGATCCGCTTGCCCTCGACACTGGGGCTGGTCGCGAGGTAGCGGCGGTACATCAGCGTGGCGTCGTCGCAGTTGCCCTGGAGGCGATAGGCCTGCGCGAGGTTGAACAGCAGGCCAGGGCTCGGCGCCATCACGTACGCCTCCTTGAACGAGATGATCGCGTTCCCGTAGTCACCGGCGTCGTGGTAGGCGCGGCCTCGCTGGGCGAGCGCGCGCGCCTTCGCGGGGATCACGTCGGGAGGCGTCGGCTCCTCGGCATGTCCGATCGCGGGAGCACCGACGAGCGCGAGCCCGAGGGCGAGCCAGCGCACGGTATCGAGGACGCCGATCCTCATCGATAGGCGTCGATCGTGCCGTTCGGGGCGATCGGCCCACCGCTGCGGTGCGGCGGGATCAGCTTGCGCGCCGGCGAGCGCCGATCGCGGCTGCCACGCGGGGTCCCAGGGTTGGCCGAGGCGTTGGCGCGGACGTTGGCGCGGACGTTGGCGGGGACGCTCGGCGGCGGCGTCACGAGCGTGGGGGAAGGAGCTCCTGGCCCGGGGGTGCTGAACGTCTGGACGGGCCCCTGCTGCGGCGGGTTCGTCATCGGCTCCGCGGCGAGCACGGGCGTGCTCGGCTCGGGCGTGGCGTCGGCGATCCCGGTGTCTCCGGTGCGGCTGATCGCGAACATCAGCACGACGGCGATCAGCGCCGTCACGCCCACGGTCCACTGCCAGCGGCGCGCGCGCCCGTCAGCGGGCCACCGGATCGAATCGGAGGCCACGGTCGGTGCGAGACCCACCGACGGTGGACGGATGATCGTCTGGCGCGGCACCAGGGTCACGACGTCCAGCGCCTGTGAGATGCCCCGGCGGCGATCGAGCTCGGCGCGGACCTCGTCGAGGTGGCGCGCGACCTCGGTCATCGTCGGACGATTGGTGGGTTGCTTCGCCAGCATGCGGAGCAGCAGCTCCTCGAGCTCGGTCGGGATGTCGGGCCACAGATCGCGTGGCGCGGGCGGCACGGCCTTCAGGTGCATCA
>JAYVRN010000498.1:0-4769 GCA_043776275.1 Myxococcales bacterium | reverse complement strand
GTCGCGATGTCGACGACGAGCCGAGTGCCTCGCGCGGCAACGCCGTGTGGTTCACGGTCAACGTCGGCCGCGCGAAGAACGCCGATCCGAAGTGGCTGATCCCTCTGCTGTGCCGCCGCGGTGGCATCACGAAGCAGGCGATCGGCAAGATCCAGATCCTCGCACGTGAGACCCGCGTCGAGATCGCGGGCAGCGAGGCCGAGCGGTTCGCCGAGGCCGCGCGCAAGCCCGATGCGAAGGACAAGAACATCCACATCGAGCGTGTCGATGCGGATCTTCCCATCTAGGCGCTCGCTCCTCGGCGCTCACTCACCGCGCCACTCGGTCCCGAACTTCCACTCGGCCGCTCCACGCGCCCCGGGCTCGATCACCGGCGCGTTCGCGAAGTAGGTGTTCTCGCCCCACGGCGTGGTCACGGTGATCGCGCTCCAGCCATCCACCGGGCGCGGCCTCGCGAGCAGCGGCCCGCTCACGGCGCCAACGATCACCCCATCCGGGGCGTCCCACAGACACGTGCCAACCGCGATCCACGGGGTGCCTTCGCCCTCGATCTGTAGGTCCGAGATCTCGATCATCTCGGGCTCGTCTTCGTCGTCGCGGGGGTTGGGCCGTGGCCGCTCCACGAACCCTTCCACGCGAGCCTCGTCCCCGGTGGCGACGACAGAGATCCAGGGCTGCGACGTCGAGCCGCTGGTGCGCACGCGCGCGCCGGGACCGAGCCGCGCACGGATCGGGCTGGTCGTGCTCGCCGCGGCATGAACGTCGAACGTCGCGCGGATCGCGGTCGCCGCGGGCCCATCCGGACCGCGCTCCCAGATCCTCCCCTTCGCGCCCGCGGGGACAAAGCCCGAGAACGCGATCGCACCCTCGGCGTGCACCGGGATCCACGGCGAGGTCGTGGTCGGGAGCCGGAAGCCCGGGAGCACGTGTAGCGCGGGATCCGCGGCGCCATTCGGACGGGCCGAGACCGCCACCTCATCACGCACCACGGGCTCGAGCGCCCCGAACGGCACCCACCGCATCACGATCACCTCGGGCCCCACCATCGCGATCTGCACCGAGGTCCGCGAAACATCGACCACGATCACCGGCGCTGTTGCACCACTCAGGCGCGCGCGTCGCGTGGACTCGGCGGCCGCCGTGACATCACAGGCGGGCCCGCCCGCGTGTGCCGCGGTCACCGGCGGCGCTCCCGCGGGCGCGGCGCAGGCCACCAACAGCGCGAACGGCCCCGCATGCATCGCCCGCATCGCCCGCATCGCCCGCATCGACCGCATCGACCGCATCGACCGCATCGCCCGAGGACACACGCTTCGCCGGCCGGTTGCACGCGATTCACGCGCCAAGTGCACGCCCTTCACACGCCAAGTGCACGCCCTTCAGCCGCCGCTTGCACGCGATCGCACCGTGGCTACTTCGCGGTGATCACGATCTGCCAGCCCGGGTGCGATTCGTGATGCTCGTCGAGGGTCATCTCCACCCTGCGGCCCGGCACGTTGAACGTGAATACCGGGCGATCGTCGGCGCCGCGGCCAGCGACCGCGCGCCCCCACTTGCTCTCGATCGAGGCGAGCGCGGCGCGCCGACCCGCGTCGTCGCCGTAGCACTGCGCGAGGCGGAGCGCGGACACCCTGCCGGCCGAGAGCTCGAGCTCGGCCATCGTCCAGAACTTGCAGTGCTCGGTCGTCGGCAGCAGCAGATCGAACCGCTTCGCACCCGGGCGCACCAGCGCGCCTTGGTCCGCGTCGACCTCGCGGACCCGCGCGCCGAACCGCGCCGTCAGCTCCTCCGCGGTGGCGCCGATCACGCCCTTGGTCTCCGCGAGACCATCGGGGCCCTTGCCGAGGAGCTCCGCGAGCGGCGTGAACGGCCCGATCATCAGCTCGTTGTCCTCGTCGAGATCCGCGCGCCAGTGCTGCTTTCGATCGAACCAGGTGCCGGCGGCCGAGGGCTTGCCCCACGCCTTGGTCAGCAGGTCTCGCGCCGTGGCCGGAACCTTGATCCGGACCACATCGAGGTGGCCGTTGTAGTCGATGTCGATCTGGGCGAACAGATCCTCGACCCCGATCGGCACGCGGATGTGCTCCTCACCATCGCGCTGGGCGTTCGGCAGCGCCGCGAGGATGTCCTCACGCGAGCTCCCTGGCTTCACCGCCTCGAGAGCGCCGAACGGGTGCGCGAAGGCTCCGAGCACGGCGCGGTCGAGCGGCACCCCGCGCTCGCCGGGGACATCCCGCGAGCCCGTCGACGGTGGAGGCGTGGGCTCGGGCTCGAGTAATTCCGGCAGGTCGGGCTCCGCGACGACCGCCACCGGCGGGGGCTTGATCGGCTCCTCGCGGACCGCGGGGTCCTTGATCGCCTTCATCTCCGCGACCGGCGCGGGATCAGACGCGGGTGCCTCCTTCTTCTTGCACCCGGGAAGCGCCGCGACCACAGCGAGTACCACCACACCGGTCCATCGCGACATCCGTCGATCATACAATGACCGCGATGAACGACCAGGACGGGTTTGCCGACAAGAAGCGCCGGAAGCTGCGCACGTTCGCGGGCCTGTCCGTCGAGGAGCTCCGGCATCCCCAGGATGCGCGCGCCACCGATGCGCTGAAGAAGGTCCCGGGCTTCGACAAGCTCCTCGCGAAGCTCCTCGAGTATGGCCTCGAGCGCCTGTACTACGTGGACAACGTCGCCTCGAACCTGCGCGTCACGCCGGCGATGTTCGGCCGCCTGCACAAGAGCTTGGTCTGGACCTGCAAGATCCTCGATGTGCCCGAGCCCGAGATGTACGTGACGATGGATCCGATCCCGAACGCGTGGACGTTCGGGCACACCAAGCCGTTCGTCACCGTGACCACGGGCCTGATCGAGCTGCTCTCGGATGAGGAGCTGTTCTTCGTGATCGGCCACGAGGTGGGTCACATCAAGGCCGGCCACGTGCTGTACGGAACGATGGCGCGCAACATCGCCGCCGTGGTGCAGCTGCTCGGGCAGCTCACGCTCGGCATCGGCGCGCTGCTCGGCCAGGGGCTCGTCCTCGCCCTCTACGAGTGGTATCGCGCCGCCGAGCTGACGAGCGATCGCGCCGCGCTGATGTGCGTGCAGGATCTCGAGCCCGCGCGCTCCACGTTCATGAAGCTCGCCGGCGGCTCCACGCGGCTGGCCGCCGAGATGGACCCCGCCGAGTTCCTCCGCCAGGTCGAGGACTACGAGGACGTCGATCGCTCGACGCTCGACAAGGCCTACAAGATCCTCCTCACCGCCCAGCGCACCCACCCGTTCGCGATGCAGCGCGCAAAGGAGGTGGAGCGGTGGTTCCACGGCGGCTATGCCGAGCTCGTGGCGCGCCACGCCCCTGCCACGCCCTGACCCCCTCGCGCATGGGCGTCCCCGCCCAACGCGACATCAGCGCACGGTCAGCCGCTCTCGCCTCCGTGCTCGCGACTTGCGAGATCCTCCTCTCGATCGGGCGGCTGCGCCGGCTCGCTCGAACGACTCTCGCCGGGCGAGCGGCTGGCCTCCCCAGGCGGCGCGTCGACGGCCTTGGGCTTGCGTGATGGCTTGAAGCGTTGCTTGCGCGGCATGATCTCCTCCGATGCCAGTGCACAGCAAGACGCATGCACGCATCGCAAGACCAACCTCCCGTTCGCGAATCAGGACTGCGGGGGAGGCGAGATCACGGCGCCCGGTGTGGTGAGCGCGGGCGACCACACGAAGATGAAGCCCGCACCACCACCGCCACCACCACCGCCACAGGCATCCGATCCCACCGCATCTGGAGCATCGAGCGTGGCGCCGACGGAGCCCGCCGCACCCGCGAGCCCGCAGTTCCCACCGCCCTGCGCCGCGCCGCCCGCGGCCTGCGTGGCGTTGACCGCGTTCGCGCCCTGGTTGCCATTCGCCGCGTATCCCGCTGCACCACCACCACCACCGCCGTTCGCGGCGACCGTGCCGGTGATCGCGAGGGTCGGCGCCTCGAGGCCGATGTAGCCACCGGCGCCACCGCCACCGCCGCCCACCGCCGAGCCCTGCGGGGCGCCCGCGCCACCCGCGCCACCCGCCGAGAGCACGCCGGAGGTGGTGAGCGAGATCCGCGCCGACATCTCGATCGCGCCACCGCCCGCACCGCCGACCGAGACCGACTGTGCCGTTGCGGGTGACTGCAGGCCCGTCGACGCGCCGGCATTCCCGCTCAGCGCACCGGGGCATCCACCGCGGAGCACCGCCGGCGAGGTCGAGACCTTCATGCCGCCCGGGCCGCCCGCCTGCGCGTTCGGCAGATCGCCGGTGGTGCCATCGCCGCCCGCGCCCTGAAAGCCAGCACCACCACCACCGCCAGATCCGCCGGTGCCGATCGCGGGCGCGCCCGCCGTGCCCGTGAGGCCAGCGCATCGTCCCGTGGGGTTCGCGCCCGCACCGAGACGCAACGGACCATCGATGTGGGCGTTGGACGTGTTGTTGATCTCGGCGGTCACGCTGCCCGCATCGATCGTCCCGGCATTGGTGATCGCGTTCCAGCTCGCGATCAGGAGCGGCCGATCACCCGTCACCCGCAGCACCGCGCTCGGCTCGACCGTGAGGTTGTCCACGTTGAGCACCGCGATCGAGCTGCCGTCCGTCTGCTGGACCAACAGGTTCGACATCAGGACCACGCCGAAATTGTCGCGCAGCTGCCCCCCGGTGGAGCTCGTGTCGAACGTCCACGGGCTGGCCGCCGCCGTGATCACGAGCGCGGGCTTTGGCGTGCCGATCATGCAGGGATCGAAGTGGCGCGG
>JAYVRN010000497.1:0-4774 GCA_043776275.1 Myxococcales bacterium | reverse complement strand
ACAAGGCGGCGCAGACCGGCAACTGGCACATCTCGTGGGAGTCCGCGGGCGCGGTCGATGACGTGACGTTCAACGTCGAGCCGTTCAAGCTGCCGCGGTTCCGTGTCGAGGCCACGCCCGACAAGCCGTTCTATCGATCCGATGACAAGCCGCTGATCCGCGGCGCCGTGATCTACAGCTCCGGCGCGCCGGTCGCGAACGCGAAGCTCGAGATCACGTGGACCGTCACGGGCGATTGGCCACCGCCGCTCGATTGGCAGGACAAGCTCCTTCCGAAGACGGCGAAGGCGGGAGCGAACGGCCGGTTCGAGCTCGCGCTGCCGCAGATCCCGAGCGATCTGCAGGGCCAGGCGACGATGTCGGCACGGATCGGCGCGGTGGATGCCGCGGGTGATCGCGTCGAGGGCTCCGCATCGGTGCTGCTGTCGAAGGACGGCATCACGGTGTCATCGGTGACCGAGCTCGGCGATGGCCTCGTGGAGGGCTTCAACAACCGGATGTACGTGCGCGTGGCCACCCCCGACGGACAGGTGGTCCGCAAGACCAAGGTGCTGCTCAAGCGCTCGTGGGAGGACAACGACAAGGGCATCGACGCCGAGACCGACGAGGACGGCGTGGCGAGTGTGCAGATCGATCCGGGCGCGCCCGTGAACATCACGATCCCCGCGTTGCCGTTCCGCCCCGCGCCCAAGGTGGCGCTGGTCACCCGCGACGAGCCGGCGGAGCTGATCGGCGGCGAAGGTGCCTCGCTTGCAGATCAGGTGGAGATGGACAAGTGGCTCGCACCGCTCGGCGCCTGCGCGAAGTGGGTCGGCGCCACGGCGACTGACTCCGAGGACGGCGCGTCCGCACCGAACCCGGCGAAGATCGGCATGCGCGTGGACGCCGGTGGCGGCGTGGTCACCGTGGGTGCCTCGGGTGATC
Organism: Myxococcales bacterium; assembly: GCA_043776275.1. GTDB lineage: Bacteria > Myxococcota_A > Polyangia > Haliangiales > Haliangiaceae > JABFXX01. The sequence continues at coordinate 3,850 of JAYVRN010000497.1, read as the reverse complement.
CGCTCGGCCAGTGCGTCGCGACCTTCGTGCGCGGGCGTCGCCTCCCGTCGGGTGGCGAGCGGATGTACACGGTGTCGTTCCACTTCGAGGATCCCGAGCTGTCCACGCTGACCGCGACCGTGGAGAGTGCGCTCGACGAGCCGGAGGGCCTCGGGCAAGTCATGGCGAACCTCGCCAAGAGCACGCGCGATTGCCTGCCGCGGATCGAGGGCACGCTGCCCCGCGCGCTGACCTGGCGGATCCGGAAGGGCAGCAAGGAAGTCGAGCTTGGGCCGTGGATCCCGAACCCCGGCGAGGACGCGACCGCGGCGGCGGCGCTACCGTGCGTGACCTCGCACTTCGGGACGCGGATCCCGATCAAAGAACCCTACGACGGCGACGCGCTCGGGCTGGTGCGGTTCTCGCTCACGCCCCCCGAGACGGCGAGTCAGGAGCGCCCGCAGGCGACCACGATGCTCGGCTACGAGCTGACGGTGAGTGCGGAGCTCGAGGGCAAGCCGTCGACGAAGCTCCGCGTGCAGCCGGGTCAGATCCCGCAGCTGCGGCTCCGCGTGAGTCCGATCCTCGCGAACCCGGGCGACAAGATCCAAGCGGAGCTGATCCGCGGCCCCGAATACCGCGGCACGTTGCCGAAGAAGCTGCTGCTCACGCACCTGAAGGGCAAGCTCGAGGCCGACCTCGATCCCGATCACAAGGCCGAGTTCACGCTCGAGAAGGGCACCGAGGGCTGGTGTGAGGTCACCGGTGCCGGCGTGCGCGCGCTCGTGTACGTCAAGCCGCAGACGGACCTGACGGTGTCGGTGGAGCCGGAGAAGCCACGCTACAAGCCGGGCGATCAGGCGCAGCTCAAGCTGCAGACCACGATCGGCGGCAAGGGCGGTACGGCGGCGGTCGGGCTGTTCGGTGTCGACGAGAGCCTCGGTCAGCTCGTCACCTTGCCCGGCGCCGATAGCATGGGGCGGCTGCAGCCCACGGTGGAGACCAGCGCGCCGGCGTTCGGCATGCTGGACGGTCAGGCACTCACGCTCGGGCGGATCCGCGGCCCGAATGCCGCCGCGGCGACCGTGCTGCGGGTCAGCGCGATCCCCAAGCCCCCGGAGCTCGATGCGCAGGTGTCGGCGAGTGCGCAGAGCCACTTCGATCCGGTGGAGGAGCTGACGGATCACTTCTACACGGTGCTCGCCGAGCTCCACGTGCAGGCTCGCGCCTGGGAGGCCAAGGCCCCGCCGGCCGAGAAGATGAAGCCCGCCACGATGGCGCGGCTCTGGACCGCGGCGCTCGAGGCGAGCGAGAAGCGCGGTGAGCCGGTGACCGACGCGTATGGCCGCCGGCTGCGGCTCTCGAGGTTGCCGGGCGATCTGCTCTCGCTCACCGCGCCGCGCTCGGTGGTGGTGCTCGGCACCCGGTTGCCGGAGGACATGGAGAACTGGTCGGATTGGGTCGCGAAGGAGAAGCCGTGATGAACAAGCACCTGTCGCTCGTCCTGCTGCTCGCCCTCGTCGCCTCGTGCAAGGGGCGCGACAAGGGACACCAGGCCCAGAAGGGGCTCGATCTCCCGATGAGCGCGCATGCGTCTGACGATCCGCCGCCGCCCGAGGAGGACGATCAGCGCCGGTCCGATGATGGCGAGAACGAGTCCGGTGGCACCGGCACCGCGATGGCGCTTGAAGAAGGGAAGATGGGCAAGAAGGACTCGGATCGCGCCGAGGGCCAGTACAAGATGAAGAAGGCGATGGACGAGAAGGCCGCGCCGGCCTCCCCGGCTCCCGACGGCTTCGGCTTCGCCAACGCCGGACCAAGGGGAGGTGGGACGGATGTGGGCAAGCTCGACACGGGGCGCTACGGGACGATCGGCAAGGGCTCGGGCACCGGCTCCGGCTACGGCGTGGGTGGCGGCAAGGGCGGCAACCGCAACGGCGCCGGTCCAGCGGGCGCTTCCGCGGAGACCGCGACGCGGGCGTGGTTCCCCGAGACGTTCCTGTTCGAGCCGCTCGTGGTCACCGATGCCAACGGCGCGGCGACCGTGCCGGTACGCGTGCCCGATCGGTTGACCACGTGGCACGTCCTCGCGCTCGCGCACTCGCGTGAAGGCGCGCAGGGCGGCGCGGTGACCAGTTTCCTCGGCACGCTGCCGACGTATGTCGATCTCGTGGTGCCGAAATTCCTCGTCGTCGGTGACGAGGTGAAGCTCCCGGTGCAGATGGTGAACACCACCGATGTCGCCGCGACCAGCCCGCTCGACCTCGAGGTCAAGAACGCGACGCTGACCGGCGGCGGCGGCACCAAGACGATCCCGGCGCAGGGTGGCGCGGTGGACTTCGCCACGCTCAAGGCGGCGAAGGCCGGGACGATCGAGATCAAGGCGACCCTCGGGACCACGGATGCAGTGATCCGCACGATCGAGGTCCGCCCGGCGGGCCGCCCCGAGACGATCTCGAAGACCGGCACGCTCGCCGCGCCGCGCACGTTCAAGATCACCGGGCCGGAGGGCTCTGATCCCGCCACGGATCGCGCGCGCCTGCTCGTGTATCCGGGTGCGCTTTCACTCCTGCGCTCCGAGCTGGGCGTCTCGACATTCCGCGAGAGCGTGGCGGACGATGCGTACGCACTGCTGCTCGCCGGGCAAGCCTCCGAGCTGCTGCAGAAGCTCGGCGACAAGGCGGATCCCGAGGCGATCCGTACGCTCTCGATCCTGACCGGCCAGCGCGCGATCCGCGACGGCCGCACGCTCGATGTGGACAAGGCGACGCTGCTCACCGCGGCGGCGCTCGCACACCCGGGCAATCCCGTGCTCGCGCGGCTCGGCGAGCGCGCCGTGAGCTACCTCGTCCAGAACCAGCGTCCCGACGGCTCGTTCGCGGGCGGCGCGGGGTGGACCTTGCAGCGCACGCTGGTGGCCACCGCCGAGGCCGCACGCGCGGTGGGCGCGGCGCACATCACCGCGAGCGAGCGGCAGCGCGCGATGGGTGTGGCTGCACGGGCGCAGAGTTACTTCGGCAGGAACCTCGAGCAGGCGACGGATCCGTACACCGCCGCGGCGGTCCTCGCGAGCGGTGGCTCCTCCACGGCCACCGTCGAGAAGCTGCGCGAGCGGGTCAAGGCCGCGATCAAGGACGCCGACGATGGCTCGAAGTACCTCGAGCTTCCGGACAAGATCGTCCGCGCCGATGGCACCGTACCCACCCGCGCCGAGGCCACCGCACTCGCCGTGCTCGCGCTGCAGGGAGATCCGAAGGCACCGCTCGCGGACCTCGGCGCGACGTTGCTCGGAACCTACAGCCCCGATCGCGGCTGGGGGGATGGGCGCTCGAACCTGGTCTGCATGCAGGCCGTGCTCGCGCTGTTCAAGGATCCCGTTCCGGCGGGCGTGAAGATCACGCTGCTGATGGACGGCAAGCCGGTGACCGAGGGCACGCTCGATCGCGAGGCGCTCAAGGAAGTGCTCGCGCTCGAGGCCCCGGTCCCCGACGGCATCGCCGGCGAGCACGAGTGGAAGATCGTCGCCGAGCCCGCAGTGCCGGGCCTGGGCTACGCACTCGCGCTTCGCGGCTATGTGCCCTGGAAGAAGGAGACCACGCAACAGGGGCTCGAGATGGTGATGACGCCATCGCCCGTGACCGCCGAGGTCGGCAAGCCGGTGGAGATCACGGTCACGGCGATCGCGCCGTCCAACCTCGAGGTCAAGCTGACGCAGTCGCTGCCGGCAGGCGTCCAGCCCGACACCGCGACCCTCGAGGCGCTGGTCACGGACGGCACGCTGACCCGGTTCGAGGCCGCGGACGGCAAGCTCACGCTGGTCATCCCGCCGATGCAGCCGGGCCAGACGTTCACCGCCAAGTACAAGGTGATC
>JAYVRN010000496.1:0-1505 GCA_043776275.1 Myxococcales bacterium | reverse complement strand
CACCGGGAGCGCGAACGTGGCGCGCTCGAGCGTCATCAGGGTCCGGCCGGGCCCATCGCCGCCTCGAGCCGGCGCTCGAGATCGGTGAGATCGGAGGCAGGCACCCGATCCGTACGCCACGAGAACCGCAGTGCGTTCCCCGTGAGCTCGTGACGGAACGCCTTGGTCCCGATCAGCGTGAGCATGTCGAAGTAGATGTCCATCAGCGCGCCCTGCCCTGCGAACTGGCTGCGCACGTTGGCACCGATCCCGCCGAGGAACATCTTGCCCTGCGCGATCCAGCCGTCCGCATCGGTCGCCTTCGGCGCGGGCGACAGCGTGAGCTCGACCTCGATATCGAGCGTGCGCTTCGAGGACATCAACTTCATCAGGGCATCGTCGGTGGCGCCCTCGGGGGCGGCGACGGCGAACCGCGCCTTGTCGAGCTTGAAGCCGGGCTGAAAGTCCCGCGGCCCCACTGCTCCGAGGATGCAACGCCCGTGCGCATCCGCGACCGTTCCCTCCGCGTCCATGACCTTTGCGAGCCCGGTCTGCGCATCGGCGACCGAGGCGAGCGGATCGAGATCGATGTTCTTGCCATCGATGCCGCCGATGAACACCACGTAGGTCGCCTGGCTCAGCTCGTGCGACCAGCGATCCGCGGGCAGCTCCACGCCCCACTGGATCGGCACCACGCGAACATGGATCGTGCGCGTGCCGTTCGAGCCCGGGGTCTCGATCGTGTAGTGCCCCTTCCCGAGATCGACGGGTGGCTTGCCCGGCGCCAGGAGCTCGAGGACCTTGCCCATCTTCTCCGGGTGGTCGAGGCGCGCCGCCACGTAGAAGCACGGCGATCCGTTGCACTCGAAGGCGCCGATCGCCGCGAGATCGCGGCCGAGATCGATGCCCGCGGCGGTCATCGCGGGCACCACGTTGGGGCTCAGCTTCTCGAACGCCTCGCCCGGACGCTTGGTGCCGGTCAGGCCCATCACGGACCGATAGCAGGCGAAGTTCATCTCACCCCACCACGACCCATCCTTGGGCGCGACGAACGTGATGTTGCTCGTGAGGATCGGGCTGATGCTCGGGCCCTCGATCTTCCGCGGCGGCGGGAGCTTCACGGTAGCGCTCCCCGAGCCGGCGCCTGCCCCACCGTCCTTCGATTTGCACGCGACGACGAACAGGACGAGCCCGACGAGCCCGACGAGCCCGACGAGCCCGACGAGCGTGGACGCCAGCGGAGAGCGCATTCGCATCGCCGTACCGTGCCACAATCGCGCCGTGACGTGGCGCCTCGCCCTCGTGCTCCTGACCGCTTGCGGTGCGGCCACGCCGACACCGAGCGTCGAGCCGACGCCACCTCCGCCGGAGGTGACCATCACCGAGCCGCCGATCACCGCTCCGATCGTGGCGCGGGTGGATCTCGAGGTCCCGAGCGCCCCGACCAGCCTCGTGGTCCAGGGCGGGACGTTGTTCTGGAGCGATGGCCTCGGCGCGATCTGGTCGATGCCGAGCGATGGCAGCGC
>JAYVRN010000495.1:0-17620 GCA_043776275.1 Myxococcales bacterium | reverse complement strand
CGCCCACGATGTACGGCATCCACGGCATCAACGACAATCCGAAGCTCCACCCGTTCGCCAACCCCGAGAACGCGTGCAAGTCCTGCTCGTCCAACGCGGCGTGCGGCGGCGTGGGTAACTCGTGCGTGTCGGTGGGCACCAGCGGCCGCCGCTGCGTGGCCGCATGCACCGACGACTCGGGCTGCGGCACGGGCTACAAGTGCAAGCCGGTGGCCTCGGCGTCGAGCGCCTCGATCTACGGCAACTACTGCGTGCCCGAGACGCGCCGCTGCGATTGAGCGATCACGTCACGTAGCTGTGGTGCGAGCGGGCTGACCAGCCCCTCGAGGGACAGCAGCGTGCGCGAGCGAGCGTCGAGGACCTCGGGACCACCGATGCCGATGATCGGCCCGGCGTATCCGGCCCAGCGCACGGTGTACAGGCGCTCGAGGTTGGCCGGCGAGATCGCCGCGAGATCGATCACCGCGAGCGCGCACGCAGGATGTGCGTTGTCGCGCAAGCTGGTCTCCACGTGCCGGAACGAGCGCGCGAGGAGCGGCTCCATGCCTGTGGCGCGCAGCTCCGCGGCGATCCAGGCCGACACGGCGGGATCGGTGGCCCACAGGATCGCCGTTGGCGTCGTCGATCCGAGGACCCGACGCGGTCCTACATGTCCCCACGGATCGAGGATCTTGAGGAGGCGCTGGGAGGGCATGCCCGTTAGTTCGGCCAAACCCGGGCTGTCTCTAGGGGTGTAGGCTGCTCATCGATGCCCACGTCGCGCGCGTTCGTGCTGCTGGCGCTGGTGGGCTGCGCGCAGGGGCAGAGCTACGACGAGGCGATGCGGATCCTGTGCGCGACGGATCGAGCGCCCGCCGTGCAGCTTGCGAACCCCGCCGAGCGCAATCGCCAGATCGCGATGGAGATCGAAGCGAAGGTCTCCAACAAGGAGGTGCTCGGCTGGTTCGGCGAGCTCGGGCAGCTGCCACCGGACACGATGGATGCCTCCGTGGCCGAGCACGCGAGGCGCGCAGGGCTGACGAGCTGTCTCGGTCGCGCGCTCGTCGCACCGCCGCCCGCCCGCTGAGTGTGCATCCGCCCACCGTCGCGCGTCGTGTTGGGCGATACTCGAGGATGTTGCGGGCGTCCTGGCTGTACCTGCTGCTGCTCGTTGGCGCCTGCGATCAGGTGTTCGGCCTCGAGCGCCCCGAGACGCCGCCGCTCCCTCCTGGCGACTGGAGCGTGGTCGCCGCTGGTAGCGACCACACGTGCGGGATCCGGCTCGACGGCACGCTTTGGTGCTGGGGCGAGAACAAGGATGGCCAGCTCGGGATCGTCGGTGGGAACCTCGAGCGGCCCGCTCAGGTCGGGACGGATCGCTGGATCACCGTCGCCGGCGGAGGCGATCACACGTGCGCGATCCAGGAGGATCGCTCGTTGTGGTGCTGGGGCTCGGGAGCGTACGGGCAGCTCGGCCTCGGGTTGGTCCAGAGCGCCCTCACCCCGATGCGCGTCAGCGCCGGCCCGTGGCAGGCCGTGGTGGCGGGGATCCACACCACCTGCGCGCTCGATGTGGCCGGTGATCGGTGGTGCACCGGCGCCAACAACGTCGGGCAACTCGGCGTGGGCTCGACCAGCGACGCCGCGGTGATGACGCCCCTCTTCGAGTCCGGCGTGAAGTGGCGCTCGATCGCGCTCGAGCGGTTCCACGGATGCGGCATCAAGGAGGATGACTCGCTGTGGTGCTGGGGCTCCAACCATCGCGGCGCGCTCGCCGATCCGAACGCCGCGCCCGAGGCCATCCGCCAGGTCCCGTTCCCCGCAGATGGTGGGCCGTACGGCGAGGTGGCCGTGGGGCTGTGGTTCACGTGTGCCCGCCGACTCGATGGCCACCTGACGTGCTGGGGCACGAACACCTACGGCGCGCTCGGCGATGGCACGACCTCCGACAACATCCTGGGCGGCGTGGTCGGCAATGATGCGAGCGATTGGACCAGCCTCGCCGCGAGCGAGGAGTTCACGTGCGGGATCCACGGCGACGGCGGGCTCGCGTGCTGGGGCGCAAATCAGTACGGCCAGATCCCGAGCGCGGCGATCGGCGCCGTGTCGTCGAGCCCCGTGGAGATCGTTGCGCCGGCCGAGCGCTGGGCCGCGGTGGCGCTCGGAGCGCGCCATAGCTGTGCGATCGATGATGCGCATCGCCTGTGGTGCGCGGGCTCCAACGGCTCGGGGCAGCTCGGGATCGGCGGCGCCGTTCACCTCACGCCCGAGCAGGTGCCTGGGACGTGGCACGCCGTGCGCGCGGGGCGCTCGTTCACCTGCGCTCTCGACGATCTCGATGCGGTGTGGTGCTGGGGTGACAACGCTCAGGCGCAGCTCGGCGATGTCAGTCGCCTGCCACGGCAGGCGCCCATCCTCGTGCACGCAGTCGGTCCGTGGGATGCGCTGGTGGTGGGATCGTTCCACGCGTGCGTTCGCAAGGCGGGGAGCCGGTGGTGCTGGGGCGACAACGAGCAGGGCGAGCTCGGCGATGGCGACTACACCTCGCCGATCTTCCGCCCACGTTCGATCAATGCGCTGTGGCCCGAGTCCGCGGCCCAGCACGCGTGCGTGATCGAGAGCGGCAAGCTCTCGTGCTGGGGCTACAACGATCACGGCGAGCTCGGCATCGGCACCTTCACCAAGACCTCGATCCCGACGGGTGTACAGACCACGATCATGACCTGGCGCACCGTCGCCGTCGGAGCGACCCACACGTGCGCCGTCGCGGCGACGGGCATGTACTGCTGGGGCGAGGGCAACGAGGGCTCGATCGGCGATGGCATGTTCAACAGCTCCACGGTCCCGGTCGCGTCGCTGTCCCCGGTCGGTGCGCCAGGCGTGCTCTACGATCGGCTCGCGATGGGCACTCGCCACGGCTGTGCCCTGGCCGGGACCGCCGCATATTGCTGGGGCGCGAACGGCGACGGGCAGCTCGGCATCGCGGCCGTGAGCCAGGCCGGTCGCGTCAGCATTCCGACGCTCCTGCCCGGTGCGTGGTCCGCGCTGGCGCTGGCCTCGCATCACACCTGCGGCATCCACAGCGACGGCTCGCTCGCGTGCTGGGGCGGCAACCCGTACGGCGAGCTCGGCGATGGCACGGCGACGAGGCAGGTGGTGCCGGTCGCCGTCGGAACGGACGCCACGTGGAAGGAGGTCACCACGGGGGAGAACCACACCTGCGCGCTCAAGACCGATGGCTCGTTGTGGTGCTGGGGAGACAATCGGGTGGGGCAGCTCGGCATCGGGGCCGCGTGGCAGCAGGTGTTCGATCGTGTCGAGTGAGCGCGCCTCCGCTCAGCGGTGGTCCGTGGACTCTTCGCTGTCGCCATCCGGCTCGCCGGTCGGGGCGCGGCGCTTGGCGCCGTCGTCGAGGCCGAGCCGGCGGATCATCTTGTAGATCGACATGCGCTCGATCCCGGCTGCGCGGGCCGCGGCGGAGATGTTGTTGTCGTGCGCCTCGAGCAGGGCCGAGAGGTAGCGGCGATCGAACTCGTCGACCAGCTGCTGCTTCGCGGTCTTGAACGGCACGTCGATGTCGACGTCGCCGAACGTGCCCTCTTTCTTCGGCGGAGCCTCGAGGCCACCGGTGGGGTGGTTCGGGAGGAGGACGGCGCGCTCGACGGCGTTGCGCAGCTCGCGGACGTTGCCCGGCCAGGTGTGGCGCTGCGCGCGCGACATGAAGTCGTCGGGCAGGCGCGGATCGGAGTGCGTCGAGTGGAGCTGGCGGAGGAAGTGCTCGACCAGCAGCGGCAGATCCTCGCGGCGCTCGCGGAGCGCGGGCACCGAGAGCTTGGCCACCGAGAGCCGATAGAACAGATCGGAGCGGAACGTGCCGCGGTTGACCTCGGCCGCGAGGTCGCGGTTGGTTGCGGCGATGATGCGGACATCGCACGCGATGACCTTGGTCGAGCCGATGCGGCGGATCTTGCGGGTCTCCACCGCGCGCAGCAGCTTGGACTGCACGTCGAGCGGGAGCTCACCGATCTCGTCGAGGAACAGCGTGCCGCCGTGCGCGGCCTCGAACACGCCGATCGTGGCCTTGCCCGCGCCGGTGAAGGCGCCGTGCTCGTGACCGAAGATCTGGTCCTCGAACAGCTGCTCCGGGATCGCCGAGCAATCGAGCACGACGAACGGGCCCTCGCGGCGCGGCGAGCACTGGTGGATCGCGTCGGCGACGCCCTCCTTGCCGGCGCCGGTCTCGCCCTGGATCAGGACGGTCGCATCGGACTGCGCGAACCGGTTGATCAGGTCGAACAGGTGCCGCATCGCGGCCGAGCCGCCGAGCAGGCCGTGGAGGCGGCTCTCGTGCCACAGCGGGACCGAGACAGCGTCATCGAGCGGATCGAACGTGATCGCGCTCTTGCCGATCTGGATGGTCGAGCCCGGGGCGATGAAGCCATCGACGATGCGGACGCCCTTGACGTGCGTGCCGTTGGTCGAGCCGAGGTCACGGATCCGGTAGCCATCGGGCTGGAGCCGGAGCTCGCAGTGGAGGCCGGAGACCTTCGGATCGTTGAGGTTCAGATCCGCACCCGCGCGGCCGATCATGATGGTCGGCTGGGCGAGCTCGATCACCTTGCCCGCGTCGACGCCGGCGACGACCTCGAGGCGGCAGCGACGAACGTTGACGGAGCGCGGGAGCCCCTGAAAGGAGGTGACCCAGGTGGGCGACTCGAGATCCTGTCCGGGCACTGGGAGAGAATTTAGCACGCTCATCGGAGGACTCCTGCGGTGGTGGCGCTGGACGTGGTGGTCGTGGTGGTCGTGGCGGTAGCCGAGGCGGTAGCCGAGGCGGTGGTCGAGACCGTGGTCGTGGGGCGGGCGTCGGCGAGCGTGATCGTCGTGTTGGCGTTCACGCGGACTTCATCGGGGACGAGCTTGCTGTCGTCGATGTCGGCCTCGACGATGACGGAGTTGATCGGGGGCTCGACTTCGTCGGAGATCAGCTGGACGCTGGCGAAGATGTCGTGGTTGACACCCTCGATCGCGAGCTTGACGCGGCTGCCGGGCTGGATCGTCGCCCGGAGGTCGTGGGGGACCAGGAACCGGACCGTGAGGTCGCGGGTGTCGTAGACGCGGGCGAGGATCGTCCCCTTCTGGGTGATCGCGCCCTTCTTGGCGGAGACCATGGTGATCACGCCGTCGATCGGCGCCTTGAGGTCAGCCTTCTTGAGCATCTCCTCGATCTGCTTGCGGCCGACCTGAGCCTCGCCCAGGTGCCCGCTCGCCGCGGAGGTCGAGGCGCCCGCGGAGGCGGCCTCGGCGTTGGCGTTGCGGACCGCCGCGAGCGGCGCGGCGCCGGCGCGGGCGAGGATGGCCTGGCTCTTGGCCTGGTGGGCGAGGGCGCTGGCGCGCGCACCGGCAGCACCGACCTCGCCGCGGAACGCCTTCTCGGAGGCCTTCGCTCGCTCGAGCTGCAGCTTGAGATCCGAGTCGTCGAGGCGGCCGATCGAATCACCGGCGCGGACGCGCTGACCGCTGTTGAGGTTGAGCTCCATGATCCGGCCTTCGAAGTCTGCGGTGATGACTCGCACCTCGCGCGTCGAGATCACGCCCGTGAACGTGGGCGGCGCGGCGGGGGCTTCGGGGGTCACGGCGCTGGTTGCCTGGGTGGGATCAGGCGCGGCCGGCTGAAGATCCGGTGCTCCGCACGCCGCGAGAAGAAGAGGCAGGAGCGACATGGATCGGGTCATGGGCATTCTCCGTGGGGTTCTGCGAGGCCTGGATGAGCTTGGTGTAGAGCCCGCCCTTGGCGAGCAGCTGGCTGTGAGTTCCCTGCTCGACGATCCGACCCTTGTCCATCACGACGATCAGGTCGGCGTTGCGGACGGTCGAGAGGCGGTGCGCGACGGTGATCCGCGTGCAGCGCTGGCGCTCGAGGTTCTCGATGACGCGCTTCTCGGTCGAGTTGTCGAGCGCCGAGGTCGCCTCGTCGAGCAGCATCAGGCTCGGGTTGCGGATCACCGCGCGGGCGATGGCGATCCGCTGGCGCTGGCCGCCCGAGAGTGAGCCGCCGCCATCCGAGACCACCGTGTCGTAGTTCATCGGCATCTCGGTGATGTCGTCGTGCAGGCCGCTGACCTTGCACGCCGCGCTGATGCGATCGAGCGTGGCGCCCGGGGCGGTGAGCGCGACGTTCTCGCGGATCGTGCCGCCGAAGATGAACGGGTGCTGCGGGACGATGCCGATCTGCTGGCGGACCGAGCGCAGGTCGAACTCCTGCAGCTGGCGGTTGTCGTACTGGATGTCACCCGACACCGGCTTGTAGAGCCCGGCGAGCAGGTTCAGCAGCGTGGACTTGCCCGAGCCCGAGGGGCCGACGAGCGCGACGCTCATGCCGGGCTGGATGTCGAGCGAGACGTCCTGGACCACGAGCGGGGCCTGCTCACCGTACTTGAAGGAGACGTTCTTCACCGTGACGCCGCCGCGGAGCCGGGGCGGCTGCTGCACGGCATCGCGGTCCTGCTCGACCTTGGTCTGCAGCACGTCATCGATGCGGTCCATGTGGCCCTTCACCAGCTGGAGCTCGAGGGCGCTCGACACCAGGGCCGAGAGCGGGCCGAACAGGCTGGTGGCCAGCGAGTTCATCGCGAGCATCATGCCGAGCGACATCTTGCCGGTCATGACCGAGCTCGCACCGATCGTGAGGATCAGCATCGGGCCGAGTGCGGTGACCGCGCCGCGGATGCCATCGACCCACGCCGAGGCGCGTGCGCGGCGGAGCTTGATGTTGAGCTCGTCGGTGTAGAGGTTGCTCCACTTCTCCACGCCGAGCCGCTCGGCGCCGGCGCACTTCAGGGTCTCCATGCCGCCGAGCATCTGGATCATGTAGCTGTGCGCCTTGGCCTGCTTGTCGAGGTCCGCGGCGAGGAGGCGCTGGAACGTCGGGCGGGCGCACAGGAACACGAGCGCTTCGGTGGCCGACATCGCGATCGTGATGAGCCCGAGCACCGGGTTCACGTAGAAGATGATGACGGCGTAGAGCAGCACGAACACGCCGTCGAGGATCGCGCTCATCGACTTGCTGGTGACCATCTCGCGGACGGTGCCGTTCGAATCGACGCGCATCATCAGGTCACCGGTCGAGCGCCGCTGGAAGAACGAGTACGGCAGCGAGACCATGTGATCGAGGAAGCCGAGCGTCATCCGCGTATCGAGCGCGATCCGCAGGTGGAGCAGCAGGTAGCTGCGCACGAGCTCGGCGATCAGGTTGAACAGCACCATGCCGCCGATCGACGCGAGGCAGACGTACAGCAGGTGGTAGTCCGACCGCGGGACGACCTTGTCGATGATCATGCCGGTGGTCAGTGGCAGCGCGAGGGCGATCAGGCGCAGCGCGAGCGAGACGATGATGATCCGGGAGAACAGCCCCTTCTCGGACATCAGCTCGGTGAAGTACCGCTTGAGGCGACCCTTCTCCGGCTTCACCTTGGTGAACCGCTCGGTGACCGTCAGCTCGATCGCGACGCCCGTGAACGCCTTGCCGAACTGCTCGAGGGTCAGATCGCGCGGGCCGGTCGCCGGATCGACGATGCGGACGCCGCCCTTGACCAGGCCCTCGAACACCACGAAGTGGTTGAACTCCCAGTGGAGGATCGTCGCCTTCTTGAGGAGCTTCAGCTGCTCGAGGCTGACCTTGATGCCGCGGCCCTGGAGGCCGTAGCGCTCGGCGGTGTCGAGGATCGACTTGGCCGAGACGCCGTCGCGCCCGATGCCCATCGCCTCGCGGACCTCGGCGAGCTTGGACTCTCGGCCGTGGAACGCCATCACCATGCACAGGGAGGCGGCGCCGCAGTCCGTCCACTCGAGCTGCTGCACGAACGGCACGCTCTTGTGGATCCCGGAGAAGCCGAGCTTCTGGAGCGCCGGGAAGGACTTCGCGATGTTGGGCTTGGTCGACATGGGGAGTGGTGGTTCCCTTTCGCAGCGGTTGGTTGGGCCGTTCCGCTGAGGTCTTCTTCATCACGATGCGTGCCGAACGTTGCACCCCGTGACTACTGGGGGTTGCACGTCGATCGCCGGGTACTCGCGCCGCTGGATGTAAACCTCAAGACGCATCGGGGGGCCGGGCCCCGCATGTGGCCAAAGGCGCGCGCAAGTGCCGGAGACTCCGGACGTACGAAGCGCCGACGATCCGCGAGGATCGCCGGCGCTCGGCGCGCATCCTCCGGCTGGACTCAGTCCGGGAGGTACTTCTCGAGCGCCGGGAACAGCGACACCAGGAACGGCTTCTCGGAGATCAGGACCTCGGTCGTCGCCTGCATGCCGTGGTGGAACGACAGCGTGTTGTGCTCGGTCTTGAAGGTGCGCCCGGGGAGCTTCGCCTTGACCCAGACGTACGAGCCATCCGGCGGGAGCCGCAGGGAGTCCGCCAGGGCCGGACCGAGGAGCTTGGCCGCCTCGGTGCTGCCCACGCCTTCGCGCGAGATGAACGTGATGACCGCCTTCTCGCGGGTCTTGGTGTAGCCGGAGAGGCCGACCTGCAGCTCCATCCCCACGCGCAGCCGGGGGCGATCGGTCGCGGGGAGGAACGCATAGACCTCGGGGAACGTCTTGTCGCTGTCGACGATCGTGACGATCGCGTCGCCGGGCTGCAGCAGGGAGCCGCCGCGGGTCCGGATGTCGGAGATCGTCCCGGCCTTTGAGGCGCGGATCGTTCGCTGTTCGAGCTTGGATCTCGCGGTGTTGAGCCGGGCCTCGAGGCTGGCGAGCTGCTTCTTGTTGTTGTCGTCGGAGGGGTCGGTCAGGTACGCCCGCGCTGCGTTGTCGCGCTCGGCCTGGACGTTGACCAGCTCGTCCTGCTCTGCCGAGGCCTGGAGCCTGACGAGGATCGTGCCGACGTTGACGGCCTGGCCGGGGGTGACCAGGACCTGATCCACCGTCCCCATCGCCGGTGCGGTGACCGTGGCGCCCTCGAGCATGACCAGGCCGCGGCCGGTCGAATAGGTGGGGACCTTGATGAAGATCGTGAACGCGAGCGCGGCGAGGATCGTCGCGATCAGCAGCGGGTACGCACGGCGGACCCACACGGGCGAGATGTGGATCGGCGAGCCCTCGGTGGTCTTGCCGCGGTGCGCCTCGAGCGCCTCGGGGCGGTAGAGCGAGCCCTTGTCGGCGGCCAGCTCGGTCGCCTTCTGCATGTGCTGGACGACGAGGTGGTGGAGGATCGCGGCGGACTCCCGGGCCAGGCCGAGCATCGCGAGCTGCTCGATCGGCTGGTACGCGGGGTTGCGCGGGTTCCGGGTGAACAGGATGACGGCGACGGTCTCCGTGGTGGTGACGATCGGGATCAGCGCGGTGTGCGACGCGATGATGGCGCGGCGCGCCTGGGCGACCGCGACGATCGGGCCGGCCTCGCGTGGGATCTCGTTGTCGCCGCCAAGTGACCACAGGCCGTCCTGGCCCGGGTACACGATGGTGACCGACAGCGACGACGAGATCTCCGTCAGGGCCTCGCGGAGGACGCGATCGGCGGTCTCCAGATCGGCCTGGAGCGCCAGACGGCGGACCCAGCCGTAGATCGTCGGGCCGAGCTCGGGCGGCACCGGGACCGAGAGCGGATCGATCATGCCGGGCATCTGCGGCGCGGCGGCCTGTGGCGCGGGCTGCGCCACGCTCTTGGCCTTGCTGCTGCTCTTGCTGCTGCTGCTCTTGCTGCTGCTGCTGCTGCTCTGGCTACCGCTCGCCGACACGCTCCTGGTGTGGACCACCTGCGCGACCGGCAGTGGCGCCGGCGTGGCCTTGGGCTCGCGCCTGGGGGCGGGTGCCGCGAGGCTGTGGTGGGAGGGCTGCGGAGCTCGGCGGTCCGCGTGAGCCGAGCGCTCGGTCTTCTCCTTGATCGGCAGCGGCGGAAGCTTTCCGCCGGCGAGGTGCGTGGGCGCCTCGCTGACGTGCTCGGAGACCTCGAGGTACTCCGGCGCGAGGACCGCGGGGGCGATCTTGCGATGGGTCGATAGTTCCTCGTGGCGCATGATGGAGGACCGAATTTGCAAGGCCGGGACCACGGCGCGGATCGCCGCCAACTCCAGGAATCAGATGCCTGGGGGTCGTCGGGTGCAGGGCGGATCGTGGGGGGTGGGACCGTGATCCGTAACCCGAGGTAGTCGAGTCCCGGGGCGAACACCGCCTGGATCCGCTGGTAGACAGCGGACTTAGCTATGGCATGGCGACTGCTCTAGCCATCGTCCATGACGAGCCGCAACTACCTGGTCGCCGCAGCCCTCGGCACCCTCGGTACCTTGATCCTGACCTCCGGCATCGCTCGCGCGGATCGCGATGAGGATGAAGAGGGCGAGTTCGAGGGCGACGGCCCGGAGGCCGAGGAGGTCACCGAGTTCAAGCTCGAGACGCTGATCCAGGTCGCCGTTCGTCACTCGCCCGATCTGATGAGGGCGAACGTCGACCGCGACGTCGCCAAGGGCCAGGCCGGCGCCTCGCGTGCGAATCAGCAGTGGGTGATGACGATGGGCGCGCAGTACAAGAGCGACTCCGTCGGCGGGCAGGTCGAGGTCGCGCCGTGGAAGGAGGTCGGCAAGGACACGATCAATGGTTCGATCGGCCTGGGTCGCAACCTCCCCACCGGCGGCAACCTGCAGCTCGAGATCGGGCTCGGCCACACCACCACCGAGGTCTCGGCGGTGAAGGGCCTCGATCGTGACTCGCTGAGCAGCATGGGCTCCACGGCTGCCGCGACGACCGGCACCGACTCGGGCCGCGTGCAGGACAAGTACACGAACGTCCAGACCATGGGGAAGCTCACGCTGACCCAACCGCTGGTGCGCGGCTTCGGTCCCGACATCGCGCTCGCCGACGAGCAGCGCACCGACTACACCGCCGCCGCGGAGACCCTCAAGGCGCAGCTCGCCGCCGAGGACATGATCCGCGAGGTCGTCACCGGCTACTGGGAGCTCGCGTACGCCAACTACGAGCTCGAGGTCCGCAACCAGGCTCTCGCGCTCGCGGAGTCGCAGGAGAAGCTGACCAAGGAGGAGCTCCGCGCCGGCCAGACCGCGCAGACCCAGCTGAACGCGGTGGTCTACGAGATCGCGGTCCGCAAGGAGGCCGTGCTTCGCGCGCAGCTCACCCTCGAGCAGAAGTCCCTCGAGCTCCGCCGCAAGGCGGGCCTCGGCCTCGGCCGACGCCAGACGGTGATGCGCCCCGGCGAGGTGTTCGACATCGGCAATGACGAGTGGGACATCGACGAGGTCCTGGCGCAGAGCCGCAAGGCGAACCGCCGGCTCGGCGCGATCGCGCTCCAGAAGAAGGCCTCGGACATCGAGGTCCGCGTCGCCAAGAACGCGATGCTCCCCAAGGTCGACGTCTCGCTGTCGGGCGCGCTGATGGGTGGCGGAGAGACCACCAGCCAGTCGATCACCGCCGTCAGCGACATCAGCGGCTACGAGGTGATGGCCGGCCTCTCGGTGCAGTTCGAGCTGTCGGGCGCCGCGAAGTCCAACCACGACGCGGCGATGGCCCGCCGCCGCCGCCTCAACGTCGACCGCGCCGATGCCGAGCGCGTGATCGACGCCGAGGTGGTGACGGCCGTCAAGGGCGTGACCAGCGCGCGTACCCGCGTCTCGCTCTCCGACAAGGCGATCGCCGTCGCCGAGGACAACGCCAAGGCCGAGCGCCTGAGCTTCGCGGCCGGCAAGTCGACCAACTACAACGTGATGGACCGCCAGACCCAGCTCGTGGAGGCGCAGCTGCGCCGCGGCCGTGCGGTCGCCGACTACCACGCGGCTGTCGCGCAGCTGCAGTTCCTCAGCGGCACGATCCTCCAGCAGTACCGCGTCAACGTCCGCCCGCGTGGGGGCCGCTAGTCCCATGCGTCTCGCGGGTTACATCGTGCGGGATCGAAACCCGGAGATCACGGTGCAACCCCCAGTAGTCACGTGCTCGAGCACTCGGCACGCAAAGTGATCAAGGAGAACATCATGCGCCACACCATTCTTACCGGACTCCTCAGCCTCACCGCGACCGCCTGCCTGGCGGATGTCGGCGGCGGAGACTGCGTCGGCGAGCGGTGCAAGGACGGCACGACCGATGCCGGCATGTCCACCAGCACCGCCTGCGCGGATCCCGCAAAGGTCACCGAGCTCACCGCTCCGCTCCTGCTCCGCACCGCCGCGGACTTCGACACCCTGCCCAAGGGTTGCTGGTCGCTCAACTCGAGCCTGCGCCTCGAAGGCCAGGCGATCACCTCGCTCGCCAAGCTCGGCGACCTGACCGAGGTCAACGAGCTCGAGATCGTCGACACCTCGCTGACCTCGATCGATACCAAGAAGCAGCTCAAGGTCTGGAGCTCGCTCCTGGTCAGCGGCAACACCAAGCTCGCCGCCCTGAACAACCTCGCCGTCAAGAAGTGGGAAGGCGCCACCCAGGGCGCCCCGTTCACGGTGACCTACAACGTCCGCAACAACCCGCTCCTCGCGAACCTCGAGGGCCTCAAGTACATCCAGACCGTCGACGGCGATCTCCGCCTCACCGACAACGCCAAGCTCGGTGCGATCGAGTTCGGCGAGCTGACCCGGGTCGGTGGCGCGATCGTCATCACCGGCAGCGGCGCGCCGAGCATCGGGTTCGCGCAGCTGACGCAGGTCGGCCGCGTCGAGATCGGCTCCAACCCGGCGCTGACGTCGATCCGTGGCTTCTCGGCCACGTCGATCGGTGGCGACTTCATCCTCCGCGGCAACCCGCAGCTGACGCAGCTCGGCACGATGAGCGCGCTGACAAGCATCAGCGGCGCGCTGACCATCGACGACAACGATGCGCTCGTCGACCTCACCGGCCTGACCGGCACCATGCACCACGTCTCCGGCGCCGTGACGATCACCGGCAACGCGAACCTCACCGGCCTCGGCTCGCTCAGCCATGCCACGGCGATGGGCGCCGGCTCGATCCTCAACAACCCGAAGCTCGGCACCTGCAAGGCCGTCGAGGTCGATCACTGCGTGCCGAACAGCACCGTGTCGATCTCCGGGAACCTCGCCCAGAACAATTGCGCTTGCTGGTGCGGCCTCTAGGCCCACCGGTCGAACTCGCCCACCAGCCCCCCGCCCATCCGAAGGAACCACGCCCATGTCCATCACGTCCAACGCCTTCCGTTTCGCGCTCACCGCACTCGCTCTCAGCTCGGCGGCGGCAACCGCCGAAGCCAAGCCGCGCCGCGTCGTCATCCTCGACTTCGACGGTCCGCGCGCGCTGGCCGACACGGGCCGCGAGGCGGTGGTGACGCTCCTCGGTGAGACCTACGATGTCGTCGCGACCAAGCGCTGGGAAGATGCGCGGGCGGCGGCGGAGCAGAAGACGCACGGTCCCGCGACCTGGTCCAAGGCCGCGAAGAAGTCCGGCGTCGACGCCGTGATCGAGGGCTGGATCCAGGACGAGGGCCGGCACAAGGTGCTGACGGTCGCGGTCCGGGAGGCCTCCACGGGCAACGAGATCGATTCGGTCTCGGTGCGCCTCGGACAGAAAGGTCTCTCGACCGAGGGCAAGACCAAGCTCCAGACCGAGCTCGACGGCGTGCTCGAGTACATCGAGGGCTCGCCGGACCCCGTCGGCTCGGGGCTGCGCCTGATCGACTCGCGCAAGATGATCGGCGCGAAGTCGACGCGCACCGAGGAGACCGCGAAGGGCGCGGATCGCTCGGACAGCGACGACGCGGCCGAGGCCAAGCCGACCAAGACCAAGAAGAAGACCGTCGCCAAGCTCGATGACGCGAGCGACGAGGCGGCGGATGCGGATGCGGACGCCACGCCGGCCAAGAAGAAGAAGACCACGGCGGCGGCGCTCGAGACCGACACGGATGGCGACGAGGCCACCGAGGCCAAGCCGAAGAAGAAGGACAAGGACAAGGAGGTCGCCGCCGCGACCGACACCCAGGACAACGCCGATCTGGTCTCGCTGTTCGGTGCGACCTCCGACGAGGGCAAGACGATCGATCCTGCGGCCTCGCACAAGCCGGTCCCGACCCCACGGTTCCGGATCGGCGGCGGCGGCTACTATGCCTCGCGCACGCTGACGTTCGAGGCGGAGAATCAGATCGGCCCCACCGCGTACGCGGGCGTCCCGCACAAGGGCCTCGAGGTCAACGCCGTGATCTATCCGTTCCCGTTGAAGAAGTTCGACGGCGGGCTCTCCGGGATCGGGTTCTCCTTCAACATCGCGCACTCGGCAGGGTCGGTGGTGACGCAAGACGACGGAGACAACGTCGGTGACTACAACATCAACCAGAGCTCGTTCGACGCGGGCATTCACTACCGCCAGCCGCTCGGAGACCTGATCACCCTCGACGGTCACGTCAACTACGGCAAGAACTCGTACTCGATCTCGGATGCGCCGATGACGTTCGAGGTGCCTGACACCGACTACAGCTACATGGGCGCGGGTGTCAGCCTCGACCTCAACATCGCCGGCCGCGCCTCGGTCGGCTTCGGAGCCAAGTACCTGTACATGCTCGACGTGGGCGACATCAGCTCGGTCGACTGGTACGGCCCGGGCCGCGCCTCGGGCTACGGCGTCGATGCGAACTTCGTCGTCCCGCTCCCCAAGCGGCTCTACGTCCAGGGTGCGATCGGGTACGAGCACGTCTCGATCGACTTCGATGGGGTTGGCCAGATCACCGATGACGAGGGCGTGGTGAGCTCGAGCGACGGCACCGTCGCCGGCCAGGTCAACCTGGGCATCGAGTTCTAGGCCGCTTCTCTACGCGCAGC
Source organism: Myxococcales bacterium (assembly GCA_043776275.1). GTDB lineage: Bacteria > Myxococcota_A > Polyangia > Haliangiales > Haliangiaceae > JABFXX01. The sequence goes on along the minus strand of JAYVRN010000495.1, from coordinate 2,885 downwards.
GACGTCCGCCGGCACTCGCCGGCGTTCGTCGTTTTCGGCCGTTTCGGGGCGATCTTCGTCGAGAAATCGATCGTCTACCGGCGGAAGCGATCGGGGACAAAGCACCCGGTGCGAGAGCTCCCAGGTACGTGATCAGACGTCGATCGAGCGCTGGCACATCGCGTGCTCATGAACCTGTCACCCACCCTCACCACAAGGACACGCCCAATGTCGAACCCCAAGACCAAGACCGAGCAGCAGGACCCGTTCATGTCGATCGAGACCGCACAGCTGGCGAATGTCGCCGGCGGTGCCGCGCGCATCACCTCTCGCTCGAGCGGCGCGAACTCGGAGCTGACCGCGATGCTGACCTCGATCGGTGACTCCATCAAGTCGCTCGCTGCCAACCAGGGCAACAGCGGCTCGGATCCGATGCAGATGATGATGATGATGATGATGATGGGAGGCATGGGTGGCGGCGGCGGCGGCGGTGCCCCGGCGGCGGCTGCTCCTCCGCCCCCGCCGACGATCAACATCTCCACCGACGTCAAGCGCTGCCGCTAACCGCTCCCGCTAACCACTCCCGCTAACCTCTCTCTACTCTCCGCGAGGACCCCATGGCGAAACCCAAGACTCCTGACTCCCTCGAGTCGATCGATCTCACGACCCTCGAGGCCGTGACCGGTGGACGGGTCAGTCGATCGAGTGCTCCGGATCCGAACGTGATCGCCGGGATCAAGCAGCTCGCGGAGCTCATCCAGCAGGTAGGCCAGGGCCTGATCCAGGCCAAGGCGCAGGGACCGCAGCAGATGATGCAGATGATGCAGCAGATGATGCAGATGCGCGGCGGCAAGTAGCGTCACGACCACGCTGCAAGGAAGGCTCGAGGCGCTCGCCTCGGGCCTTTCGTCGTTTTCGGTCGTCCCTTCGAGCTCTGCGGTGATCACTGCGCGCGCGTGCGCGTGATCGCCAGGGGTGTGGCGCCGTGAGGACTCGATCCGTCGCTTCGAGTTGACTGCGGGCGAGGCGATCGCACACGGAAGTCCGCGAACCCACACGGCGCGGAGCGCGGCACGCTCGCTGCACTGCTCCTGCTCAGCCTCCTCTGACTGTCCTCTCACCCTTCTCTCTCCCCATTCCACAGCGATCACCAAGGACCATCACCATGAAGACCATCACCACCAGCGAGCTCGTGACCGTGACCGGCGGAACCTCCAAGGCGAACGACGCCGTGACCACCCAGCTGACCGCGCTCCAGGGCTCGATCAAGGATCTCGCCTCGGCGCAGAACAAGCCCGCGGGCAACGACTCGATGACGACCATGATGATGATGATGGCGATGCGCCCGCAGCCGTCGCAGGCCGTGGTCGCCGCGCCGGCCGCCGCCGCGCCGGTGATCAACGTCGACACGCGGGTTCGCCGCTAGTCGTACACGCACTCTCTCTCGATCGCCAAGCGGGCGTGACCTTAGGGTCGCGCCCGTTTCTGCGTCCGGAGACACACTCAAGCGGTGCGCTTTCAACGTGCGTCCTGGACGTGCTCAACGTCCTCCCGCCGGGTCACGCCGAGCTTGCCGACCAACTGTTGCGCGCTGCTCAGTCGCAGCCACGCAATATCGCCGAGCGTGCGGGTCGTCGGACCCGTGTCGCGTCGATGGGCAACGTCCAAGGTGGTGTTCGAGTTCAAGTTCACGTCGAGGTCCAAGTCAACGTTCCCTATCCGAGTGGCTTGACGGCTAGCCGTTGCTCGCGGGTTGCGCTCTGTCACCCACGATGATCGCCATTCCTCGTCGAGAACACGCCAGATGCGTGGAACCACACGCGGGGAGATGCGGCACACCAGCTGCACATAGTCAGGTCATGCTGGACATCGACGCCATCGAGGCGATCAACTTCGAACAGCTCGCGACGGTCACGGACCGGCTGCTGCTTCGCGGTCGTCCTGCACGGCGTCCGAGCACCAATCGGATCACGGTCGAGCGTGTCGACCAGGCGCCGGAGCTCACGTTGCGGCTTCGAGCGGATCAAGCACGATGGCGGAGGTTCACCACCACCGCTCTGTTCACCGCGCTGTTCTCCGTGACCGCGGCGATCGTCAGCCTTCTCTAGCGAGAGAGAACACAACAACCGTCTTTTGGTGAGAACAGTCGAGACGTGGTGACTCGACTGAGGGTGCGGCTCGGAATGGGCCCCGGGCCGCACCCGCTCTCACCGATTTTTGGGGGCCTGCTACTCCTCGTCGAGTGGCAGGCCCAGCTGCTGGGTCGGGCGATCTGGTGCGCCGCCGTCGAGGCGGACCGCGCCGCTCTCGTCGGTGTAGTTCGCCGCGAGGCGCGTGGCGCTCACCGGATCGATGTTCTCGAGTCGGGTCAGCGCGAGCGCGACGATGTCACTCCACGCCACGGACTTGCGGCCGCTGTCGACCAGCGTGGCCTCGATGTCGCGGGCGAGCCGACGGAGATCATCATCCGTGATCGTGTCGCGGTGCGCGGCGATCCGCTGGAGCGCGCCGTACAGCTTGTCGCCGTCGAACGGCTCGAGGGTGCCATCGCGCTTGGCGACCTTGAGGCTCGGTGCGCCGATCGTCTCGTAGGTCGTGAACCTCCGCTTGCACACGGTGCAGGCGCGACGCCGGCGCAGGCCATCCGCCGTGACCCGGGTCTCGGTCACGCTGGAGTCGCCGGTGCAATACGGGCACTGCACAGTGCCGATCGTAGCGCCTCGGCGTCGTTCGGCGAAATTTCAGCCGAAACCCTTGTTCGGGACCCCGTGATACTTGGCCCACGGCCCGATCGCGAGCTTGAGCGCCTTGGACATGCCCTGCGGCAGGCCGATGGTGTGGCCGTTCCACTTGATCAGGCGCCAGAACACCGTGTGCTTGATCATCGAGATCTGCGAGGCCTCGAG
>JAYVRN010000494.1:0-4778 GCA_043776275.1 Myxococcales bacterium | reverse complement strand
AACCCCGCCACGTGTGGAATCATCGCCTCGTGAATCGGTGCGGGCCCGTCGCCATCGCGCTCGCGCTCGTCCTCACGAGCGCGACGACCGCGAGCGCGCGTCCGATCATCGGCAAGGTGTTCGAGGACCTCGACGGGGATGGCAAGCCCGGCCCGAACGAGCCCGGGGTTCCCCACGCCGTGGTCGCGATCGGCACCACGGTGTTCGTCACCGCCGACGAGCGCGGCGAGCTCACCCTCGATGCAGAAGGCGGCATCGCGTGGGTCCGCGTGCCCGAGGGGTTCCGCCCCGGTCCGGTGTGGGCGCGGATCGATGGCAAGGCGCGGATCGATCTCCCGCTGCGCAGGCTCGCAGCGCCGGTGACGGGCCCGGTGACGTTCGTCGCGAGCTCGGACTCGCACACCTCGTTCGCACATCCGTTCTGGGATGATCTCGCGGCGGCGTCGGTCGAGGCCACGACGCTCTCGCCTGCCCCGGCGTTCTTCACGATCCTCGGCGATGTCACGCAGAACACGCTGCCTGGCCAGTACGCCCTCGTCGATCAGCTGCTCGCGAACCTCGATGTGCCGTTCGTCCCGGTACCCGGCAACCACGACTGGTACGACGCCGGGAACGCGTGGCGCGAACACTACGGGCCCGACAACTACAGCTTCGACCTCGGCGGCGTGCACTTCGTGGTCTGGAACATGGCGCTCCCCGAGGCCGAGGCGAGCGCGTTCTTCCGTGCCGAGCTCGCGCACGTGGCCCCGGAGGTCACGGTGGTCGCGATGACGCACGGTCCGCCGGGGCCCGGCGTCGTCGCGAGCCTGCGCGCGCTCGGCGTGGACTACGTGCTCACCGGTCACACCCACACCAACCGGGTGATCGATCACGACGGGCTGATCGAGATCAACACCGAGCCGATGCTGATGGGCGGACTCGACTTCACGCCCGCGGGCTACCGCGTGATCACGATCGATCACGGCGTGCTCACGACCGAGCACCGCACCACCGTCGATCGCGCGTCGGTGGCTCTGGTCGCCCCCGCGCGTGGGCAGTGCGTGGCCGGCGGTGCGCCCGTGATCGTGTCCACGGAGCTCGCCGCGAGCGAGGCGCGCATCACCGCACGTGTCGATTGCGGCACCCCGATCTCCCTCGCCTACGCCGGTGGCTGGAGCTGGGGCGCCACCCTGCCACCGCTGACGCCTGGGCCGCACGCGGTGACCGTCGATGGGTTGACCGCCGCGGGTGCGCATGTGGCGCGAACTTTCGGGTTCGAGGTCTGCGAGCCGGAGGCCGGCACGGTCGCTGCCTCTCTGGCCGGCGCGGAGTGGCCTCAGCTCGGCGGCAACCCGGCGCACACCGGGGCGCTCGCACGCGAGCTCGCCCCGCCCCTCGTCACGCGCTGGACCACCAGCGTGGGCGGCCACGTGCTGCACGGTGCACCGGCGATCGCGCACGGGATGATCTACCTGACCACCACGGACCTCGCGGGCAGCAGCGGCGGCGGCGTGGTGGCGCTCGACCTCGAGACCGGCGCGGTGCGCTGGCGTGCGCCGTCGGCGATGCCGATCCGCGGGGCCGCGACGGTGAGCGGAGGGATCGTCGCGGTGGTCCAGATCGACGGCACCGTGCTCGGGTTCGACGCCAGGACCGGCGCCGCGAGCTGGCGCTACGAGCTCGGACTCGGCCTCCCGCCGAAGAGCGCCGCCACGTATGGCTCGATCGTCGCCGATGCCGGAGACCTGATCATCGGCAACCAGCGCAACCTCGCCACGCTCGACGCCACCTCCGGGCGCCCGCTGTGGCTGCGCGATCCCGTGCGCGGGAACAGCGAGTTTCCCTCGCTCGCCACGATCGCCGTCGACGCCGACGTGGCGGTCGGCGTGTTCGATCGCGAGCTCGGCGGTGTGCTCGCGTGGGACCGCCTGAGCGCGGGCCTGCTGTGGCAGATCACCGGTGACAGTGCGAACTCGATCAACGCCTCCCCCGTGATCGCCGACGGCCTCGTCTACCTCAGCAACGGTGCCACCGAGGTCGCGGCCGTCGAGCTCGGCACCGGCAGACTGCGCTGGCGGACCAAGCTCGATCCCACCGGCTACGAGTGGGCGATCGCCACGATCGGGACGCCCGCCCTCGCCCACGGCGTGCTCGTGGTCCCGACGCTGTGGCGGGACCTCGCCGGCCTCGACGCGACGAGCGGCCGCGTGCTGTGGCGGTTCGGCGCCGCGGGCGCGAGCGAGCTGCGCACCACGCACTATTTCGGGAGCAACGAGCGCGGGTTCGCGGCCTCGCCCGTGATCACCGGGGATCTGGTGTGGGCCGTGGATACCGGTGGGCACCTCACCGCGCTCGATCTCCATACCGGCGCAGTGCTGTGGCGGACCGACCTCGACGTCCCCGTGCTCGCGGGGATCGCGACGACCGGATCCGCGCTCGTCATCGCCTCCTACGACGGCACGGTCCGCACGCTGGCACCGACGACGCACGAGCGCCCACCGATCATGACGACGGCCTGCGATGCGCCCCCCGCGGGAGGCTGCTGCGAGACCGGACCGGGAGGTGCCGGGTCCTCGGTGCTCGCCGCGCTGGTGGCGATCTATGCGCGCGCGCGGCGGCGCCGGAGCGCCAGCAGCAGCACGCCGAACGCACCGCCGAGTCCTGCGCCACCGCCCGCATTGCACGAGTAGTAGGTCTCGTCCCGGCCGCCGGAGCTGTCCTCCGCACCGAAGGCGTTGCCGTCGAGGTTGACGACGACAGGCCCCGCGTTGGTCTCGAGGATCAGCTGAGCGATCTTGGGGCCGTTGGTCTGCGCGGTCATCACCACGAGGAGCGTGGTCGAGGCCCGCTGTGCGATCGCGGTCATCGGCAGCACGCTGACGAGGGCGAACTCGGCCGCGCTCGGGCCCTCGATCCGAGAGGACGCGAAGGTGATCGGCGCCGTGCCGCAGTTGCTGATGATCACCTCCTTGGTGGTGGTGGTCGCGGTCACCCGGCTCTGGCCGAAGTGGATGGTGTCGGGCGTGGGTGAGATGCCCGCCGGCAACGCCTTGGCCATCAGGTCGATCTCGGGGTTCGCCATCACGAGGTCGGTGTGTACGACGAGCTTGCCGGTCAGGTCGCCCGCGGCCGTGGGGGTGACGCCCGCCGTCAACATCAGCTCGTTCGCGTGACTGGCCTGCAGGAGCCCACTCGTTGCCGTGGCCGTGAACGGCGCGGCGGGGGCCGTGACGCTCGTGATGGTGACCTTGCCCGAGTCGCTCGCATACAGGTGCACGAGCTCGGTGACCGTCGCGCCCACGCACACCGGACCGAAGTCCACCGTGGTCCCGGGCGAGACGCCGAGCGTGCCGACCAGCGCCTCGCCATTCACCGCGACCGCCTGGCCGTTGACCATGAGGGTCGCGAGCGGGCCCATCGGATGCTCGGTCGCCGCGGCGTAGTGGAGCTTGACGGTCGCGATTCCGCCCACGGCGAGCCCCTGGCCGTTGGGGTTGGTGCCGACGATCGAGACCTCGCCGAGCGTCTGCATCAGCGCGACGGCCAGCGTGGTCGCGACGCCTCCCGTCCCGTTCGTGATCGTGACCGTGACATCCGCGGGAGCACGGCCGACCAGCGTCGGAGCGAACGTCGCGGGGAGTGGCGAGACGGCGATCGGCGTCGGGGCGACGCCATTGCAGTCGAGATCGATGGTCACCGCCGGTGTCGAGGGCGCGGTGAAGTTGAGCGTGCCGGGCTGCGGACCGATGGTCGCGGACTGACACTTGATCTCGTACGAGGCGCTGGCCCCCGCGGCGAGGGTCTCGGCGGGATAGCTCGCACCGGCGAGGCCCACCACCTGGTATGGACCGCTGACGATGCCGGTGACATCGAGCCCGCTGGTCCCGTTGTTGGTCACGGTGATCTGCTGGCCTCCCGAGGTCTGGCCGACCGGGATATCGCCGAACGTCAGGCTCGAGCCGCTCGGCGGGTTGAGCGAGAGAGAGTTCGCCGCCGCCATGCCGGTGCCATCGAGTGTGATCAGGATCGACCCGCTCGAGCCCGAACCGCCGAGTGTCGGTGCATAGTCAATGTGGACGGTGCAGCTCGACGGAAACCCGCTGGCCGGCGTGAACGTGGCATCGAACGAGTACGAGCCCGGGATGCACGCGCTCCCGGTGCCGGTGCCGGCGAACGCGGTCCCCATCGCGAGATCGCAGGCGGCGATCTGGTAGCCAATCGGCGAGGGGTTGAGCACGAGCTCGAAGTCGCCGCAGTTCTCGTAGATGTCGGTGATCGTGTCGTCGTCGAGCGTGCCCTGCGATGAGATCAGGAACGGAATGCTCGTCGTCGCGGTCATCCCCACCGGCACGATGCCGAAGTCGTAGCTGGTCGAGCTCGATTGCAGCACCAGCTGTGAGCCGGTGCTCAGGCTGGGGGCGGCACCGAAGCACGCGGCGATCACCGCGGCCGCACAGACGAGCCCTCCACTGACCAGGCGCTTGATTCCCACGACCCGAGGATCGCGCCCCGTCGCCGTGGCGTCAATCCAGCGCGGTCACCGGGTGCGTGCGACCCGGCCCTACACTCAGTGCGCGAGATCGCGGCGAGCGGTGGCGATCTGTGCGCCGAGCACGGCATCCCACATCAACGGCGAGCCATCGGCGAACGGCTGCATCGCGACCGCGCGACGGAGCGCGTCACGGGCGTCGGTCAGGCCATCGCCGTCCTTCGGGAGCGCCTTGATCGTGGCATCGAGGCCATCGCCCAGGTTCGCCGTGGCATCGAGCGACTTCGCGCGGAGCAGCGGGAACGCCGAG
>JAYVRN010000493.1:0-4779 GCA_043776275.1 Myxococcales bacterium | reverse complement strand
CTCGCACGGGGCGGATCACCAGAGCGACGCGGCGCGCCACGGTCCGAAACGAGTACGAGCGGGTCATGGGTTCATGAACAGCAACTTCAAGACCACCCTCGAACATTCCCCAAGTGCCGGACTTCCCGCACCCGCGCGGCAGGAGTGTGCCAGGAAGGCACTCACGGTGTTCCGAGCGCGGCCACCTCGGCAGACGTGCCTCTGGATGGCCGGCGCGGCCCTCACTGTTCGGCGTAGAACACGGTGCCGAGCGCCGCGTAGTACAAGCGCCCGCAGTCCGCGGTCATGTGTGGCCAGGCAATGCCGGCGGGCAGGGAGTCGACCGCGTGAGCCGTGACGAACGGATCTGAGACCGAGGCGCGGTCGGCGTAGTACACGATCCCGAGGTCCTGCGTGAAGTCGTCCGCCACGACGAACATCAAGCGCCGGCCATCGGCGCTGAGGCTCGGCTGCGTGATCACGCGCCCCATCGCCATCACCTCGGGGATCACGTAGTCCGTGCGTCCCACCCAGCCCGCACCCGTCCCATCGTCGTGGATCTCGACGAGCGCACCCGCCGTGCCGCCGTACACCGCGAGCCGATCGGGCCCGACGCTCGGCGTGCTGATGCCTGAGGCGATCTGTCCGAGCGTGTACCCAGGTGCACCAAGCCAGTCACCATTGGGCTGGAGCTGGTACTCGAGGAACACGAGGTTCGTCCTGCCTTGGTCGAACACCGTCGTGGTCAAGAGGAACCGATCGAGGCTGGGATCGAGGCGTGTATCGACGATGTAGGCCGGGCGTGGGGTGATCGTCACCGGAGACAGTCCCTGATCGCGGTCGCCGCGCGAGACCTCGCCCGCGCACACCCCCATCGCGTGCGTCGCGCTCACGGTGTACGAGATGCAGCCCGGGGCCGTGAGTTGAGTCGTTCGCGACCGGAACGCGGGGACCACACCGATCGCCGGGCACTCGGGCGGCGGCGGTGGCGGTGGTAGCGATTCGGGAGACAGTGCATCGATCGCCGTCGTCTCGTTCAGACCGAACACCTGGTTACAACCGCAGACGAGGAGAAGGACCACCCACTTCATGGTCAGTTCGTGGTCGCGATGCCGAACGTGGTCGGCGATCCCGGCTGGACCACCGGGCTCGTCATGGCACCGCCCTGCACCGTCGCGACGCCGGTCCGCGTGTTGATGCGGATCCGACCCACACCACCGCCGCCCCCACCGCCGCGCGTCGCGGCCTTACCGTTGGTGCCATCGATGACCGCGGAGGCTGCACCATCTCCACCGTCGCCACTGCCTCCTCCGGCCGCCTGCCCACCGAGCGCTGCGCCGGAGCCGAGCATGCCCGGGATGCCGGCACCCCCACCGTTTCCGGCGCCGCCACCACCGCCGCCATTGGTCGCGAGCACCGAGCTCGGGCCCAGCGTGATGCCCGGCGCCTCGAGGAGGATCGTCCCACCGGCCCCCCCACCACCGCCGCCACCACTGCCGGACCTACCGCCGCACCCGCCGGCGTTGATTCCGGACACGATCGAGATCCCGGTGTTCGACACGAGCTGGACCGCACCGCCGCCGCCGCCCCCAGGTCCGCCACCGCCGCCACCACCGCCACCACCGCCGCCGCCGACCAAGGTCGCGATGTTCGGTGCGCCGAAGCTCGTACCGCCGGCCGGCTCCGTCGAGCTCAGCTTTCCTCCGTTCCCGCCTCTGCCGCCGTTCCCTCCACCGCCGCCACCCGCCTCGATATTGTTCGGGCTGCTATCGCCGCCGCCGCTGCCGTTCGCAGCCAGGCCGCTCGCCCCACCGGTGAAGCCACCGGGACCCGCCGCCGAACCGGTGCACGATCCCTCCAGATCGACCACCGCGCCGACGCCGATCGCCTTGTCGGCGGCGATCGCGAGCCCGTTGGTCCCGACCACCTGGACCGCGCCGAGGATCGCGAGGCTCTTGAACCGGAACACCCCCGTGGTGCCGCGCACCTGAAAGTCGATCCCATTGATTACGCCCGTCCCCGGCGGGCGGATCGAGCAGATCTGCCCGGTGGTGGTCGACCACGCGCACGCCCCGACGTTGGTCGAGATCGTGATGTCGACGATGTCCGCCGCAAACGCGAGATCCGTCGCGACCAGGACATTGGCCGCCGGCGTGATCTGACTGCAGTGCGGGGCGCCACTCGAGCTGCACCCCCACCCGCACGCGACGTCGACCGGCGGTCGTCCCACGTCGGCGCAGGTTCGCAACACCTCACCAGCGACGCAGTCGGCCGAGACGGCCTGGCACGCGCCCGCATCGGGGATGTAGGCGTCGGTGGAGGCATCGTTACCGGGCGTCTGGATCGGATCTTCGATCCCCAGCAGCTGCCGGCAGCCGCCGAGCGCGAGCGCGCTCAGTGCACAGACAGCGACGAAGCCGACCCCCACCTCTCCAGGATACACCGCCGGCTGCGTCGAGTTCGCCGGCGTTTCACTGATAGCTGAGGCTGATCACGAAGCCGCCCATGCTGTTCATCGGGCTCCACGGCGCGCGATCCGGTGCCACCCAGCCGCAGTCGCCATCCGCCCACATCTCCATCACCTGTCCGCTCGGCCACAGGCCTGCGAAGCCGGTGTTCCCGAGATCGCCGGCGATCGAGAACGTGTGCGCGATCTGGAACGGCGTGCCGCCGACGTCGACGTTCGCGATCGCACTTCCACCGCCGCAGGACATCGCGACGCCGAGGGGCATCGAGCTGACCTGGGTGCCGCTGACATCGACGAGCGAGCCGGTCGAGATCGCGAACGTCTGATCGCTGATGTCGAGACGGAGCGTGATCGGATCGATCCGCACCTTTTCGAACCGAGTCTCCACATCAGTGCCCAGGGCACGGCCGCCGGCGCGGTACTGCGAGTAGTTGGTCGCGACGCCATTGGGCAGCGTCAGGTATTCCTTCGCGGTCTTGCTCATGTCAACGCAGTACGCAGACCACGGGTGCAGCTCGTCATGGCTGAGGTAGAGCCGATGCTGACCGTCCTTCGCGGTCGGATCGTTGCTCGCGACCTCGCGGCAGGACTGCGGAAACCGGATCGCTGTCGTCGTCGAGGCCGGCGGCGTGTCGATCGGGTCATCCGCGGGCGGGGGCAGGTTGTCACCGGCGAGGCAGCCGACGAGAGCGTTGGTGGCAACGAGAGACAGCGCGAGCGAGGTCAGGTTCTTCATGTTTCCGTGCTCCTGGGTGGTTGTCAGGACTCACGCGGGCACCGCCCAAACCCCGCAGAGAAATCGACAAACCTGCGGACTCGTTACGGTTATCGAGTACCGTGGTAACTCGATGCACCCCGTCGCCGAGCTCGCCCACTCCCCCACCAGCCTTCGCGGCGTGTTCTCGGATATCGATGACACGCTCACGCACGACGGCGTCGTGGTCCCGGAGGCGTACGCAGCCCTCGAGCGAGCGCACGCCGCGGGCTTGCGCGTGGTCCTGGTGACAGGGCGCCCGGCTGGCTGGGCCGAGGTGCTCGCGTCGTTGTGGCCGGTCCACGCCGCGATCGCCGAGAACGGCGGCATCGCCTACCTCAAGCGAGGGCGCCGGCTCGAGCGGATCTACTTCGCCGCGGGCGAGCCCGCCGATGATGCCCGCCGGCTCGGTGCGCTCTCCGACGACATCCTGGGCAGGTTCTCGTTCGCGCGACGCAGTGACGATAGCAACCTGCGGATCACCGACGCGGCATTCGACATCGGTGAGACGCAGCAGCTAGAGACCTCACAGATCGAGCAGATCACTGCGCGCTGCAGCGAGCTCGGCGCCCGCACGCTCGTGTCCAGCGTGCATGCGCACGCCTGCTTCCACCTGGCCGACAAGGCGCAGATGTCCGCACGCGTCGCGGAGATCCTGTGGGAGGAGCCGCCGTCCGACGTGGCCGCGCACTACGCCTTCGTCGGCGATTCGCCAAACGATCAGGCCGCGTTCGCCTTCTTCACTGCCTCGATCGGGGTCGCCAACGTCACGCGGTACGCCGCCGACTTGCGCCCACCCCCGCGCTACGTCACGCCCTCGCCCAACGGCCGCGGCTTCGCCGAGGCGATCGACGTGATCCTCGGCAGCACGCATCGATGACGCCATCCCGGGCGCGGTATCCTCGACCCGTGACGAGGGTCCTCCTGCTCCTGAGCTTCCTCGCGACCGTGGGCGCCTGCGACGCCGCGTTCGGGATCACCGCCACGAACTCCGAGAGGATCCGGTTCGTACAGCACGCGAACACGTCGGAGATGTCTCTCTCGACGCCGCAGTGTTCGGTCGCGCTCCCCGCACCGAGCGAGCCCGATGCGCTCATCGTCCTCACGATCGTGGCGACCATCACCTTCGGAGCTGCTGTTCGGTCACGGCGAAGCGAGCGGCCCGACCGTCACGATCGGCGCGGGGTTCTCCGAACGGTCGAACGCCTATGCCAACATCGAAGAGGACCGGAACGTCACCACGGTCGGATCCTACGATGCGCAGTTCTCGCTGACCGGGGCCAGGGAATGGATCGCGCTGATGGCAACGTTTCGCGGAGCATCGCCGGCCGCCGCTTCACAGGTGGTAGAGATCAGAGATGAAGGTCTGCCTCCTCGCCGTCGTCCTCGCCGTCGTCCCGGCTTCGGGCTGCGGCTCCTCGAAGGAGGCGCCTCCCACCGCGGGCAGCGCGGTCCCCGTCGCGCGACCGGGCGTCAGCGATCCTCTCGGCTACTGCGAGCGCGCCAGCGCCGTGATGCTCGGGAGACGGAAGTGCTTCCCCGAGGACACGTCGATCAAGATGGGGCTCGACGAGATCTC
>JAYVRN010000492.1:0-17654 GCA_043776275.1 Myxococcales bacterium | reverse complement strand
AGATCACGATGCGCAGGATCAGCAGCAGCGTCGAGAGCAGCGCCGCCGAGCCGGCGATCACGCCGATCCACCAGCCTTGCCGTCCGCCGCGGATCATCCCGAGGTGGAGCGCGAATGTACAGATCGGCAGCGTCCACAGGTGCACCGAGGCCGAGGGCAGCCGGTTCGGGACCACCTTCCAGATCAGGATCGCCTGGGTCACCGCGAACGCGAGATCGAGGCCCGCGTAGATCCAACGCCGCTTGTCGGGCCGCGGCCCGGAGACCGCCTCGGCCGCCGGTGGGCTCGGTGACCTGGGCCGTGGCTTGGACTTCGATTTGGACCCGCGAGCCATGCGGCGGCCAGCATACGCGAGGAAGCCCGCCTAGAAGCAGCCCGGGCGCTGGATGTCGTTCGCGTTCGCCGTCGGGAGGATCATCCGCAGATACGCGTACTCGTCGTCGCAGAACACGCCGGGGCCCTGCCCTTCGAGGATCGCGCGCTCGAGGAACGGACGATCTCCGCCGGAGTCCATCAGCCGGTTCGGCGCGTCACCCGCATTGTGGAAGCCCTCGGCGAACGGGTTCGCGAGGCCGAGGGAGTGACCGATCTCGTGGCTGAGCGTGCCGCCCACCAGGTTGCCGAGCACGAAGATCGCGCACTGGACCTTGGTCCTCCGGTCCTTCCCGGGGCATCCGCTGCCGTTCGTCAACGCCATCAGGTCGCCGCCGAGGTCCGACGACGTGATCGGCGCACCGTCCTGATCTGCACGGAACTCGTCGAAGATCTTGTCGAACACCGGATCCGCGCCCGGCACGCTCTTGGCCAGGTTGCCCGGGTGCTTCGAGAACCCGAGGAGCGAGCGCAGGAACACGCCACCGAAGCCGGCGTAGCCATCCTGCTGGGTCAGCGCGTTGACGCCGCCGAGCCGGTCGTACAGGCGGAGGTTGCCGTTGTCCTTGCCCGGCGAATTGTCGTAGCCGAACAGGCCCATGTCGTTCGGATCCACACCGACCAGCTCGACGTTCTCGAACAGTGCGTAGTCGGTCGGGGGCTCGGTTCGGAAGTCGATATTGACGCCCTTGTAGGCCTCGTTGCACACCGCGAGGATGCGGTCGCGGATCCGGGTATGGACGGCGCGCAGGCCGAAGTCGCGGAGCCCCTCGATGTACCCGGGGAGGAAGTTCAGATAGACGACCTGCTTCACCGGCGCGATCGAGAACGAGACGTTCTTGGGGGCGCCCCCGACGCGATCCGCTCCATACGAGACGATCGGCGTGATCGTCCCGGTGAACTGCCCTGTGTCCTGTCTCAGATCGAGCGCTTGCCCGAGCTCATCGTCGGTGTTGACGATGTAGCGAACGAGCTTGCCTTCGACGAACTCCGGGATCAGCGTCATCGACACCGGCGCCGGATTCATCCCGGTCTTGCTGAACGTGCCGGTCAGGTCGAGCTCGGTCAGCGCACCCGGCTCGCCACCGACGAACCCGCCGCCGTGCACGAACACGTACTGGCCAAGGCTCGCGGCCGGGGGATCCACGGTGAACACCTGCGCGGTCACCAGCGTGTAGTCGACATCGAGCGGGGTCGCCATGATCGGCGTCTGGCCCGACTGCTTGTTGATCACAAGGACCTTGCCCACGAACGAGCCAGGCTTGATCCCCGCGATCTTCGGCGAGAAGGCGAACGTCGCCTTGGCGCGCGACAGCGGGTCCACCGCGATCATCGGGATCTCGATCCCGGCCTGGTTCGTACACGCCCCGGTGCCGTTGAGCTTGAAGCAGCCGGTCAGCTTCGCGACCGTCGTCCCCTCATCGCCGCCGAGCAGGAACCCATCGCCGGTGATCTCGACCTGATCGTTGACGAACCGCACACCCACGCCATCGATCCCTGTGGGCGCTGGCGTCAGCTTGTTGCGGAACGACAGGTCCGTGGTCAGCGGCTCGGAGGCATACGTGTTGTCGTCCGAGGTCGCGACGATCTCGATCGTGGCCGAACCTGCGAAGTCGACATCCCCACCGAGCTCGTCGATCTTGCCGCCATCGACGGCGACGTTCATCGTGCCGAAGTCGACGAACGTGGCGGGCCACTTGACGTCGATGTCGAGCCCGCCGGCCTTGCCCTTGAGCCGAAGCTGCGCGGCGCCCCACTGCTGGTCGACGAACGAGCTCCCCTTCACGACGATCTTCGTCCCCGGGATGATCGTCTGGGGCGCGACCTTCGAGACGGCGAGCCCCTCCAGCCCCGGATCCGGACCGATCGCGGTCCCACAGGCACCCGCACCGAGCACCAACCCGGCGACCAGGAGGTGGGCCGCGCCCCGCATTACTGGATCCCGAGGGTCAGACCGTACGTGTTCTGCGATCCGTTGTAGCCGCGGATGACCACGAAGTAGTCGCCCGTGGTGGTCGCCGTGTACGTCGCGTGCTCGTTCGAGACCGCGCCCTGGCCGTGCGCCGTGGAGCACGTCGAGGGGTCCGCCACGCTGCACGGCCACAGGTCGGTGAAGCCACCGATGTTGTAGAGGTGGATGTCGAGATCCTGGGTGGAGTTCGACTGCGTGAACGCGAGGTCCATGGTCAAGGTCTTCCCCGCGATCAGGTGGACCTTGTACCAGTCGTCGTCGTTCGGGCAGGTCGTGTTCGCGGTCGACGAGTACGTCGAGCCGGTGATCACGCGCGCCTGGCTGTAGGTGTCGTCATCCTCACGGGTGTCGTCGGTGCAGGTCGTGTTGCAGGCCTCGGGCGTCGCGATGTAGTCGAGCAAGTACTCGCTGCGCGCGTTGGTGAATCCGTTGACCTTGACGTAGTAGGTCGCCGGCTTGAGGCACTTCACGATGTTCTCGTCGGCGGTGAGGGTCGTCGACTTGGAGACCAGGCCGCCGCTCGTGTTGTAAATCTGGAGGTCGAGATCGCTCTCGCCGTTGCCGTAGAGCCACATGTCGACCCGGGTGTCGGCCGTGATCTTCAGCTGGCGCCAGTCGTCGTCCGCCTTGGAGCCCGACGCCGGCTGCACCGGCTTGGGACAGCTGACGCCGTCGATCGTGCCGGGGGCCATCGGGCCGTCGACCAGGGCGTTCGCCGAGGCCTGGCTCTGGTTGTCGTCGTCCTCGTTCATGTCATCGACACACGCGCCGGTCGGCATGAGGCAGGAGCCGCTGTTCGGCACGCACTGGCGCGCGTGGGCGTAATCGACCGAGTAGACATCGCTCGCGGAGCAGGCGTAGCCGGTCGGGCAGCCCGAGCCGCAAGCCTGGAGGCAGTAGCTCGCGCCCATCGAGCCGACGTAGCTGCAGAGGTCGCCGGTGCCGCACTGCGAGTCCGTGGTGCAGGTGGCGCAGATGCCGAGGTTCGCGGAGCCAGTGGACGTCACGGTCATCGAATAGACCTGCGACTGGGTCGAGTGGTCACAGTTTCCGGTCTGGTCGTCGTCATCATCGGCCACGAACACGTACCAGATCGTCTTCACCGTACCGGCTGGCATGCCCGCCACCGGGTTCGGGACGTCGGCCGCGTAGACGCCGTTGGTCGCCGTGCCCGTCAGCTTGAGGGTCGAGAGCTGGGTCATCCCGCCGGGCCCGAGGTTGGGCGTCGTGCCGGGGTTGGTCAGCGCGTAGTAGAACAGCGGGGACTCCTTGAGGCCCTTGTCATCCGTGACGGTGGCATCGACCGTGAGGTTCACGATCGTGCTCTCGTTCTGCGGGGTGTGCGAGATCACCGGAGCGCCGCCCGGGCAGTTGGTGCTCGCACCACCGCGGAGCACGATCAGGTAGTTCTTGATGGTCTTCGGGTTGTCCCCGTCATCCGCCGACACGGTCAGCGTGTAACGCTGCTCGGCCTCCTGCTCCTTGGTCGGGCACCAGCTGAACTTTCCGGTGGACCCATCCTGCTGATCGAGGGTCGCGCCATCGATCTTGGGCTCCTCCATCGCGAGGGTCACTTCGGCGGTGTCCTGGTCCTCGATCACGATGTCGAGGTCCACGCACTTCTTCTTGGTCAGGTCGATGGTCGTGCCGGTGCCGAGCGGCTGCCGGAACACCGGGGACGTCGCCGACCCGATGGCCGACTTGACGTTGATGTTGATGGTCACGGTGGTGTCGTGATCACCATCCGTCACCGTGAAGTCGAACGAGTGCTCGCCCACGTCGTTGGCGAGAGGGGTCCAGCGGAACACGCCGGAGCCGCTCGGGGAGACCGTGACCTGGGCCTGGGTGGCGATCTCGGTCAGGTCCGGAGCCCGGAACTTGTAGGACAGCTGGTCCCCATCCGGATCGGTCCCGTTGAGGTCGATCTTGAGCTCGGTCCCGACCTGGGCGACCTGGTCGGTCAACCCCGATAGCTCGGGGGCGCCCCCACCGCCGCAGGCTACTGTTGTAGCCAGGCAAGTCAGGGCTGTCATGGTCAGGAGACCTTTGCTGCCGGTGAGTGGCTGTAACCGCATGACGATCCTCCGAGCTAAATCCGATGGCTGTCGGATACAGGGAGCTGGAGCAAGGAGCGGGCCGCGGCGGGGTGCGTCGAGGCGCTGTCAGCGCACCTCACCAACCCCCTGAAACTCGGCCTAACGGGCGACGACAGCGTGATCTTCACCGAGGGCAAACGAGATCAGCCCCTGGGCGACAGGATCTGCCAGGAAGCTCGGGAGTTCACCCTCCGCCTGGGCCGCCAGGACCCGGAGCCCGGCCAGGATCGACCCCGAGGCGACCAGGCCCGCCCGCAGCCCCGCGATCTTGAGATCCCGGGCGAGCTGACGGTGATCGAACCGCTGGGGGTCGATCGCCTGGGCGAACGGCTTCAGCTCGTTGACCAGGTTGGTCGGGATCAGCCGCTTGAGCTTCTGGGTCTGGGCGGCGATCGCCTCGCCGTCGAGCGCCACGGGCGCCGGGAACTCGGGCTGGAACACACGGAGCAGGCCGACCACCAACGTGCCGAGATCCTCGGCGGGGAGCCGGGCCGGGATCGCCAGCGAGGCCTGCGCGAGCTTGAGGGCGGCACCCGCCGCGAACCGGATCGCATTGCCGCCGGCCGCCGCGATCGAGGCGCCGATCACCAGCGACACGGGGCTCGTCGGCTCGGCGACCATCGCCCACGGCTGGCGCGTCGAGATGTAGACGTCGATCTCCCCGAAGCCCAGGCCGCTGGCGACGCTCTGGGCGACCGCCGCGGTGGCGTTGTCCTTCGCGCGCAACCGATCGCCGCGGGTGGCGCCGTACGGGCGCAGATCCACGCCGACGTGCTTCTGGATCCGATCACCCAGGAGCTGGAACACCTGACGGAGCTCGACCTGAACACCGCGCGGGAACAGCACCTCGTCGGCCTCGGGGCGGAGCAACGGAGCGAGGTCGGGCTGCGGAGAGGTCTGGAGCAGCTTTTGCTCCGGCTCGCCACTCGCGCCGAGCAGTTCGGCGAGCTCCGCGGCAGCGCGTGCGATCGGACGGCTACCGTCGACGCCTGCGTTCGCGCGCGCCGTCATCGCCCGCGCGATCACGCGATACGCCACGCCATCCTGCGGATCTTGCGCGACGCGCGCGCGCATCGTGCCGGTCACGCGGTTCAGATGCACCCGCACCGAGGTCATGTCGCCGGCGTCCTTGTAGAACTGCACCAGCTGGCTCAACGCCTCATCGTTGGTCGGCGCACCGTCGAGCGCGAGGTTCAGCGCGCGCTCGGCTCGCTTGCCATCGCCAAAGCCGTCCTTGAAGATCTTCGCCACCCGGTGGAGGTGGAGGGCCCGGCGATCCGGATCCGTCTCGTTCTTCACCAGCCGCTCGCACGCACCGAGTGCGAGCTTCCACTCGCCGGCCTGGGTCGCGAGATCCGCGAGGCGCACGAGCGTGTTCTCGTCGTCGGGCTGATAGGTCAGCGCGCGCTGGAACGCCTTGAGCGCCATCGGGATGTCGACCAGGCGGTCGGCGTAGATCAGCCCGAGCCGGAAGCACAGGGTCTTCAGCACGTCGGGCGCACGCTCGAGCCGCGCGCGCGACATCAAGGCGTCCGCGGCCTCCTGCCAGGCGCCCTGCTCCCACGCGATGTCCGCGATCGCCGCGTGAGCGCGGAGATCGTTCGGCTCGGTGGCGAGGATGAACCGGTAGTGCTCCTTCGCGGTCTCGCGATCGGAGAGGAAGTTCCGGTGCAGCTCGGCGAGCGCGCGATGCAGCTCGATCCGCGCCGGCCCAGCCTCCTCGACATCGAGGCGCCGCGCGAGCAAGGCCGCGAGCTCGTCGTGGTTCGCATCCTCCTCGAGGAGGATCCGCAGCCGCAGGAACGAGTCCCGATGCTTGGGCTCGGCCTCGAGCGCCTTCTTGAACGACGTCATCGCCTGCTCGCCGACCAGCGCCTTGTCCATCAGCGCGACGCCCGCGAAGTGATAGAGCGACGCCTTCTGCTTGTCGTCGGTGGATCCGGCTGCCTGTCGGCTCGCGGCCTCGGCGACGTCGATCCACAGCTGGCCCTTGAGCGCGGCCTGGCGCCAGCCCTCGAGCGCGGGCACGTGCCCCGGGAGACCGGCCTCGGCGCGGCCGAACCGGAGCACGGCCTCGTCGATCTTCCCGACCTCGGCGAGCGTCTCGCCTGCACGGGTCCAGAACGCGGCCTGGCTCTTGGGATCGCCTTCGAAGTAGGTCGCGATCTGCTCCTCGAGACGCGCGAGCTCCTCGGAGAACCCGGCACGCCGGACGATCGCTTCGAGGTGCATCAGCGCGAGCCGGGCCGTGGGCTGGATCGCGATCACGGAGCGATAGAGATCGGCGAGCTCGGCCTCGGGCCGGCGATCGCGGCTCGCGAGCCCCGCGAGATCGATCATCAACGCCGAACGATCCTTGGCATGCTCGGCGGGCACCACGCCGAGCTCCGCCTTGCGCAGACGGAACAGCTCGGGGAGCTGATCGGAGCTGGCGTACTGCCGCTCGAGACGGTGCATGAGGTCGATCCGGGATGGGTCGGCCTGTTGCGCGCTCTCGAGCGCGACCTGCGCGGACTCCGAATCGCTCCGGAAGTCGCCGTCGATGTGCGCGAGCAGCTCGTACGCGGTGGCCTTGGCCACGCCGTCGTGCGCCTCCTCCGCCGCACGCAGCTGCGCGAGGGCGAGGCCGGAGATCGGCGCAGGATCCCGTAGCTGCGTCGCGACCCGGACCAGCGGAACCGCGGCGAGCGGATCACCCGGGCGCATCTCGAGCGCGCGCTGGTAGAGCCCGAGCGCGGTGGCGCCATCGCCGTGCGCGGCCGCGAGATCCGCATCGCGCACGATCCGCGCGAACGCATCCGCCGAGGCGACGCCCGGTGCCGGATCGCTCCGACGCGGAGGCGGCGCCGTGGGCCGGTCGCCGGCGCGACGGCGCGCCGCTGCGAGCAGGTCCGGCACGACGCCGAGCTGCGGCAGGGCCTGCTCGACGCGCGCGAGCAGCGCGGTGGCGCGCGAGGCATCGCCTGCATCGAGCGCGATCTGCGCCGCGCGGAGCCGCAAGGTCGCGACCTCGGACGCCGTGGCCTTGCCGTCGATCAGCGTGGCCCGCTCCTCGAGCGCGGCACATGCATCGCCGAGCTCCTTCTGACGCGCGGCGCTGACCAGCAGGGCGACGGTCCGACGAGGATCGTCGGCGCCCGGCGAGAGCTCCCGGAGGATCGCCTCGGCGCGGCCCGCATCGTCGGCGGCCCACAGCCGCGCGCGACGCATGCCGAGGCTGGTGGCGCCTGCAACCGAGCGCTCGGCGGCCTGGGCGCGGGTCAGCACCTCGGAGATCACGTCGCGATCGCCGAGCCGCGACGCGAGGACGATCGCGGACGCATGTGCCGCGGGCGCCGGCGCACCCTGTTCGAGGACGCGCTCCCACGCCTCGAGTGCAGCGGCCGTGGCCCGCTGAAGCTCCTCGGAGCTCTCGTCGGGCGTTGCCTGGGCAGCCGCACCCACCGCCTCTTCCCAGGCGAGCGCACTGCGCAGCTGGGCGACGTCCTTGTCGAGCTGATCACCTGGCTCCGCGGCGAGCTCGGCGAACAGCTTCGCTCGATCGGTCCAGCGGCCGGCCGCGGCGAGCGCTTCACCGAGTGCCTCGGCGATCGCGAGCGAGCCCGGACGTGCCGCCCTGCCCGCCTTGAGCACATCGAACGCTTGATCGAGCTGCCCCTGCGAGATCAGCCCGTAGGCGGCGCGCAGCCGTGCGCGCTCGCGATCGAGATCCGTCGCGACGGCGAGATCGACATCGATCGCGGCCTGCGTGGACTCGGCGGCGACGTACGAGGTGCGGAGCTGTGCCGCGCCATAGTCATCGCCCGGATCGAGCTGGAGCGCCGCGCCCCACAGGTCCCCGCCGCGCGCGGGATCGAGCTCCGCGGCACGGGCCGCAGCGTACGCGCGTTCGATCGGCGACGCGCCGGTCTCTGCCCAGTGAACGAACGCCGCGATGGCCGCGACCGGATCCGCGGTGGCCACACCTTCGGCGGCGAGCCGAGCCACCAGTGGATCGGAGGGCACCGCCGCCGTGGCGATCGTCATCGCCTGCGCGCCGAGCTCACCCTGCGCCCACTGCTGCGCGCGCACGGCGGCCGCGGCCGCAGTGACTGGATCGGTGAACTCGATCTGGGTGGCGAGCTCGATCAGGGCCTTCGCGGCCGCGGGACCGTCGACCTGCGCGGCGGCGTGGCGGATCGCACCGATCCGCGCGGCGAGCGATGCCGGATCCGATTCCGCGGCGGCCGCGAACCAGCCCGCGGCACCGGCGGTGTCGTTGTGATGGGCGGCGAGTGCACCGCGCGCCGACTGCACCGATGCGCGCAGCTCGGGATCGGTGAGCGCGTGGGCGAGCTGCTCGAGGGCGGCACCGAATTCGTCGGCGCGACCGTCGAGGAACGCGAGCTCGAGGTGCGCGAGGAGCGCGCGTACGTCAGAGGGAGCGCTGTCGAGGACCTCTCCCACCGCGACGCGAGCGAGATCCTGATCGTTGCTCGCCATCAGGAGATCGATCCGGTAGTGGCCGAGCGGACGCCTCTCGAGCGCACCGGCGACCGCGATCTCCGCATCGAGGTGCTGGACGGCCTCGACGAGATCGCCACTCGCCCGGGCCAGCCGTCGCAGGCCGCGGAGCGCAGCCGTGGCGCGTGGATCGGCGAGGAGTGCGGCATCGTAGTGCCCGCGTGCACGGTCCGGATCGGCGAGCCGCTCTGACAACCGCCCTGCCTCGAGCCGCAGCGCGGCGGACGCTGAGGTGTCATCCACGGTCACCAGCTCGCGCTCGTAGATCAGCAGTGACTGCGCCGCGGCCTCGTCGAGCGCCGTGCTCGCGAGTGGATCGGTCTGCGCGGGCCACGCGCGCACCGCCGCTTCGAGATCAAGGTGGGGCTCGGCCTCGGGCTCCTCGATCTCGATCGGGATCGACGTCGCGAGCCGCTGCGGTCGAGGCGCCGCGGGCGTCGGCGCGCCCAGGTCCATCAGGGTGCGCTGCGAGAGCGGCGGTACCGAAGTCGGCGTCTTGACCCGCGGATAGTGCTCCGCCAGCGTGGGCAGGCCCGGATCGGCCGCGAGCGGCGCGGGAGAGCTGGCGCGGTTCGGCCCTGACTTGTCGCGCGCCTTCGGCACGTCGGCGAGCGTCGGCATGCTCCGATCCGGGAGCTTGAACCGGGCATCGTCGTCATCGACCTGTGGGACGCGCTCGTCGAGCGCCGAGAGCGCGTCGTCGAGATCCGCCGGCGGCGTGATCGCAGGGCCACGCGCACCCTTGAGCGCCGGCTGTGAGCCGCTACCGCGCTCGCCGCGCGGAGGGGTCTGCCGGCGGAGCTTGATCGCGCCGATCGCTGCCGCCGGGGCCGGCGTGCTCGGCGGATCGTCGGCGGCCCCGACCGCAGCGGCGACATCGGAGAAGTCGTCCTCGGTGGCGGCCGTGGGCACCGCGTCCGGCTCACTGGCCGGCTCGTCGACGTCCATCTCCAGCGCCAGTTCGTCGTCGGGGGTGACCGGGATGGTCTGCGAGATCGGGGGCGGCCGGGTGGGCGCGTCGCCGCGGCGGACCACGTGAGCGGTCCGGCGGCTGACGCCAGCATCGGCGCTCGCCTCGGGGACCGCGATCGGTGCTGACGCCGAGGCGGCCGACGCATCGATCTCGACCTCGTACTCGTCTTCCTCGATCGGCGGCGGTGCGGTCTTGGACGCAGGGCGCGAAGCGGCAGCCTGGGCCTGGAGCTCGCCGAGGTCCTGAATTCGCGTCTGCTCCGCGAACGCCGAGATATCGACCCCGTGCGCCGGCGTCGCCCGCGTGTCATCGCGGCCGCCCGAGGTTGATGGAACGTTGAGCGGCGTGCGTCGAACGATCGCGGGCGTACGGCGGACCTCGGCGACCGGCGGCGGCGCCAGATCGCTGTCATCCGGACCGTCCCCGGGCGCTGCGGCGGCGATCGGACGCGACGCCGACGTGAACACGCCATCGTCGTCGTCGTCCGAGGGGAGCATGCGGATCGGCCCGCTCTTCAGGTCGATCCGGGTCTGTCCCTCGTCGATGTCGTCGTCGTCCATCGGCGGCAGCGTCTCGTGGCGGCCGAGCATCGGGCCGAGCGCCGCGGGGGCACCCTCCGCGCCGACATCGGAGAAGTCGGTCTCCGCCGGATCCGCGTCGAAGGTGTCCGCCATCGTCGCGAGGCTGCGACGCGCCGCGATCGGCACCTCGATCTCGACCTCGAACGTCGAATCGGGATCGTCGTCCGCGATCGCCGCATCCAGCGTCATCTGATCTTCGAGCTCCGGGAGGTCCACCACTTCGGGGATCTCGGCGCTGAACGCGGGCTGATCGAGCGTGCGGCTCGGATCCACGAACTCGGCCGCGGAAGGTGCGGGCGGCGCCGTCGGTGCGGGCGTCGGGGCTGGCCAGGCCATGACCTCTTGCGGCGGCATCGCCGCGCCGGTCTCCTCGCCGTGCAAGGCATCGAACGTCTGATCCCAGGCGTCGAGCTCCGAGAGCAGATCGTCGTCGCCGAGGAACGGCTTCGCGCCCTTCGCAGGAGGCTTGGTGGGACCCGCCATGGTTACCGCGTTCCCTTCAGCGCGACGCCGAGCCTGTCGCGCAACCTGAGATGATCCTCACCGATCGACCACGCCGTGAGCTCGAGTGCCGCCGGGCTGTCGGCCAGCGCCTTGCCGCCCTTGCCCACGTCGAGCTGAGCGTGGGCCACCGCGAGATCGCCTGACCACAGGAGGCCCGCGCGGTTGCCAACCGCGATCGCCTGCCTCCGGAACTCGGCGACATCAGCGAGCTCGGCGCTCTTCGCCTTCACGAGCTCGGAGACGATCGACTTCTGCTTTCGCGACAGCTCCTTCTTCAGGATCTTCATGCGCTCGGCGATCGTCGCATCCTCGCCGGTGTGATCGGCGAGGCCAGTCGGGATCGGAAGCTCGAGCACGCGCAACGCGGCGACGAGCGTCCAGGCGAGCTCGCCTTCGCGCAGCTCGGGGAGTGTGGCCATGCCCTCGGCCAGGGTCGCGACGGCGCGACCGAGCTGGAATCGATGCTGCGGCATCGCTGCCGTGGCGACATCCGCACCGATGCAGAGGATCGGGGTCTCGGCGGCGATCGCGCGAGCGATCCCGACGCGGGCCCCGCTGATATAGAGTTCGACGTCCTCGATGCCGAAGCATGCGAGCGCGGTGGCGAGCGGCTCGTACTTGTCGCCGAGCTTCTTGACCGCGAGCTTATCGGCGCGAACAAAGCCGAGCTTGCCAGGATCGACGCCCGTCGCGACCTGAACGGCCGGCGCGATCGCGTGCCAGAACTCACCGAGCGGACCGAACGCACCACCGCGGAGCGCCGCGCGCAGCGACTCATCGAGCTTGACCCGCGTCGGAGTGCCGAGCTTCTGGCGCCCCTGGGAGAGCACCTGACGCTGATCGACCGAGGGAGTGCCGAGCGCTTCGACGCCGACCAGCGCGAGCCAGCGTGCATCGACGTCGCTCTGCCAGGCCGTCACCTGCGCGAGCCGCTCGTACAGCACCGCGCTCTTGGGGCTCTGCACGATCGAGGCGCGGAAGCTCCCCGCCGTGGCGCTCAGCACCTGCGACCGCGCCGGCGGCTCGAGCAGCTCGGCCAGTTCGCGAACGACGTCGAGGTTCAGCGGATCGAGGGTCCGCGCGCGATCGAGAGCGCGGCGCGCGCCGGTCCGATCGCTCATGCGATCGCGGAGCATCAACCCGAGCCGGAGCTCCTCGCGGGCCTTCTCTTGCGGCGTGGGCCGGAGGCGTGCGAGCTGACGGAGCTCCCGGGTCGCCCGCTCCCAGTCGTTCGCCCGCAGGCACAGCCCGAGCAGGCGCTCGCGCAGCGGGAGATCTTCTGGGCTTGATTCGACGACGCGCTCGAGGTTCTCGATCGCACCGGCCACATCGTTGACGTTCTCCGCGAGCACCTGGGCGAGCTGGAGCTCGACCTCGGCGCGACGGTTGGGCCGCGTCTCGGCCTGCACGCACCGGCGCCACAGCGCGACCGCGGCGTCGACCTCGCCCGCATGGAACGCGAGATCCGCACGGAACCGGAGTGCCTCGACGTGCCGCGCCGAGCGATCCAGCAGCGCGTCGAGATCCGCCATCGCGGCGTCCTTGTCGCCGAGCCCGTGCATCACGGTCGCACGCTCGAGCAGGAGCGGGACCATGTCGACCGGGTTCCCTTCCTCCTGGTGCTCGAGGAAGGTCAGGCGCTCGGTGAGCGCGATCACCAGCCCCTTGACGTCGGCGCGCTCGCGCTGCAGCTCGAGCAGCCGATCGAACTCGGGTGCGCCCGGATCGATCTTGAGGATCCGGCGGTACGCCGCGAGCGCGAGTGCCGGGCCGTCGGCGAGCTTGCTCTTGTCGAACACGCCCGCGGCGTCGCGGAGCAACTGGACGCGCGCCGTATCGTCGCCGATCGCGCGGGCGAGCTGGTAGCTGGCCTGGGCCCAGGTGGCAGTGTCGCCGGTGCGGCGCGCCATCCGCCGCAGCGCCTCGAGCGCCCGGAGGTCCTGGGGATGGCTCTTCAGCACGGACACCACGACCGTGCCGGCCTCGCGCACGCGCCCGGCCAGCTCGAGCGCTTCCGCGCGATCGAGCTCCCAGCCAGCCTGCGCGTTCGGATCATCCGCGAGCGCCGAGCGCAGCTCGAGGACCTCGGCACGCGCGAGCAATGGATCGATGATCGCGTTCTTGTCGTCGAGTGCGGTATCGACCTGCGGGATGGCGCTGGCCTCGGCGAGCACCAGCAGGGCGCTGGTGTCATCGGGGGCCGCGGCCCGCGCGGCGGCGACGCGCTGGTTCGCGAGCTCCGCATCTCCAGCCGCAGCGGCCATCGCGGCGGCGCGCATGTGCAACGCGGCGGCGGCCTCCGGCATCTGGATGCTCGCGGCGAGCGCGTCGAACGCGGCCGACAGCGCCGCGGGATCGGTGCGGCGCGAGGCGACCAGGGCGGCGCCGAGCAGTGCTCCTCGGCGGGTGGGATCGAGCGACGTCGCCGCCGCGAACGATTGGGCCGCGCGGTCGAAGTCCTCGAGGACGAGGGCGTACATCCAGCCGCTGTCCTCGGCGAGGGCGGCGCCGAGCCGGGGATCCGTGGTGCGGCCCGCGAGCGCTGCGGTGGCCTCGAGCCGCATGACCGTATCGGCGCGTCCGGCCGCGAGATCCGCGAGGCCGAGGGCTGCGCTGGTCGCGGCGACCGAGGGCTCTTCGCGAACGGCGAGCCCGCGGAACACCTCGGCGGCCTCGTCGAACTGCCCTGCCCGCTCGAGCGCGCGCCCGAGGAGCCACTGCGCTTCGGGGCCTGCATCGAGCTCCGCGATCGCCTTGCGCGCAGTGACCTCACCGTTGCGATCGCCGAACTGCGCGCGCGCCCGCGCCGCACCTTCGAGGGCGGTGCGGTCGTTATCGCTGCGCTGCAGCCACTCCTCGTAGACCACCGCGGCGGACGCGACATCGCCGAGCCGGACCTCGAGTACCCACGCTGCCTCACGGAGCGCCCGTCGGGCGGCCGGGCCATCGGGCAGCACACGCGCCTCGGCGCGACGCTCGGTGACCAGCTCTGCCCAGCGCTCCTGCGCGCGCAGCAGATCGATGAGGGATTCACGGGCGAACGCGTCCTCGGGCCACAGGCTCAGGACCTGGCGATACAGATCGGTCGCCGCTTCGACGGCACCTCCGCGCTCGCGGAGCCGCGCCGCGGACAGCAGCGCCGTACCGCGCCGGGTTGCGTCGGGCTCGACGGACGCGAGATCCGCGAGCAGCTGCGCCCGGTCGTCGTCGCGGCCGAGCTGGGCGAGCGTCGATTCCATCCGCCAGCGCAGGGCGAGATCCGCCGGTGCGAGTGCGGACAGCTCGCGCTCGATCTCGAGCACGCCCTCGAGATCGCCGTGGCTGCGCGCCAGCCGGATCGCCCGCTCGAGAAGTGCACGCCGCGCATCCCCGTCGACCTTCGCTGCGGACTCGCGCAGACGCACGAGCGCGATC
Source organism: Myxococcales bacterium (assembly GCA_043776275.1). GTDB lineage: Bacteria > Myxococcota_A > Polyangia > Haliangiales > Haliangiaceae > JABFXX01. The sequence goes on along the minus strand of JAYVRN010000492.1, from coordinate 3,239 downwards.
GCCACGTTGCCCGTGGTGTCATCGAGCTCGGTCAGCGCCTCGAGCACGATCGGATGCTCGGGCACGGCCTCGAGCGCCTTGCCGAGCGCGGAGCGCGCCTCTTCAAAGGCTTCGGGACCGCCCACCTCGTAGGCGAGGAGCTCCGCCGCCTGGAGGTAGAGTGCCGCCGCCGCGCCCGGATCCGGAATCGGGGTCTGCCCCGGTCCAAGCCAGGTGCCGAGCTGCGCCGCGTGCGCCGCCGTCAGGTAGGTCTTCGCGAGCTCGTGCGCATCGCCCCGCCCGAGGGCATCGCGCTCGGCCGCCGAGGTCAGGACGATGAAGCCGGGCGCCGTGGCCTCGAGCGAGGCGAGCAGCGCACGCGCCTGGTCGCGCTGACCACCACGCAACAGTGCATCAGCGCGCCGGATCGAGAGCACCATCGCGCGCCCCGGATCGCCTTCGACGGCCTGCCAGCTCTGCACGAGCTCGGCGAGATCCTCGTAGCGCCCGAGCTCCTCGGCGAGCTCGGTCAGATCGTTCAGCACGAGCGGCTCGCCCGGGGCGAGCGCGATCGCCTGCTGCAGCACATCCCACGCCTTCTCCGGCGCATCGGTCTTCGCGAGCTGGGCCTGCCGGCGCCGCAGGGCGACGAGCTCGCGCCGCAGCGAGGTCGCGCGATCGGGTGCGTGCTCGGGGGTGAGGCCGGGCTCGGCGCCCGGGCCTGCCGGGCCAAAGCTCGTCAGAAGGAACGCAGCGAGTGCTTCGATCGCCGCGGCGACATCGGCGGGGGTGCCGTGCTCCTCGGCGACGCGGAGCCGTTCGCGCGCGACCCGCTCCGCGGCGCTCGCGTCGGAGGCGCTGGCGGCGAGCACCGACGCGTGCTCGAACGCGGCTTGGGCGCGACCATATTCGCTCGCGCCGGCCATCCGGCCGACCTCGAGCCAGTACGTGATCTTGCGCGCGGGATGCTCGACCGTCTCGGCCAACCGCTCCCACACGTCGAGCAGCGCTGCGGCATCTCCGGCGCGCGCGAGGATGCGCTCGAGCTCGAGCAACGCGCCCTGGTGTTGCGGCGCGATGCGAACCGCCTCCTCGAGCGCCACACGCGCCTCGGTGGCATCGTTCATGTGCTGCCCGAGGACGCGGGCCTTCTCGAGGAGCAGGTCCGCGCGCTCGAGATCATCGCGCGCGAACTCGACCTCGGCGCCGATCAGCTTCGCGAGGTTCGGCCACAGCCCGCGGCGATAGAATACGCGGCGGATCGCCCACAGGTTCGGGCGCAGCGCGGGATCGAGCGTGAGCGCGCGCCCGTACGCCTTGACGGCGCGAGCCTCGTCGGCGAGCCGGCGCTCGTAGAGCTCGCCCAGCTCGTAGGCCAGGTACGCGGCGGCCGCAGACTCGGTCGTCTGCTCGAGGTCGCGCGCGACGGTGTCGGCGCGCTTCTCGCTGCCTGCGTCTCCGACCTCCTCGAGCGCGCGATCGATGACCGTCGGAGACTCGAGGCTGGCCTCGAGCGGCTGATCGATCACGATGTTCGGCGTGGCGGTGCCGACCTCGACGCCCGCACCATCGGCGAGCGCGGCGAGATCAGCGCCGGCGGTCAGGTAGTCCTCGCTGCCCTTGGCCTGCGGGGTCGGTGGCGGTGCCGTCGATGCGCGGCGCGTGCGGGGTTCGGCGGCAGCGGGCTCCGCCGCCTGCTCGGGCGCGACGGGCTCGAGTGGCTCTCTGGACGAAGGGACGGCGATCGTCGGCAGTGGGATCGCGACCGCCGCAGCCGGTACCGGAATCGCCATCGGGGCGCTCGCGCGTGGCATCGACGGTGGTGCCGGCGGCTTTCCGCCAAGTGGCGGGACGCGCATCGCGGCACCCGGTGGGCGCGGTGGAATCGCGACGATCGGCCGGTTCGGGATCGGTGGCGGCGGCAGCGCGGGCACCGGACGCGCGACCGGCGGCGGTGGCCTGCGCGTGGGCTCCTCCTCCACCATGTCCGCGAGGTCGACGGAGATCTCACCCGTCGTCGCCGAGACCTCGCCGTTGTCGTCATCGTCCATCATCGCGTCGATCCGCGACGCGAGTGAGGCAACACGATCCTGTGGGGGAGCAGACGGCACGTGAACGGCCGGCTCCGGCGCGCTGCCCTCTGCGCCCGGCTCGTCTTCGGGTGGGGTGCCCAAGCGCCACAAGGATCGCCAGACAGAGCGTGAGGTGTCAACGCAGCGCACCGTCATTCCGAGCATTTACGATCGCGCGCTGGAGCTTGCGTCCTACCTCCGGGCGCGCATACATCATCCCCCGTGCAGCCCTTTCGGCTCGGTGATGACGCCCTGACCCTCGAAGTCCTCGCTCAGGTCGCCCGGGGAGGCCGCCGGGTAGAGATCGGCACCCGCGCCCGCGCGGGGATGGACCGCGCCCGCCAGGTGGTCGACGCCGTGGTCGCCGGAGGTGACGCCTCCCCTGCAGTCTACGGCGTCAACACCGGGTTCGGCGCGCTCGCCGAGGTCCGGATCTCGGCCGATCAGGTCGCCCGCCTCCAGCAGAACCTCGTCCGTTCACACGCCGCCGGCGTGGGTCAGCCGCTCCCGCGCGAGGCGGTGCGCGCGATGATGTTGCTCCGCGCCGCGGTGCTCTCCACGGGGCGCAGCGGCGCACGCACCTTGTGCTGCGAACGGCTGTGCGAGCTGCTCGCCGCCGGGGTCCACCCCGTGATCCCCGCGCGCGGTTCGGTGGGCGCGTCCGGTGATCTCGCACCGCTCGCGCACCTCGCGCTCGGCATGATCGGGGAGGGCACCGCCGAGTATCGCGGCGAGATCCTGCCCTCCGCCGAAGCGCTCCGCCGCGCGGGCATCGCGCCGCTCGTGCTCGAAGCAAAAGAAGGCCTGACGCTGCTCAACGGCACCCAGCACATGACCGCGGTCGGCGGCCTGGCGATCTTCGACGCCGACGCGACCGCGCGGGTCGCCGATCTCGCCGGCGCGCTGTCGCTCGAGGCGCTCAAGGGCACGGTCCGCGCGTTCGACCCACGGGTGATCGCGGCGCGTCCGCACCCCGGACAGATCGAGGTCGGCCGCGTGCTGCGCGCGCTGCTCGGCGCGCGGAGTGAGATCGGAAGCCCCGGCTCCGCCGGGGCGCGCAGCGCCGCGTCAGCGGCGCGGAGTGTGATCGCCGAGTCGCACCGCGTCTGCGGCAAGGTCCAGGATCCGTATTCGCTGCGCTGCATGCCCCAGGTCCACGGCGCGAGCCGCGACGTGCTCGCGTTCGCG
>JAYVRN010000491.1:0-4783 GCA_043776275.1 Myxococcales bacterium | reverse complement strand
CGGGGACTTCACCCACGGCGAGCACGAGGCTCAGCGCGAGTGCTACTCGGACGACTTGACGGTGAACTTGAAACATATCCACTTGGTGGTTAGCTGCTTGAGCAGGTGCGTCGGCACCTCTTCAGGCTTCTCGTTGCGCTTCTGCTTCAGGTCCTTCAGTGCCGACTCCGCGAGGGTCGCGATGTCGTCGTCGCCTTTGATCTGGAACTTGGTGTCGGGGATCTTGCCGTCTGCCGTGAGGTGGATGCAACCCACCGGGGGCGTGGCACCCGATTTTGCAAGCTCGGGGGAGGACCAGGCGAGATCCACCACGAGGCGCTGGAAGTAAGGATCGCCCTTGGTGACATCGCCGATGCCAAACTCGCTGCCGTCGAACGCGCCGATGTTGGTCGTCGGCTCGCCGGTGTCCATGTCCGAGTCCGGGCGCTTGAAGTCCTTCAGCGGGTCCTTGCTGACCTTGTCCTGCGGCTTGTCGGGCTTCTTCTCGTCGGGCTTCTTCTCGTCGGGCTTCTTGTTCTCGTCGTGCGAGACGCCGTCGGGCTTGACCTCGGGCGGGGGCGGCGCCTTCTGCTTCTGCGGCTGCTTCGGCGCGTTGGGCTTCTTGTAGGCGAGGGACGCCTCGATGGCTTCCATGTTGTCGAGCGGCGGGCCGGCCTCGGGCGCCGAGTCCGCGAACACCACGGTCGGGACGATCAGGGCCGCGCACAGCGCCAGTGCGCCGAAGCCCGCGAACATGTGCATCTCGCTCTCGCGCATATCTACTTAGACGTCCGTCACTGCGGCTTGATTTGATCCAGCTCGCCGAGCCGGGTCGCGAGGTTATCCTCGGCTTCTGTTAGCATCATTACTTTCTCGACCCCGGCGTCCTTGGCGACCGCCATCGCGGTGATCACCACGCCATAGGGCAGCGCGGTGTCTGCCTCGATGTACAGCTCGCTCTCCTTCTTGACGCGCTCGTTGGCCGCGAGCTTCACCTTCAGATCTTGCCATGTGACCTGGGTCCCGCCGAGAAAGATCCGGTTGGTCTTGTCGATGGAGAGCACGAGCTTGCCCTCGGGATCTTCGATGTTCTTCGCGGTGACCTTGGGCAGATCGAGATCGACACCGGTGTTCATCATCGGCGCCGTGATCATGAAGATGATCAACAGCACCAGCATGACGTCGACCATCGGCGTCACGTTGATCTCGGAGTTCAGCTCTCCGTCTCCGCCACTGCTCATCCCCATGGCCGCACCTACCGCAGGAAGTGCCGCTTGATGATGTTGAGGTAGTCCTGCTCGAAGGTCTCCATCTCGGAGCGCAGGACCCGGATCCGCCGCTGGAAGTAGTTGTACGCCATGACGGCGGGGATCGCAGCGACCAGGCCGATCGCGGTGGCGAACAGCGCCTCGGCGATGTGCGGACCGACGACCTTCAGCGTGGCGGCGCCCGAGGCTTCACCGATCTCGACGAAGGCGAACAGAATGCCGACCACCGTGCCGAACAGTCCGATGAAGGGTCCCGCCGAGCCGGTGGTGGCAAGGAACGCGACCATCGACTCGAGCTTGCCGGTCTCCACCGTCTGCGCACGCCGCAGCGCGCGCTCGATGTTGGACAGGTTGCCCTCGCGATCCTCCTTGAGCTGATCGTCGCTCGCGAGCTTCGCCAGCTCGGTGTAGCCGGCGACGAACATCTGCGAGATCGGGCTGTTCCGCAGCGCCTGGGCTTGCTTGTAGATCTGCTCGATGTCGCGCGACTTCCAGAACGAGTCCAGGAACTGGTTGGACTCCGCCGATGCTCGCCTCAGGTACAGCGTCTTGTAGATGATGATGTAGAGGCCGATCACGAACATGATCGCCAGGATGATCATCACGGTCTTGACGATCCAATGCGCCTGGTTGAACAGGTGCACGATGTCCAGGCCCGCGCCGATCGCTGATGTCGCCGAAAACCCTGGCATATCGAGTTTTTGGGCAATAACACGCGTCCTGACTGCCGGTCAAATCGACGAGACGGCATGATGGGCCTTGGATGAAGGCTGCCACGACGTCCACCACGTCCACCACGTCCACCGTGCCCACCGTGCCCACCGTGCCCACCGCGAATGCCCTGCGGCTCGCCGTGCTGTGCGCCCTGGCCACGGGCTGCGCGCAGGTCGATGGTGGTGCGGTCGAGCTGTCGTGGAAGCTCCGCCCGGCCAGCAGCTCGTTGCCAGACAAGTTCGTCAACTGCAACTCGGGGCAGGACGGCACCAGTCCGGTGACGCGGATTCGGCTCGACTGGGAGGTGGTAGGGCGGAGTAGCGGGTTCGCATCGTGGCGCTGCGACGACAACCACGGTGTAACCGGATTTGATCTACCGGAGGGCGAAGCGTTGCTTTCGGTCACACCGGAGTGTGCGGCGGGCCCTGCTGACCCGAACACCTACACGACGCCAGCGCCGGAGCAGCGGCGCGTGATCCTGGGTGATACCGTGAGCTTGGGTGCCGTGGAGCTGATCCTGCAGGTGTCGTACTGCGGCCAGCAGCCGTGTATCTGTACGTAGGTTTGCGAGAGATCACAGGGTCGGGCACCATGCTGGCGCGGCGATTGCCTTAGTGTCGACAAGTGAAGCAACCTACGGTCGCGTCGTCTGATACGTGGCCTAGTAACGTACGTACCGGAAGGAAGAGCTCAATGAAGAACCTTGTCCTAGCAAGCATGATGGCGGCGGTGGTCTCGCAGGCTGCGGGCTGCATCATCACCTCGAGCACCGATGAATACGCGGTCGTCAACGCCACGTGGGACCTCAAGTCCAACGCGGGGACGAGCATCCCGTGCCCGCCGGGCACCACCACCGCCGCAGTCTACGCCCAGGAGGTCGACACCAGCTACCGCCTGATCGGGACCCCGTTCATCGACCTCTACAACTGCGACGACGGCGTCGGTGTCAGCGATCCGCTGCCGCCGAGCGTCTACCAGGTCTGGGTCGAGCTGACCGGCGACAGCGGCAACAACGTCTACGCGGCCTCGACGTCGCGGAACGAAGCCGCCGCCACCGAGCGGTTCCCGGACGGCTACTTCCTGAACGTGCTCGACGCGGATCTCCCGTTCAAGACCACGCTGTACTCCGACGCGGGCTACTTCCAGTTCGACTGGGATCTCCGCGACACCGCGACCAACGCCCCCCTCGACTGCACCACCGGTGCGGTCCCCAAGGTGGGCCTGGTCTCGACCAGCGTGACCAACGCGAGCAACTCGTTCGACGACCAGTTCCTGTGCAACGAGCACTACGGTCTGTCGGGCAACTTGCTCCAGGGTGCCTATCGCGTCGACGTCCAGGCGATCAACACGGCGACGCCGGCGCAGGGCCTCGGCCCGATGACGACGCTGATGGACCGGGTCATTGCCGGCCCGAACAAGGTCACCGAGCTCGGCTCGATCATGGTCAAGGTCGACTGACCTCGACTGACCTCGACTGACCTCGACTGATCTCGGCTGACCTGAGGTCCTCGTGACCTCGATCGGTCCCCCGGCGCCCGCGCTTCTTCGGAAGTGGCGGGCGTTGTGGTTTTCGGAAGGATGCTAAGGTCACAGCGTGAGCCAGCGTCGGCGGTTCCAGTTCAGCAGCCTCGGGATCACGCGAGGTGCGATGGTGATCTTTGGGATCTCGGTCGGGCTGTCGCTGGTCTGGATGATGTGCGAGCCGGCCGCCAAGGCCACGCTCACCGAGTACGTCGTCGCCTCGCCCTCGCAGCTGTTCGAGCGCGGGCGGGTGTGGACGGTGCTGACCAGCCCGTTCCTCGAGGTCGAGTTCTTCCAGCTCGTCCTCCAGGGCTTCATGATGTTCATGTTCGTCCCGACCCTGGAGCGGTTCTGGGGCACGGCGCGGTTCTACCGGTTCGTGGCGGCCACCTCGATCGTCGGGCTCCTGGTCGGGGTCGGCGTCGGCCAGCTGCTCGGCACGGACGTCCCGATCCACGGCCTGGGCCCGTTCACCTGGGGCACCGTGGTCGCCTACGGCATCGTCTACGCGCGCCAACCGGTCCAGATCTTCGGGGTCTTGCCGCTGACCGGCAAGCAGATGATGTACGGCTTCATGGCGTTCCTCGCCGTGTTCGTCCTGCTCCAGCAGAAGTGGCAGGAGGGCGCGGCGTTCGCGGGCGCGATGATCACCGCGGCCGTCATGGTCTCGAAGCGCTGGAGCCCGGGCCTGGTCTGGAAGCGGTGGCGGATCCAGCGGGCGCGGGCCAAGCTGACCGTCCTCCAGGGCGGCGCGCCGAAGCCGCCCAAGCGCGACGAGCAGAAGTGGCTCAACTAACAGCTTGGCAGGAACGTCGGCCAGCGAAGCTGGCGGTTGTCGTCGAGAATCCACGAGGCGCGAGGTCTTGGCGTTGACCTGGAGGTTGACGTCGACGGCGACCGCGGCGTGGACGGCGGCGTCTCACACTCACGTCAAGTCGTTGAAAGCTCAGCATCCCAGACCGATCCGTTCGCCGGTCCACGACCACGCCGACGTCAACCTCCACGTCAACGCTTGATGAGGACTGAGCCCCGTCGAAGATCCCCCGAATTCCCGGGCAAGCTCTAACTAGTGGTACGGTGCTCCAGATGGAGCCAGAGGAAGGGTCCGCATTCGAGTCCGGTACCGGACTGACCACCCTGTTCGAGGGCGAGTGGGCCACGGTCCGCCGCCTCCGCAAGGGCAAGCTCGTCGTGACCAACGGTCCCGACCAGGGCAAAGAGGTCGAGATCAACAAGCCGCGCGTCACCGGCGGTCGCAGCATCATCAGCGACCTCGTCGTGCAGGACAAGGCGGTCTCGGG